>NZ_VFUE01000001.1:0-518862 GCF_006441495.1 Mesorhizobium sp. B2-6-4
CCCCTACTCCCCTACTCCCCTACTCCGTGAGCATCATGCCCTACCAATCCCCGATCTCCCCCGGCCGTTCCTGGTACGAGGACACGGCCGGCCCGCGACCCGAGTATCCGGCGCTGGACGGTGACCGGAGCTGCGACGTCGTTATCGTTGGGGGCGGTTTCACCGGCTTGTCGGCGGCGGTGCATCTGGCCAAGGCGGGCACCAATGTAGTTTTGATCGAGGCGTATCGCTTCGGAGAGGGCGCTTCCGGGCGCAATGGCGGCCAGCTCGGCACCGGGCAGCGCGCCTGGGCCGAGGAATTGGAGGCCGAGTACGGGTTTTCCCGCGCCAAGGCACTGTTTGACCTCGCCGAGGAGGCGAAGGCGCATCTGCTCGAATTCGCCGCCGCCAACCAGATCGATATCGACTACATGCCGGGCCAGCTCTCGGTTGCGCACAAGCCGCGCTATGTCGACGACTACAAGGCGCATGCCGAGATCATGGCCAGCCGCTTCTCCTATCCGCATATTTCGTTCATGGATGCGACGGAAACTGCGCAGCGGCTGGGCTCGACAGCTTATTTCGGCGGGACGCGCGACACCGGCACCGGCCATATCCATCCGATGAAACTGGTGATCGGCACGGCGCGGACGGCGACACAGGCCGGCGCACGATTGTTCGAAGCGACGCCGTCGACCGGCATTGTTTCGAGCGGCGGCACGGTGAAGGTTTCGACAGCCAGGGGGACGATCACAGCGCAGAAATGCCTGATCGCTGTCAATGCCTATGGCGGCACGCTCGAACCGGTGAGTGCCGCGCACATCATGCCGATCGGGTCGTTCATCGGCGCGACCGTGCCGCTTGGAGCGGATTCGAACGTGCTGCCGGGCGGCGAGGCCGTCGATGATTCCCGCTTCGTCGTGCGCTACTTCCGCAAGTCGAGGGATGGCCGGCTGCTGTTCGGCGGACGCGAGGTCTACGGCGTCAACGACCCCAAGGACATCCATATCCATATCCGCCGCCAGATCGCGGAACTCTATCCCGCACTGAGGGACGTCGAAATCACGCATGGCTGGGGCGGCTATGTCGGCATCACGGTACCGAGAAAGCCGTTCGTGCGCGAAGTCATGCCGAATGTGATCTCGGCCGGCGGCTATTCCGGCCACGGCGTCATGCTGTCGAACTTCTTCGGCAAGCTCTATGCCGAAACGGTAGCCGGCAACCGCGACCGGCTAAAGCTGATCGAGGATTTGAAGATTCCGCCGTTCCCCGGTGGCCGGCGCTTGCGCGCGCCGCTGCTTTTCCTGGCGCTCAACTGGTTCGCGTTGCGCGACAGGATTTAACAATTGTTGAGTAATATCATGGGGGCCGCGACATCCAAGCGTTGCAGAATCTTCAGCAATGGCGCACTGATGCCACAATCGCGGGCAAAAAGTGCAATCTCTAGGCGAATATAGACGGGGATTTTCTGCGGGCCCGCCCGCTGTTTGATTTGGGACCGGTGTGATCGACGCACGCATTGCGGTGTTTGATCGAAGAACATCGGCCCCTTATGGAGGTGGCAAGAGTGAGAGAGCCCTTCAGTTTCGGTGCTCCGGAACGTCGGCGCTTTGCCATGCAGTTCGGCTACGACATGCGCCCGTCATTCTGGCAGGAAGTCCGTTCGAACTCGCATCTGGTGATTGCCGCGGTCGGCACGGCCGCGCTGCTCGGCGTGGCCGCGGTGGCACTGTGGCTGGCATTGCCGGCGAACGAGCGGCAAGCGGTTGCCAATCCAGAGCAAGCCATTCCGGCCGTTCCGGTGAAGACGACGAAGATCGCGCCGGCGGGGATCACGGTAGCCGCGGCGGCGGTGCCGCAAGCGGCGCGAAAGTCCGACCAGGTCTCGCCGACCGTGGCTGTCTCGGAAGCCGCCATTCCGGCGCTCGCGGCGAACGACCCGCGCTGGACCGCCTCCCAATCGAAGACCGCACCGGCTGCTTCCGGCCAGTCGGCGAGCAAGGCCGGGCAGACGCCTGACAAGCCGGCGGCGGCGGCATTCGCGCAACCCGCTGCCGACACCGACGCCGCCACCGAGCTCGCCAAGGTCGCCGCACCGGCGCCGGCGGCGGGCAGCAGTCCCGATGGCGCGCAGACCGCCGCCATTCCCGCCGCGCAACCACAAGTACCGTCGCAGCAATCTGCCGCGCAGGATGACGACAGCAAGGCCGAACCGCGCAAAGCGGCCGCGGCTGGCACCGGGCGCATCCTCAGGGCCGTGACTATGCGTAGCGGCCCGAAGAAGAATGCGGCCGCCATCGTCACGGTGCCCGCCAAGACCTCGGTGCAAGTGATGAGCTGCAAGCGTTGGTGCCAGATCGTCTACAACGGCAAGACAGGCTGGGTCTACAAAACCTACATCAAGACCGGCGCCTGACGCACCAGCGCCACGATTAAGGCAGGCACGGCCGAGCCGATCTTTGGCGCAGCGATGACGGTGTGCGTCAGATGCAGCGCCCGCCGTCGACCTCCAGCGCAACGCCAGTAATGAAGACGGCCTCGTCGGATGCCAGCCACAGTGCCGCATTGGCGATGTCGAGCGGGGTCGAAAGCCGACCGAGGGGGATCGAGGCGCGGAATTTCTCGCGGATTTCAGGTGTATCGGCGCCCATGAATTTTTCCAGCATGCCGGTCTCGCCGGCCACCGGACACAGGCAGTTGACGCGGATGTTCTTCGGCGCGAGTTCCACCGCCATCGACTTGGTGGCGGTGATCGCCCAGCCCTTGGAGGCGTTGTACCAGGTGAGGCCGGGCCGAGGGCGCAGGCCAGCGGTGGAGGCCGTGGTCAGGATGACGCCCCCGCCTTGCCGCTCCATGATCGGCACGACGGCAAGGGCAGCATGATAGATGGCCTTCATGTTGACCGATGTGATCAGGTCGAACGTCGCCTCGTCGACTTCGAGCATGTCGCCATTGCGATGGGTGAACCCGGCATTGTTGACCATGATGTCGATACGTCCGAAGGCGCTTTTGGCGGCATGGACCATCTCGTCGAATTCGGAGCGCTGCGAAACGTCGGTCTGGGTCCAGATCGCCGCCTCGCCGATCTCGCCGGCTACGCGTTCGGCGCCCTTGGCATTGAGGTCGGCCACGACGATCCTGGCGCCCTCCTCGGCGAAGCGACGGGCAATGCCCTCGCCGAAACCCGAAGCGGCCCCGGTGACGATGGCGACCTTGTCCTTCAGACGCATGTTTTTCCGCTCCCTGGGTTCATCGCGTGGCTTTTACCGCGGGCTGCCGGCGTCATGGCCTGTGCCACGACAGGCAAAGCGCTGATTCTCCCTTAGCTTTCGTCACATTCACGTCCTATGCTGCAACTGCGAAGGCTTGGCGGAGTTGTCGTTTGCCGACAAGCCTTCGCTTGGTGCCAGTGTCAAGCGCACATCTGGACCGACGCAAATATGTAGCGATCGGTCGTCGATGTGACACCATGGCACTGGAAAATTTAAATCGATTAGAATATATCAGCCGCGTACTCGCGACCGGCGTCAAAGCGGATAGACCATGACCAGCCAGATCATCCCCGTCGACCCTTTCGACTTCATCATTTTCGGTGGCACCGGCGACCTGTCGGAACGCAAACTTCTGCCGTCGCTCTACTATCGCCAGCGCGACCATCAATTTTCCGAGCCAACCCGCATCATCGGCACATCGCGTTCGAAGATGAGTGATGACGAATTTCGGGCTTTCGCCAAGCAGGCTATTTCCGACCACGTCAAGGCGGCCGATATCGATCCCAAGGAGCTCAAGACCTTCCTGGCGCGGCTTTCCTATGTCCCGGCCGATGCCACGAGCGGCGCGGGGTTCGACAGACTGAAAAAGGCGATCGGTGACAGCGACTGCATCCGCGCCTTCTATCTGGCGGTGGCGCCGGCGCTGTTCGGCGACATCTCGCACAAGCTGAAAGAACACGACCTGATCACGCCGAATTCGCGCATCGTGCTGGAGAAGCCGATCGGCCGCGACCTCGCCTCTGCGCAAACGCTCAACGATCTGGTCGGCGACGATTTCCACGAAAGCCAGATCTTCCGCATCGACCACTATCTCGGCAAGGAAACGGTGCAGAACCTGATGGCGCTGCGTTTTGCCAATGCGCTCTACGAGCCGCTGTGGAATTCCGCCCATATCGACCACGTGCAGATCACCGTCGCCGAGACGGTCGGCCTGGAAGACCGTGTCACCTATTACGACAAGGCCGGCGCGCTGCGCGACATGGTGCAGAACCATATGCTGCAACTGCTCTGCCTGGTGGCCATGGAAGCGCCATCGTCGATGGACGCCGACGCCGTGCGTGACGAGAAGCTGAAGGTGCTGCGCGCGCTCAAGCGCATCAACGGCAACGAGGCGCCGAAGCACACGGTGCGTGGACAATACCGCGCCGGCGCTTCCGCAGGCGGGCCGGTGAAAGGCTATGTCGAGGAGCTCGGCAAGGACAGCAACACCGAAACCTTCGTCGCGATCAAGGCCGAGATCGGCAACTGGCGCTGGGCAGGCGTTCCGTTCTACCTCAGGACCGGCAAGCGGCTGGCAACCCGGGTCTCGGAGATCGTCATCGAGTTCAAGCCGATCCCGCATTCGATCTTCGGCGGCGACAGCGCCGGGCCGATCTTCGCCAACCAGCTGGTCATCCGGCTGCAGCCCGACGAAGGCGTCAAACAATTCATCATGATCAAGGACCCGGGTCCGGGCGGCATGCGGCTGCGGCAGATTTCGCTCGACATGAGCTTCGCGCAGTCCTTCGACGGCCGCGCGCCGGACGCTTATGAACGGCTGATCATGGATGTCGTGCGCGGCAACCAGACGCTGTTCATGCGCCGCGACGAGGTCGAGGCCGCGTGGAGGTGGATCGACCCGATCCAGAACGCCTGGGAAAGCGCCAGGCAGGAGGCGCAGGGCTATACGGCGGGCACCTGGGGACCTTCGGCCTCGATAGCGCTGATCGAACGTGACGGGCGGACATGGCACGAGAGCAATTGAACAGCGCCAGCTACAACTGGAATGGCTTTTCCGACCGCGCGGAACTGGCGGCTGCGCTGGCCGGCCGCGTCGCCGACCGGCTGGCAAAGGCAATCGCGGCGCGCGGCACGGCGTTACTGGCCGTTTCCGGCGGCACGACGCCGGCAAAATTCTTTGCTGCCCTGTCGGGAATACCGATCGCCTGGGACAAGGTAACGGTGACGCAGATCGACGAGCGCTTCGTGCCGGCCTCCTCGCCGCGTTCCAATGCCGGACTGGTGGCCGCCAATCTGTTGCAGAACGCGGCTGCGGCGGCACGGTTCGTGCCGCTCTATCACGAAGCCGTCAGCATCGAGGATGCCGCGGCATCGGACAATGCGGCGCTCCAGTCCCTGCCCTGGCCGCTCGACGTCGCCGTGCTCGGCATGGGACCTGACGGCCATACCGCCTCATTCTTTCCCGACGCCGACGATCTGGCGAAATTGCTCGACCCGTCCTCGCACAGGATCGTGCTGCCGGTTCATGCGGCAAGCGCCGGCGAGCCGCGGCTGACCCTGTCGCTGGCGCGCATCGTCGATGCCGGCTTCCTGGCGCTGCACATAGAGGGCGAGGACAAACGCACCGCCTTCGACGGCGCGGTGGCACCCGGTCCGCGAAAGCCGATCCGCGCCGTGCTCGACGCCGCCCCCAGGCCTGTAGAGGTTTTCTGGGCACCCTAACTCTAGACTTATCTGGTCCCGGCAAACGGCGGGAGGATGTTTCCGGGACCTCGCTTGAAAGGACCGAACGCCATGACCGCAAGACGCGATATCGAAGCCATCACGGAGCGCATCCGCCAACGCTCCAAGCCGGGCCGCGAGCGCTATCTCGGCCGCATCGCCAGCGCATCGAACCAGACCGCCAACCGGGCGGTGCTGTCCTGCGGCAATCTTGCCCATGGCTTTGCCGTGTGCAGCCCCTCGGAGAAAGTGGCGCTGGGTGCCGACAAGGTGCCGAACCTCGGTATCATCACCTCCTACAACGACATGCTGTCGGCGCATCAGCCCTTCGAGACATTCCCGGCGCTGATCAAGGAAGCGGCGCGGGAGGCCGGCGGCATCGCCCAGGTTGCCGGCGGCGTGCCGGCGATGTGCGACGGTGTCACCCAGGGGCAGCCGGGCATGGAGCTTTCGCTGTTCTCGCGCGATGTCATCGCCATGGCGGCCGCGATCGGCCTGTCGCACAATATGTTCGACGCCGCCGTTTATCTGGGCGTCTGCGACAAGATCGTGCCCGGGCTGGTGATCGCGGCACTGACCTTCGGCCATCTGCCGGCGGTGTTCATTCCGGCCGGGCCGATGACGACAGGCCTGCCCAACGATGAAAAGGCCAGGGTTCGCCAGCTCTATGCCGAGGGCAAGGCAGGCCGCGCCGAACTGCTGGAGGCCGAGTCCAAATCCTACCATGGACCGGGGACATGCACCTTCTATGGCACGGCCAACTCCAACCAGATGTTGATGGAGATCATGGGCCTGCACACGCCAGGCGCTTCCTTCGTCAATCCGGGCACGCCGCTGCGAGATGCCTTGACCCGCGAGGCGACCAAGCGGGCGCTGGCGATCACCGCGCTTGGCAACGCCTATACGCCGGTCGGGCGGATGATCGACGAGCGTTCCATCGTCAACGGCGTGGTTGGCCTGCACGCGACCGGCGGCTCGACCAACCATACCATTCATCTGATCGCCATGGCCGCAGCCGCTGGGATCGCGCTGACCTGGCAGGATATTTCCGACCTCTCGGAAGCGGTGCCGCTCCTGGCGCGCGTCTATCCCAACGGGCTTGCGGATGTGAACCATTTCCATGCCGCCGGCGGGCTCGGCTTCCTCATTCGCGAGCTGCTCGACGAAGGCGTGCTGCATGAAGATGTGCAGACGGTATGGGGCGAAGGCCTGCGACCCTACGCAGTCGAGGCAAAGCTCGGTGCCGACGGCAGCGTCGTGCGCGAAGCCGCCCCGCGCGCGAGTGGCGACGCGAAGGTCCTGGCGCCGTTCAAGAAAGCCTTTCAGCCGACGGGCGGCCTCAAGGTGCTGGCCGGCAACCTCGGCCATGCCGTCATCAAGACGTCCGCGGTGAAGCCGGAACGGCGCCTCATCGAAGCGCCGGCCAAGGTGTTCGACAGCCAGCAAGGGCTGAACGAAGCCTTCAAGGCCGGCACGCTTACCGGCGACTTCATCGCCGTCATCCGCTTCCAGGGGCCGAAGGCCAACGGCATGCCGGAACTGCACAAGCTGACCACCGTGCTCGGCATCCTGCAGGATCGCGGCCAGCGCGTCGCACTGGTCACGGACGGGCGCATGTCTGGCGCCTCCGGCAAGGTGCCGGCGGCGATCCATGTCACGCCGGAAGCGGTCGAGGACGGCCCGATCGCCAGGATCCACGACGGCGACATCATCCGGCTGGATGCCGATGCCGGCACGCTTGAAGTGCTGGTACCGGCGGCGGAATTCGCGCTGCGTCGGACAGCGGAAGCCGATCTCATCGGTAATGAGTTCGGCTTTGGCCGTGAGCTCTTCGCCGGATTCCGGCAGCTGGTGGGTCGAGCCGACCATGGGGCCAGCGCGTTTGGAACCGACGCAGCGGAATTCGCACTGCAATGAAAAGGGACGGCTCCTGGCCGCCGTAGCTGAAATGTGGATTACTTGCTTGTCGCGGGGATCGTCGTCAAAGCCGGTTATTTTGTTGCGAAGATTAGGATTTCTGAGATCGGACGTGGCCGAAAGGGCAAAGCACAAGGCTTTCCGTAAATAACTCGCCCCACTGTGCTTCTCGAATGCAACTGCTCTCCGCTGGCGGCGTACGCTAGCTGTTCATGATTCCTCCGAATCACCACAAAATCTCAATTTTTCGTCAGCTCGCCATATGGGCAAATTCGCGAAGCTGCCGAAACTACGACATGCAAGCCGAAACTCCTCGGTGACGCCAGCTATGCGACGGCCTTCGCCACCATGTCCGGATGCTGACCGATCACGCGCACATAGGCGATAGCGAAATCCGGCGCGGTTGCCCGCGCCTGCTCCCAATCGCGTAGCGTGCCGACCGGAACCCGGAAGCGGCTGGCGAACTCGGACTGCGACAGGCCAAGCCCGGTCCTCGTCTTGCGGATCAGGCGGGCGCGCTGGCCCCGGTCCATCGCCCCAGCCGTCACGTCGAAGTCATCGGCGTCAGCCGGGTCAGCAGGTAGCGAGATATGCTCGTTCTTCACCCTTGTTGCTCCTTCTCACTGAGATGAAGCGGGGCTGTTCACCCCGCCAGACGAAGACGCCGGTGAACAGCTTCTCCCCGACGATGCCGACCACCTTGAACCGTTCCTCGCCGTCGATCTCTCGGATGGAGGGGATAATCAGATGGTTGTCGTCCTCAAAAATCCGATCGCCAAAGGCTAGCGGTAACTTGTGCTTTTCGCGGTTCGCCGCATCCTTGGCAGAGTCGAACCTGTCCTGCGTCATGGGCTACAATCATACGGGATTTCCGTATAGACCGCAAATCCCCTTTTCACTCGTGAAATGTCGAGGGTTTTAGGAGCGCGACAAACCCACAGAGGAAAGGCGCTTAAACCGCTCGGTATGGTAACTGGAGCCGCTGGGTAAACCTTCGCTCGGCCGGCTAAAGCGCCGGCGATTTCGGGCAGCACATTCATCGCATCTCGGCCATGGTCGAGCTTTCAGCACGGCCGGAATGTCGTAGGTGTCGTTGATTGACTTGACGGTTCGCCAATCGAGACCGGCCTGGTAGGCCGGCTCGTGGGCCGCCCCTTCTGTTGCTGACAACCAAACCCTACTGAACCGTGATCTCGGCCCGTTCGCCAGCCTTGACTGTCACCGGCATCTCCTTGTCATGACCCTCATCCGACATATGCCGGACGACGACATAATCGCCGGCGGGGATCGTCTGCTGCCAGTTGTCGCCGTAGTTGAAGCCGAGCGATTTGCGCTTGCCATCGATGTCCTTTTTCGACGAAAACACCTCAATCGAATAAGCGCCGGGCGCCGATATTGCGAGCACGCCCGCATCGAGCACGACCTTCACGTCCTGGCTGTCGCCGGGCTTGATGCTGAAAGGCTGCTCGACGACGGCGAGATCGAGCGTTGTCACCGCCACATAGTCGTCGGGCGGCAGCCAGAACTTGCTGTCGGCCCCATAGGAGTGCTCGACGCTGTCGCGGCTGCCGTCGATCTTCTTCTTCGCCTTGACGATCTCAAAGCCGATGGCCGAATTGTCGGCCTTCTCGCCGCCAGACGTATAGTAGGCATTGAGCATGGCCTGGCCGACGCCGACCACGACGTCCTTTTCTACGGTCTGCCCGGCGGCGAGCTGGATTGTTTCCGTCACCGTGCCGGCACCGATCTGCACCGTCACCTTCTGTTCGCCCGCCGGCACGATGGCCTGGGTGTCGCCGTAATGGGTGGTGCTGCCACCGGGATAGGCGAAATCGACGCGGGCTTCGCTGCTGATCTCGGCACCCTGGCTGGCATGCGGGTGAATGATCAATGTGCCGGCGTTCAGGATAAAGAGCGGTTTTTGGACCTGGCCGGCCTCGATCTTGACCTTCTGCTCGACCTTGGCTTCGTCGTCGCGCGCGACGACGATATAGTCGCCGGGATCGAGTTTGCCGCTATAGCTGCCATATTCGGTGGTGACGGACTCGCCGCGCGAGCCGTCGGGGTTGGCTTTGTAAATCTCCCAGGCATTGCCGTCGGTGATCGGCTCGCCGCCTTCGGCCATCACCACGGTCGGCTGGAAATTGAAAGCAGGCCTTGCAGGCTCCGGCGCAGGCGCTGGCGCTGGCGCCGGTTCGGTTGCCGGCGCCGGCGCGGGGGGCGGTGACGGCGCCGGTGCGGCGACGGTTTCGACCAAAGCTTGCCGCAGCGCCTTCTCGTCGGACGCCTGGATGTACCTGCCGCCGGTGTTGTCGGCGAGGCAAGCGATCTGCTTGCCTTCGTCGGCCGTAAGGCCAAAGCCGACAACGTCGGCTGTGAAATCGACGCCGGACGATTCGAGTTCCTTGCCAAGCGCGCAAGGATCGCCGCCACAGGTCTCGAGCCCGTCGGTGATGAGAATGACGGTCGCCTTGTCCTCGGTGTATTTCAGCGCTTCGGCCGCCTGCTTGACGGCTGATGTCAGCGGCGTCTTGCCGAGGAATTTCATGCTGTCGGCCGCGGCCGAAATCGCGCTCGCCGCGCCGGCCTGCGGCGGTACGATCAGCTGGATGTCCTCGCAACTGCCTTTCTTGCGATGGCCATAGGCCATGAAACCGAGTTCATCGTCGGCGGGAACCGATTGCAGCACGCTTCTCAGCGACTCACGGGCGATTTCCAGCTTGGGCCTGCCGTCGATCTGCGCCCACATCGACCCTGAAGCGTCGAGGATGATGATGAGCTTGTTCGCGGCAAAGCCGAATGTCGTCATCGACAAAAGGAGAAACGCCGCAGCGACGCTCCGTGCAAGTCCCGCCATCAAAATCTCCTGAGTAGCCGCCCCGTCCGCCGGCTGAAGCTATTTGAGCCCACCCTGGGACACAAGCCCGGACGCGGCTTGTCCGCGGCTTAGTAGGTGGTGCGGCGCTCTTCGGAAGGCGGGCGGCCAAACTGCAGCCGGTAGCTCTGGGCAAAATAGGAATGCGAGGTGAAGCCGGTGGCGATCGCCACATCGAGGATCGGCATGTTGGTCTGGCGCAACAATTCGCGCGCCCGCTCCAACCGCAGCCGCATGTAGTAGCGGCCGGGCGTGACGTTGAGGTGGCGCAGGAACAAACGCTCCACCTGACGCACCGAAAGGCCGGCCGATTTGGCGAGCTGCACCGCCGAGAGCGGCTCGTCGAGATGGTCGGCCATCAGCTCGACGATGCGCCTGAGCTTCTCCGACTTGCCGGTGAGATCGCGCTCCGGCCCGACGCGCTGGCGGTCGCCGGCCGAGCGGATGCGCTCGTGCTGGAACTGGTTGGCGACGCCATTGGCGAGGTTCGAGCCGAAGTCGCCGCGCACGATCTCCAGCATCAGGTCGATCGAGGTGGTGCCGCCGGCGCAGGTGTAGCGCTTGCGGTCGATCTCGAAGACGTTGCCAGTGCAGTTGATGTCGGGAAAGCGCTCGACGAAGCCGGCGCGGTTCTCCCAATGGATGGTGCAGCGATAGCCGTCGAGCTGGCCGGCCTCGGCCAGCAAATAGGATCCGACCGACAGCGCGCCGAGCGCATTGCCGCGCCGGCCCCAGCTGCGCAGCGCCGCCAGAACCTTGCTCTTGCCGGGAAACTCCGTGGTCAGCCCGACCGAGACGAAGAGGATGTCGACCGGCGGAAGGTCGGCAACCGCATAGTCGATCTTGAGCGGCAAGCCGTTGGACGCCATCACCGGATCGCCATCGGCCGATACCGTCGTCCAGCCGTAGAAATCGCGGCCGAGCAGCCGGTTCGCCGAACGGAACGTGTCGATCGCGGCGGCCAGCGAGAACATGGAGAACTTGTCGACCAGCAGGAATGCGAATTGCCGGCCGCCTTGAACGGGATCATTCATGACCGGCCGTTCCAAGGGAATAGTTGGGTTCGGCAAAGCTGCTGCTTTCTGGTGGTCAGAAGGAGGGCCGTTTCAACCCGGCCGCAAGGTAGGCGGAGGCTAACGTATTGGCCATCAGCATGGCAATGGTCATCGGCCCGACGCCGCCGGGCACGGGCGTGATGGCGCCGGCGGCCTTGGCCGCTTCGGCATAGGCGACATCGCCGACGAGGCGGGATTTGCCCTCCCCCTTCTCCGGGGCCGGGATGCGATTGATGCCGACGTCGATGACGGTTGCGCCGGGCTTCACCCAATCGCCCCTGATCATCTCCGGCCGGCCAACCGCGGCCACGAGAATGTCGGCGGTGCGGGCCAGTCCCGGCAGATCCTTCGTGCGGCTGTGCGCGATGGTGACGGTGCAATTGGCGGCAAGCAGGAGATTGGCCATCGGCTTGCCGACGATGTTGGAACGGCCGACGACGACGGCATTGAGGCCCGACAGATCCTTGCCGCGCACGCGCTCGATCAGGAGCATCGAGCCGGCGGGCGTGCAGGGAACGAAAGCGGTGTCGAGTTCGCCGGTGCCGAGCTTGCCGACATTGATGAAATGGAAGCCGTCGACATCCTTCTGCGGCGCGATCGCCTGGATGACCTTGCCGGCGTCGATGTGGGCGGGAAGCGGAAGCTGCACCAGGATGCCGTTGATGGCCGGATCGGCGTTGAGGTCGGCGATGATCTTGAGCAGCGCCTCCTGGGAGGTATCCGCCGGCAGCGTGTGCTGGACCGAATGAAAGCCGCATTCCTTGGCGGTGCGGGATTTGGAGGCGACATAGACCTGGCTCGCCGGATCCTCGCCGACGATGACCACGGCGAGACCGGGCTGGATCTTGCCCTTGGCGACAAGCTCGGCGGTCAAGGTCTTCACCGTCCGCACCACGTC
This sequence comes from Mesorhizobium sp. B2-6-4, assembly GCF_006441495.1. Classification (NCBI taxonomy): domain Bacteria; kingdom Pseudomonadati; phylum Pseudomonadota; class Alphaproteobacteria; order Hyphomicrobiales; family Phyllobacteriaceae; genus Mesorhizobium; species Mesorhizobium sp. B2-6-4. Next base: position 12,439 of record NZ_VFUE01000001.1, read on the forward strand.
TTCGGCAACGCTTTTGCCGTCAATCACTTCGGCCATATGAATCACCCCTCGATACGTTCCGCCAAACCGGCCGCGTCCGAAAATGCGGCGCTTTGGATCCTTTTCTCAAGCGTGCGCCGAAGCCTGCATGGCCCGGCCAGCCGGGCTGCGTCCCCAGCAAAGACACCGCGCGGCATTTTGACGAAAATTCGAACACGCAATCCCGTCAAAGCGCCGTCCGATGCCGTTTACGCGAAACCGGCGCGCTTTTGTTCGACACAGGAGACTATCTTGTGGCTCAGAAATAGCGGCGGCCCGCGCGGCTCTCGGTAAGCTCGCGAACAGCCTCGCGAAATTCGCGCAGGCTGGCGCGAATTTCCTCGATCGACGCCTGCTCGGCGCCCTTCTCGGCGGCGGCGGGCTGCTCCAGCGGCGCGGCGGGATAGGCCGACGGCTGAGCCGGAGCGGGTGCGGCCGGGTAGGGCATGGGCGCGCCATAGGGCGCCGTGGCCTGGGGATGGCCTGCCGCCGACCGCGTCTGCCAAGGCTGCATGTGCCGATAGACCAAGGGCTGCGCATAGGGATGGGACGAGGCCGGATACATCGCCTGCTGCGGCACCAGGGGCGACCGCAATGGCGGTCCCATGGGCCGCGTATAGCCGGCGTCCGCGTCTGGCTGAAAAGATGGCCGCGGATAGTCTGGAGCTGGCGGGCGATGTCCAGAGGCGGAATCCGGAGCCGGATAGTCGGGAAATGCCGGAGTGCTCGCCGGCCGGCCCTCTTCGGCGACAGCGGCCGATGCAGATGCACCGGGAAACGCATCGTCCTGCGCCTCGGTGGCGGGCTTGCGGGACACGGCTTTGCGCAGCCTCGACATCAGCAAGCCGATCCGGCTTGGACCCTCGGTGGCAGCGGCTCCGGGCTGCGCGGCAAGCGGCGGCACTGATGCTGGTGGCGGCGGCGGTGATTGCGGCGGCGATGCTTGCGGTATCGGCGGCGCCGGCGGAGGCGGCGCCCGGAATGCCTGGTCATCGAGCGGCGCCCGGCGCTCCTCTATCTTGCGGTCACGGCGGGATCGTGACCTGGCGGTCTCACGCAGGCTTTCATAGGCGCCGCGCATGGCGCCGAGACCGACGCCGGAGGCAAAGCCCAGCAGCAGGCCGGCAAGCGCCACCACGGCGCGCGACGGCCCGTTCGGCTCCAGCGGAATGGAGGCGGGCGAGATTACGCTCATATTGGCGGTGTTGATATTCTTCTGCTCGCCGGTCTCCTTGGCGCGCAGGAGATATTGCTCATAGACCGAGCGCTTGGCCGAGGCCTCGCGTTCCAGTTCGCGCATCGAGACAAGGTCGCTGTTGACATCGCCGCTGCGCACCTTCATCTGCGCCAGGCGGGAAGCAAGGTCCTGTTCGAGCTGGACCGAGCGTTTCAGGTCAACCTGCAGCGACGATGCGATGCGGCTGAGTTCGGCGAGGATGCGTTCGCGCGCGCCGGTGAGCTGGGCCTCGAGCGCCTGGCGCTCGGGATGGCGCGGTCCGAGCCGGACCGCTGCCCGATCAGCCTCCTGCTTGAGCGTTGCGTATTGCGAGCGCAGATCGCTCATGGAGTTGGAGTTGATCTCTTCCGGCAAGGTGCCGCTGAGCACCGAATTCACGTTGACCTGACGTGCCGAGGCCGCGCGGGCGTTCAGCTCCAGCGTGCGGGCGCGAGCGACGGAAAGCTGCTCGTTGAGCTTGAGCATCTGGTCGTCGCTGATCAGATGGCCCTGCGCGTCGACAAGATCATGGGTGGCCCTGAAATCCTCGACCTTGCGCTCGGCCGCCTCGACGCCCTTGCGCATCTCGTCGAGTTTCGCCGTCAGTTCGTTGTTGGCCCGGCCGGCAGTGTCGGACTGGATTTCACCCGAAGTCTGCAGGAAGACCTTCGTCATCGTTTCGGCGATGAGCGCCGATTTCTGGGCGTCCTGCGTGGTGACGCCGATGGTGATCACGGAGGTCTTGCCGCCGCGCTCGACCGAAACGCTCTCGGCCAGGTTGACGATGGCAAGGGAAAGGCGGCGGGATTGGTCGACACCGCCCGGTCCGTCCTGGCGCAACAGGATCGAGCGGATCAGCGATATGACGCTCAGGCCGCCATTGCCTTGGCCGTTGAACTCGGGGTCGTCGACAAGGTTGAGCTCCTGGACAACCTTGTTCAACACGGTGCCGGAGGTCAGCAACTTGATCTGGTTCTCGACGTTGACGAGCGCCGCGTCGGGCATGACCACCGCCTGGGTGAGATCGCGATCCGTAAGCTTCAGGTCGCGCGGGTCGACGATCAGTTCGGTGGTGGACTCGTATTTCTTCGGCGTCGACAGGGCAATCGCAACGCCGAGCGCCGCGCCCAGTACCGTCGTGGTGATGATCAGCGCTTTGGACCTGGCGACGCCGCGAACCACCTGCATCGGATCGATCAGGGGCTTCCATTGCTGGCTGTCGGCATCCTCGCCAGGAGATGCTCCCGCTTCGCTCGCGCTCAGCGGTTCGGATGTGCTGCGCGGGGAATCAACGCTCGAGGCGATCTCAGGAACCGTCTCTTCATACGGCATCGCCGGGTCCGAACCGCCGATACCGGCCCCATGGTGCGAATGCGAAATGCCGGCGGACGCCGGAGCCGGCTCGTCGCCCGGCTGCAAGCGTTGCGTTGCGGCGGATGCGGAAGGCGCCGGATTCATCTTCGCCTCGCGCTGCGAACGCGCCAGGCGATGACGTGTGGCGGCATCCTCGCGCCATGACGGATTTGCCCGATCCCCTAGCGAGACCAGCGATGCCTCGTCCTCACCGCGCACGGCTTGGCCAAGCGCCAGCAAGGATCGCTCGCGCCTCCAGTCCTCACGATTTTCCCTGTCGCCCATTGTCGCGGAGCTTACTTTCAGCCGCCAGACAGCGGCAGTCGGCCATTTGTTAAGCCACGCTAAACAAGCATAGGAAACAAAAGGTTAATTTTAGGCGGCCGAAAGCATTGCTTGATGCCGGCTGCTTGGAATTTCAGCAGATGCAGGAAGAATTCAGAAGGGCACGTTAAACTTTGCCGCCTATGCCTTTCCCTGACCTATGACTGAGGCCAGCGACATACCGCAGAGGCGGCCCCTCGCCCGGATCGGCACCTTCGTGGCCGAAAGACGGGGGATGGTTCGCGACTATTTTTCAGCGATCAGCGGCGCCGGCGGGCGGCTGGTGTTTTCACTCGCCTACTTCATCGCCTTGGCCAATACGCTTTCCATCGCCGAGTTCGGCATGTTCGCCACCGCCTCGGCCGCCGGAGTGATGCTGTCGCGGCTTCTGGCCTTCGGCTTCATCTCGGCACTCTACCGCACCGCCACCATCCGCCCCAACCTGATCGGCACCTTCACCGCAGGCTTCCTGCTGCTGGGCATCGTCTCGTTGCCGCTGCTCGCCGCGGCCTCCTACATCGTCTACCTGATCTTCTTTGCCAGCACCGTGCCGCTGCCGGTGTTCGCGGCAATCGTCTTTGCCGAGGCGCTTCTGTGGCGGCCGGTGGAGGTGGCGCTGATCGTCAACAACGGGCTCGGCAAATTCGGCCGTGCCGCCGTGCTGGCGATCCTGGCGACCGCTTTGCGGGCGGCCGGCGCGGTGCTGTTCATGTTCTGGGCGCAACACAGCGTCTGGGTGTGGTCCTGGTTCTATATCGGCGCGAACGCGGCCTCGCTGCTGGTCGCGTTCGGCCTCTTCTATCCGCGCCAGCGGCTGCGGCTGCGCGGCGAGCTCTATCTCAGGCGGCTCGCCGATTCGATCTACGTCGCCGGCGCCGAGGTGTTGTTCTACCTGCAGATGGAGTTCGACAAGCTTCTGGTGCTGGCGATCGGCGGGCCGCACCTGGCCGGCATCTATGCCATCATCATGCGGCTGGTCGACCTGACGGCGATCCCGATCCGCACCTTCTCCATGATGCTGGTGCAGCGCATGATGCGCGCCCCGGAGCTCTTGTCACGGCTGGCGGTCAAGAGCGGCATCGAAGGCGGCGTATTCGCGGTCTCGACGCTGGCGCTGCTGGCGCTTGCCGTGGTGCTGCATTTCTTCCCCGGGGCGCTCGGCAAGAACGTCTCGGAGGCCGCTCCCCTGGTGGCGCTTGCGATCGGCGTTCCGGGACTGCGCAATCTGGTCGAATACCAGGCGGAACTTCTGTTCGCGCGCGGCCAGACGCTGGTGCGGGCGCTCAATCTCGGCCTGCTCGCCGCTCTCAAGGCGCTGCTGCTGACCTATGTGCTGACAACCATTGCCGACACATCGAAGCTGGTGCTGTCGCTCAACGTCGTCTTCCTGCTGCTCTATCTCGCGTCGATGCTGCTGACCTATTCGGCGCTGCGCAAGCCGGCGAAGGCGATCTGATCCTTCATCCGGGCAGTCTTTCCGCGAACCGGTTCGCTTTTCAGGATCAGGGTCGGTCGAGCCCGATCAGCCGGCGGATGCGGCCGGTATCGGTGCCGATGAAGGACTGCATGCCGATCGCCACCTGTTCGGGCGCCATGGCGGCAACGAAGCGACGGAATTCATCATCCGACAGCGCCTCACCGGTCCAGTGGACGCGGCAGAATTCTTCCGAGCCATGGAAGTGGCCAGCGCCGTCCAGCAGATCGTCGACATAGCGGCCATAGATCATGCATTCGGAGAATTTGCGCGCCGAGCCGACGACCTCGACCCAGTTTCGGCCATGCACCTCCTCGATCCGACTGCACATGGCCAGCACGGTGTCGCGGCGCCAGGCGATCAGCGTCGAAATGTAATCGTGAACCGAATTCCTCGACGGATCGATGCCGAGCGCGGAGCCGGCATTGCGCGACCATATGCGATGCTCGTCATGACCGTCCTGCGCAAGCACGCCGTCACGGCGGAACAGCCGCGCCTTGCCGTCGCGCCAGAACGCGCCGCAATCGAAAGGCTTCAGGAAGGCGACGTCGGAATCGCAGAAGACCAGGACGTCCTGGCATGCGTGCGCCGCAACGGCGATGCGGCGCAGTTGCTGCACGTGCCAGCCGCGGAGCGGCTGCGTCTTCAAGCTGAGCCAGACGCGCCGCCGGAACAGGCTGAGCGGATCGTCGAAGACATGCAGCCAGCGCGGCAGCAGCTCACGTTCGTCGACGACGGAACGGTTGGCGCTCTCCAACCGTCGAAACAATTTGACGTCGCGGCCTTCGACCAGAATGTAGTGATGCGCGACGCCCGTGACGTGCCGGTCGAGGGTTTCGCAGAGCAAGCGGCAACGCTCGAAATCCGGCGCATAGCTTGCCGTCACCATGGCTGCCGTCGGCGTTGCCCGAAGCAGTCCGGGTTCGGCGATCGCGCCCGGAACGAACCTCTCGTTCAACGGACGTCTCCGGCGGCTTGGGGCCGGTTCAACAATTTCTGTTTGAGGACCCGCCACAGGAACAAGGGGTTGCCGACCACATAGCGGCGCCAGAGCCGTCCCGGCTCGACCGCCAGCCGAAACAGCCACTCCAGCCTGAGGCGCCGTATCCACAAGGGCGCGCGCGGCACGGCGCCGCTGAGAAAATCCAGCAGCGCGCCGACCGCGACCGGCAGCGTGCAGTGGCGCTCGTCGATGTGCCGTTCGATCCACAATTCCTGGCGCGGCACGCCCATGGCGACCAGCAGCATATCAGGCCGCAGCGCCGCGATGCGTTCGATGATTTCCGGCTCCTGCGCAGCGGAGAAGTAGCCGTCATGGATGACCACGAATCTGTGCTGGACGGCAATCGCCGCGAGCTTCTTCGACGCGGCCTCGGCATTGACGCGCGTCGCGCCGAGCAGCCCCACGGTCAGCGGCCGGGTCACCGACCGCAGAAAGGCCGGCACGAAGTCGGTGCCGTTGAGATTGTCCGGGAACGGCGCGCCATAGAGAAGCTGCGCTGCGAGATCGACGCCGATGCCGTCCGGCAGGATGAGAAAATCGTCGAGCGCCTGGGCGAACACCGGATCGGTGTAGGCGAGATTGGCGTTATGGGCGTTGAGGAAGCTGACCTTGGTGAAGCGTCGTTCCACGATCAGCCGCGTCAGCAGGGCGATCGCGTCGTCCCAGCGAATGGCGAGCACGGAGATGCCGAAGATCGTCTTCAATGTGTCGGGCCCGAACGAGGCGCGGGCGGCGTGCATGTTCATGCAAACGCCTCCTGCATGACCGGACCGAGCTTCTCCAGGCCAAACCGAATGGCGGCGTCCAGCGCCTTGAGCTGCCGGCGGTGGAACGCGCTGCCGTCGACGTCCGTAATATCGGCCGCCGCGGCCTCCAGCGCCTTGGCAAAGGCGACCGGATCGTCGGTGACGGCGCAATTGACCGGGCGATGGTCGATGCCGCGCAGCGCGTGGCTGGTGGCAACGGCGGGCAGGCCGAGCTCGAACGTTTCGATCGTCTTCAATTGCACGCCGCTGCCGGCGGTGCTGATGAGCGGGATGACGGCGCCGCCGCGTATGAAAGCCTGGGCGTCCGGCACGCGTCCGACGAAAGCGACGCCGGGATGCGTCGAGGCGATGTCAGACGGGATGCTGCCGGCGATCCTGATGCGGAAGTCTGGGCGCAGATGCGGCACCACCTTGTCCAGGAACCAGCCGAGCCCGATGCGGTTCGGCTGCCAAGTCCAGGTGCCGATCAGCGCCGCGTCGCACTCGATCTTGCGCCGACCGCTGTGCGCCGGTGGCCTGGCGCCCGTCACCAGCGGCAGCACCGCCGAGCGGTCGTCGGAGGCCGCGCCAAGTGCCGAACGGTCTTCCTCGGCCAGCGTGAAGACGAAACGCGCGCGGCGGCACAGACGCTCTTCCACGCTCTCGAGCAGCCTTGCCTCGCGGCGGAACAACAGGCGCTGGAAGATGCCCGGGGCGGCAGCGGCATTTTCCCGCGCCGAAAGATGCTCGACATTGTGGGCGACGAAGATCGAAGGCCGCTCGTCGAAGAGTTTTTCGAAGGCGCCGGCGAACTGCACGGAATTAAGCACATAGCCGTCGAAGGGGCCGGCGCGCTCGATGGCGGCGAGGACTTCGGCATCGGAGACCGCACGCAACTTGGCCGACGCGAAGGTGAGGCCCGAAAGCATCGCCTTGCCGACCCAGGCAAGCTTTTGCAGCGCTGAAGCATTTTCGGTGCGCACGTCGACGGCACCCAGAACGATGGTGCTTTCAGGATCGGCGGCGGCTTTCCCCGGCCAGATGAAGCCGATGACGGTGACGCGCGCGCCGGCGCGCCGCAAGGCAGCGATGATTGCAGCATTGGCGATCTCGTAGCCCGATGCGAGAGCGCCATCGGGCACGATCGATGTGGCGAACAGCAGATGCATCTCACCTATCCTGTGGTGCAGCCGGTAGCAAAGCGCGGTGAACCCTTGATTAAACGCGCGCGCATCGACGGCCCAAAACCCCCGCCTGAAGGGCCACTCCGTGAAAGGTGATTAACGAAACGTTATCGTCGTGGTGCTAACAGAACTCGACCCACCATGCGGCTGACACGGATGATCCCTTTGCCATCGGACGGTTCGGTATCGATCGCGGGACGATCCCCCCGGCTTGACACGCAGGCCGTCGAAGCCGTCGTCACCTTGCCGACCTTCAAGCGGCCGGACCAGGTCCTGCAAACGCTGGCGTCGCTGCGCGCGCAGCTGACCGGCAGGCCCTTTGCCGTCATCGTCATTGAGAACGAGGCCGAGGCGCGGGCCGGCGCCCAGGCGTCGCTGCCGCTGTTCGAGCGCGGCGAGATACCGGGCATGGTGATCATCGCGCATCAGCGCGGCAATTGCAGCGCCTACAATGCCGGCTGGCAGGCGGCGATCCTGCACTTTCCGAATTTCAGGCACCTGCTGGTCATCGACGATGACGAGATAGCCGACCCGCACTGGCTGGAACGGATGTGCGGGGCGGCCGAGAGCCTTGGCGCCGATATTGTCGGTGGCCCGCAAGTGCCCGACTTCGCCGATCCCGCCCATGCGCGCTGGGCCAAGCATCCGGTCTTCGCGCCGCCCTACCGCAAGACGGGCCTCGTGCCGGCGCTCTATTCGTCCGGCAATCTCCTGGTGGGGCGCAACGTGCTTACCGCCATGGGGCCGCCGTTCCTCGACCTGAGATTCAATTTCATGGGCGGCGGCGATTCCGACTTCCTGAGCCGGGCGGCGCAGCGCGGCTTCGCGCTTGGCTGGTGCGCCGAGGCCAGCGTGACCGAGACCGTCCCGGCCCGGCGGGTCGAGGCCGACTGGATCCGCGCCCGCAGCCTGCGCAACGGCGTGATCTCGACGCTGGTCGAAAAGAAGAAACGCGCCGGCACCCCGCTGGCCGGCGTCAAGGTGTTGCTGAAGAGCCTGGCCCTGCTTGCCGCCTCGCCATTTCGCGGGGCCGCCAGGCTGGCACGGACAGGATCGCCCGCGGCCGCAATCTACCCTGTCCATGTGGCGCTGGGCCGCGTGCTGGCCGAATTCGGATATGCCAATGAGCAATACCGCCAGCCTGAAAAGAACTGAGCGCGCGCCGCTCGGCGCCGCGTTCACGCGCGACGGCGTGGCAACCGCGATCGCGGCGTTGCTGTTCACCGTCGTCATGGTGTCCTTCCGCCCGTTCCAGCCCGCGGGCGCGGAACTCACCGGCGAAGGCGGCGACATCGTCAACCAGCTCGGCTTCGGCTCGCTCGGCGCCGTTTCCGTCTTTTCGCTGATGGCTTTCGCCGATCCGCGCATCGTGCGCTCGCTGCTCAGCCCTTCCTGGGTGCTGATGCTGGGCTTCTTCTTTCTGTCGGTGGTGCTGGCGACAGACCCGCCCTCGGCGATGCGCGCCGCCTCCTTCACCATGATCGGCATCCTGACGATGGCGACGATCCTCGTGCTGCCGCGCGACGCGGACGCCTTCTCGAAGGTCATCATCTTCACCGCGGTGGCGGTCATGGGCCTTTCCTATCTCGGCCTCATCGCCTTTCCGCACGAGGCAATGCACACGGCCGATTCGCAGGAACCCGAACATGCCGGCCTGTGGCGCGGCGTCTTCACCCACAAGAACATCGCCGGTCCGGTCATGGCCTGCTTCAGTTTCGCCGGCCTCTATCTCTTCCGGCGCGGGCAGCGGTTCTGGGGCGCCGGAATTTTCTTCGCGGCGATGGTGTTCATGCTGCACACCGGATCCAAGACCACGGCCGGCCTGGTGCCGTTCTCGATCCTGATCGTCATGTTTCCAAGCCTCATGGGCATGCGACTCGGCACGCCGATCCTGTTCGCGCTGGCGATCATCGCTACCGCGGTCGGCACGCTGGGCATCGTTTTCCTGCCGCCGGTGAAACAGCTGGCGGCGATCTATTTTCCCGGCCTGACCTATACCGGGCGCACCACGCTCTGGGAGTTCGCCGGCGAGATGCTGGCGAAGAAACCGTGGACCGGCTACGGTTATGAGAGTTTCTGGGGAACGCCGCTGCTGCTCAACCAGGATCAGCCCTTCGACCGGCCGTGGGATATCAGGACCATCGTGCACGGCCATGACGGTTATCTCGACATCGCGGTGCTGATGGGCATTCCGGCGCTTTGCGTGGCGGTCTACACTTTCCTGATCGCCCCTTTGCGCGACTACATGCGCATTCCCTTGCGCAAGGAAAACATCTATCTCGGCGACTTCTTCATGATGGTGGTGCTGTTCGCCGCGCTCAACGCCTTCCTCGAAAGCTTCTTCTTTCATCGCGGCGATCCGGTGTGGCTGTTCTTCGTGCTCGGTGTGCTTGGGCTCAGACAAGTTTCGCTGCGTCCGGTCGCGCTGCGTAACGCCGGTCGTGGCGCGCGATTGGGCCACTCCACCTGACAGGGCTTCCCCGTTGATCCGCGAGCGTCTATGTGAAGCCTTTCCTCGGAGGGCTTTCGATGACGATCAGGCTTGTTCTCGCCGGCTGCGGCAATATGGGCTACGCCATGCTCTCGGGCTGGCTGAAATCCGGAAAGCTTGCACCGTCGGCCGTTTTCGTGGTCGAGCCCAATGCCGACCTGCGCCAGCGCGCGGCCGCACTGGGATGCGGAACGGCTGCCGACCCCACCGATATTCCGGCCAGTGCCGTGCCTGATCTCATCGTTATCGCCGTGAAGCCGCAGGTGATCCGCGACGTCACCGCCGCCTACAAACGTTTCGGCGATGGGCGCACCACCTTCGTCAGCATTGCCGCGGGCACGCCGGTCGCCACCTTCGAGGAAATCCTGGGCGACCGCGCGCCTGTTGTGCGCTGCATGCCCAACACGCCTGCTTCCATTGGCAAGGGCATGATGGTGGTGTTTTCCAATCCGCTGGTTTCCGACGACACCAAGCGTTTCGTCGCCGACCTCTTGTCGGCCAGCGGCGAAGTGGCCACCATCGACGAGGAGGGACTGATGGATGCGGTGACCGCCGTGTCGGGATCGGGGCCGGCCTATATCTTCCATTTCATCGAAGCGCTGACCGTCGCCGCCGAGAAGGCGGGCCTGCCGGCGGCGACCGCCAGGCTGCTCGCCATGCAGACCGTCTATGGTGCCGCCTCCCTCGCCGCCGAAAGCGGCGAGGAGCCGGGCCTGCTGCGCCAGCAGGTGACCAGCCCGAACGGCACGACGGCGGCGGCGCTTGGTGTGCTGATGGGCGAGGACCGGTTGACCAATCTCCTCACGCAAGCGGTGGAAGCGGCGCGGCTGCGGTCGATCGAACTGGGGAAATAGAGCAGACTCCCTAGGCCAGATCGGTATGCGAGAAGTCGTTGCCTTTGTAGAGCAGAGCAGAGCCACGACTCTTTGCGCATGCATAGGACAGGCAATCGGCCAGGTTGAGTTGGGCGGGATGCCCGCGTCCTTTTCCATAGTCTGAAAAAGCTTGGACCGCGAGCTTGGCGTCGCCGGCGCCGATCGGAACGATTTCGATTTCGGACTCGCGCAGAAAAGCCTCTATCGCCACTTCAGCGACAAGCGGCTCAACGGCCAGCATAGTTGAAAGCCGCATAGCCGCTTCGAGCACCACCAACGCGGAAGTAATTTTGCGAGGTGCTACCGCGATGCGGTTGCTCCACTCGCCAGCATCTCCCTCTCCCGAAAGAATTGCGACGACCACCGAGGTGTCGACAAACATCAAGAGTGGCCCCACATCTCATCGATCTCATCCTTGTCTACGGGCCGGCCGCCATGACCAGCTCTGGCTTTGAGTTCATCAGCGATGGCAGCCAGCCGCTGCGCCAACGGAGCGCGTCCACTTTCCCGTTTCAGTTCGGACTCAAGAGCTTCGATCACCGCCTCGGTCATCGAAATCTTGCGTTTGGCGGCGAGCCGCTGTGCCAGCTCACGTGCACGCGGGTCCCTGATCTGGAGGTTCATTGGTCGATCCTCAGCGTCATCTGCCATTACAATATAGTGCATCTGTCATGACAGCGCCACAACGGGCTTATTTTTCGTACAGCATCTCATCCTGCAGCCGGCGCAGAGCGAACAGTCTCGTCGCCCGGTCGGGTGCGGCGTTGTCGACCGTCAACAGCTCGCCTTTCCTCACCGGTTTCAGCACCTTGCCGCCCTCGAGTAGGCCGACCGGCACGGCACGCCGGGCGCGAGCGTCTTCGACGGTCATCGTCCAGGAGCGATAGCAGGTCTCGCCGATCGCATCGAAGGTTTCGCCGGCGAGCAGATCCCGCTTGGCGACGGCGCATACCTCGGCGACCGGCCTTGGCAGCGGCACCATGTCGGGCTTGCCGAAGAGCACGATGCGGGCTGCGGTCAGCGGGACTTCCAGCGAGGTCAAATGGTAGGGCCGGAACAGGCTGTAATAGGGACCGTGGCCGATATGCAGGTCGTCCATGCGCTCGACGATGCGCGGGTGGGTCGCCTCGACGATGACGAAGACACCGGGTGCGACACCCTTGCCGACCGTGTAGTCGACAACGCCCTTTTTCGTGAGCAGCCCGCCATGCTCGCGCGGAATGAGCACCTTGACGAGGTCGTCGCGGTCGGCCTTCGGGCCGTGCATGCCGGGCACATCGGGCACCAGCCCGGTGGCGTTGGCGATGGCGCACATCTCGACCATGGTTTTCGAACCGTCGACGAACTCGACCAGCATGCGCGGGTTCATGTTGCGGCGGATCGCTTCCTCGCGATAGTCGTCGGGCACGGCATCGTGGTTAAGCGGGTTGTTCTTGCCCTTGCCGGCCGAGACGATGGTCAGGCCCAGTGCGGAGGCGAACTCGATCAGCTCCATGCAGCTCGAGGGCTCGTCTCCGGCGCCGACCGAATAGACGACGCCGAGGCGATCTGCCTGCTGCTTGAGATAGCAGCCGATGGTGACGTCGGCCTCGACATTCATCATCACCAGATGCTTGCCATGCTGCATCGCCATCAGGTCGAAGTCGGCGGCGACGCCGGGCTTGCCGGTGGCGTCGATGACGACGTCGATCAGCGGATTGGTGACCAGCATCTCGTTGGAGGTGATGGCGATCTTTCCCGACTCGATCGCCGCGGTGACTTTCGAAGTGGTATCGGCTTCGACGGCCATCGCTTCGTCACCATAGGCGATGCGGATCGCTTCGCGCGCCGTGTGCGGACGTCTTGTCGAGACCGCGCAGACCGAAATGCCGGGCATCAGCATGCCTTGCGTGACCAGATCGGTGCCCATTTCGCCCGAACCGATGACGCCGATGCGTACCGGGCGGCCCTCGGCGGCACGGCTGGCGAGATCGCGGGCGAGCCCGGTCAAGGCGACATTGGTCATGCGGGGATGTCCACAGCTTCCTGGTTCGCGTCGGATTAGCAGGGAATAGCTCCTCCTTGCCAACGAAACTGGCCTCGGCCCGTCAATTTCCCATGAAATCGCGCAGGACAGATGCGCTCGCCACGGTTCGGTTGGCCCAAAGACTGGGCTCCGAACTCGGCGACAAAGACCTGACGACTGCCAGTCCGCTGTGCCGGCAGTTTCTCCTGATAGGAATTTTTTCTTGACTGGGTGAGGGCAACTATGCTACATATTTGCCTATGGTGCTGAGTTGCGCCAAGGGCCCGCCGCACAGGCGGATTTTTCCGTTCAATGGTCCGTCAAGAGCGCACAGGCGAAGGCTCCGTCAGCCCGGATGCCTTGGGTTCAAAGACTTGCCAATTGACATTGCCTTGAACTGCCTCAATAAAACATTCGTTCGCCAGCGAAGGCAAATGTTCATCCCGCATCACCGAGCGGGACGCATTCCGCCTCGCGGGCAGAACGGGGAGTGCCTTTGCGCCGAGGTTGGCGGCAAAGGCGTTGGAGGTCAACGGAGCATCATTTCGAACCCGGGGGTCGGGCTCGGTGCTCCAGGGGAGGACAAATGGATACTATTCTTGCGGGCCTCAAAGGGGCCATCGACACGCTCGGCGCAACAGTGCTGCTGCCGATCGTCATTTTCATCATAGCCGTCGTTCTGGGCGCAAAGGTCAGCAAGGCTTTTCGCGCCGCGGTCACCATCGGCGTCGCCTTCATCGGCATCAATCTCGTGCTTGGCCTGATGTTCACGTCGATCGGCGACGTCGCCAAAGCCATCGTCACCAACACCGGCATTCATCGCGACATCATCGATGTCGGCTGGCCGTCGGCGGCCGCCATCGCCTTCGGCTCGTCGGTCGGCCTGTGGGTCATCCCCGTCGGCATCCTGGTCAACATCGTGCTGTTGCTGACGCGCATGACGCGCACGCTCAATGTCGACGTCTGGAACTTCTGGCACTTCGCCTTTGTCGGCTCGCTGGTCGTGGCGGCGACCGACAATCTGGCCTACGGCATCGCCATCGCGGCGTTGGTCGCGGCGCTGTCGCTGCTGTTCGCCGACTGGTCGGCGCGCGCGGTGCAGCAGTTCTATGGCGTGCCCGGCATTTCGGTGCCGCACCTGGCCTCCGCGCAGATCCTGCCGATCGCCATCATCCTGAACTGGATCATGGACCGTATTCCCGGCATCAACCGCATCAACATCAACACCGAGACCATCGAGCGCCGGTTCGGCGTGTTCGGCGAACCTGTCGTGCTCGGCTTGATCATCGGTCTCGTGCTCGGTGCCATCGCCTTCTACAATGCGGGCGATCTCGGCACGGTGCTCGCCAAGGTGCTTGGCACCGGCATGACCCTGGCAGCCGTCATGCTGCTTTTGCCGCGCATGGTGAAGATCCTGATGGAGGGCCTGATCCCGGTCTCCGACGCGGCGCAGGAATTCGTGCGCAAGCGCACCGGCGACCGCGAGCTTCTGGTCGGCCTGGACTCCGCCATCCTGATCGGGCATCCCGCCGCGATCTCGTCGTCGCTGATCCTGGTGCCTATCGCGATCATCCTGTCGGTGATCCTGCCGGGCAACCGCGTCATCCTGTTCGCCGACCTGGCGGTCATTCCCTTCATCGTCGCCATGACCGCCCCTCTGGTCAAAGGCAATGTGTTCCGCATGGTGGTGATCGGCACGGTGACGCTGGCGATCGGTTTCTACGTCGCCAACGCGCTGGCGCCGCTGTTCACAAGTGCGGCCGTCGCGTCGGGCTTCAAGCTGCCGGCAGACGCGCTGCAGATCACCTCGGTCGTCGACGGCTTCCTGTGGGTGCCCTATGTGATCATCGAGGCGATCCAGGGACTTGGCCTTGCCGGCATCGTCGTGATCGCCGTGGTCATCGCGGCATTGTTCGTCCTCTATCGCCGCAACACGCTCGGCTGGGAACGGGCAGCGGGCGCCGAGGACGAGCCGGCCGAAGGCACGGCCTGAGCCTCATCACGCCTGACGTTTGAAATGATCGTGTGCCCTCCCCGGGCGCATGATTTTATCGACGGAGCAAAAACATGTCTGACGGACTCATGCAGCTTCTGGACCCCGAAGCGATCGTGCTCGGATCCGATGCCTCGACCAATGAGCAGATCATCCGCATCCTGGCCGGCCGGCTCGAGACGCTCGGCTATGTCAGAAGTTCCTACGCCGACGCGGTCGTGCGCCGCGAGTTGACCATCCCGACAGGACTGCCGCTGGAGCGCGCCGACAATGTCGCGGTGCCGCACACCGATCCGGAACATGTCCTGAAGCCCGGGATCGCTTTGGGCACATTGAAGCACCCCGTCGTCTTCGCCAACATGGAAGACCCCGACGAGAAGCTGCCGGTCGGCTTCGTCTTCCTGCTTGCCATCAATGACAAGGACAAGCAGATTGAAGCGCTGCAGGCCGTTATGGCCACCATCCAGAATCCAGATGCATTGGACGGCCTGAGGTCGGCCACGACGCTAGACGACGTTCGGGCCGTGCTCGGCTGAACAAGGAGAAGCAAGAGATGTCCAGACAGAAAACAATTCTCTTTGCCTGCGGCACGGGCATAGCCACCTCAACCGCGGTCAACGTCGCCGTCACCGAGGCGATGAAGCAGCGCGGCCTGACCTTCAACGCCCAGCAGGCCAAGGCGACCGAAGTGCCGGGGCTGGCCGACAGCGTCGACTTCATCGTCGCCACGACGCCGATCTCGGCTTCGGTGACCAAGCCGGTCATCAAGGGCCTCGCCTTCCTCACCGGCATCGGCAAGGACAAGGTGCTCGACGAGATCGAGGCGCAACTGCGCAAGTAGGCCGCGGCACGCGCTCGGTTTCAGGTCACCCTGACGTAGCTCGTCATGCCCGACTTCTGATGCTCGATGATGTGGCAGTGCAGCAGCCAGTCGCCGGGGTTGTCGGCGACGAAGGCGAGGCTCACCTTCTCGTTGGGCTGGATGAGATAGGTGTCTGAAATCAGCGGCTGCACGGGCCGAGTCGAGGATGACAGCACTTTGAAGCTCATGCCGTGCAAATGCATCGGATGCGATTGCGGCGTCAGGTTCTCCATGTCGATGACATAGCTCCTGCCAAGCTTCAATTCGGCCAGCGGCGCGGTCGGATCCGGCGTGTCACCCGGCCACGGCACCTTGTTGATGGCCCAGAAACTGTAGCCGAGCGAACCGCATATGCCGTCGCTCGCAATGTTCTCGGCCGTGGCGCTGAGCGCCAGCGAAATATGCTGGGCAGCGGAGAGATCGACCTCCGCCACCGGATTGGCCTCCAGCGGCGCGACATCACGAATGTCGCGCTTCAGCGAGCTGCCAGCCGCACGCAAGGTAGCCAGCACCTTGGGCTTGGTGCCCCTGACGTCCCGCAGGCTCACGACCGCGCCCTCCGCGTCAGGCATGCGGATGGCGAGTTCCATGCGCTGTCCCGGGCCAAGCAGCAAGGCATCGGGCGAAAAACGCTGCGGCACCGGATTGCCATCCAGCGCGATCACCGTCGCCTCCGCGCCGTCGACGCGAAAGGCATGGATGCGCGTCACGTCGGTGATGGCGACGCGCAGCCGCACCAGCCCGCCGGCTGGCGCGTCATAGTGCGGCTGGTCGAGCCAGTTGGCCGTGCGCACCGTGCCATAGGTGCCGGTTCTCGCGGCATCCCGCGGCCGGAACTGATCGATGAACTGGCCATCGTCGCCGAGGCGCCAGTCGCGCAGATTCAGGACGATTTCGGCATCGAATTTCGGATCACCGGGATTTTCGACCACGATGACGCCGGTCAGGCCGTGCCCCATCTGCTCCAGCGTGTTGCAATGCGGGTGGTACCAGAAGGTGCCGGCATCGGGCGGCGTGAAGGCGTAGTCGAAATGATCGCCGGTATAGACATAGGGCTGGACCAGGAACGGAACGCCGTCCATCCTGTTGGGGACCCGAACGCCGTGCCAATGGATCGTCGTCGGGTCGTCGATGGCGTTGACGAGCCGGGCGGCGAAGGGCTCGCCCTTTTTCATCCTCAGCACAGGCGGCATCCCGGCGCTGCCATAGGTCAGCACGTCCCGGGTCGGACCGATCTCCATCAGCCTGGCCTGGATTTTGGCCGTCCGCAGTACCACCGGCTCGGGCGTGGCGGCGGCCCAGCCGCCAAGCCTCCCCATCGCGACGAGCCCGCCCGCACCGGCAAACGCTGCCGATTTCAGAAGTCGACGGCGTGTGATCAAGGTCATGCTGCGCTCCAGCGGGAAAGCCCTCGGAATCGCCGACTTGAATCACGATCGGGCGACCAGCGCAAATCCCGATATCGGCATTTGCGTTCCGATGAAGCCGCAACCAGCGCCGTCTGCGCGGACGGCGCTTCGCCCTGCGACTCTGATCGGGACGACGGCCGCACCAGATCATGCTTCAAGGCACTGACCGGAGCGGACTCGCCCGGCTCGCCAATGCCGATGTTTTCAACCGTCCGATCGGGCGGGTGGGGGGCGGAAGGGCGCCAAGCGGTCGCCCGCTATGGGCCGGCGCTCGTCGCGGAGGAAAGCAAGCAGGCCGATTTGCTCCCGCCATGAAAGCACGACGGGAACCAACCTTGCGCGAAATCTCGGATTCAGGTGCCGGATGCGCCTTTTTTTGCCCGTTCGTGCCGCAAGGGCTTAAGAATGGGACGGATGGCGCTGAAAATGTCGGGCAGTCTGGTGCTGCGAGAGAGGATTGAACTCTCGACCTCTCCCTTACCAAGGGAGTGCTCTACCACTGAGCTACCGCAGCCGCTGATGGCGGGGCTTCTGCCATATCGAACCGGCGAGCGCAAGGCCAAGTGCAAAGCATCTGTGAAAGCCTTTGCCGGATAGGTTCTGATGACATGGCCGCGCCACAATGTTGGTTATGCCTGAATAGCGGGCTGGCCGGCCGCCGGCTAGGACGGGACAATGAACGACACGACAACTCCACCGAAAAAGGGCGGCACCGGCCGCAAGGACCGGCTGGCCGAGCAGCTGCGCGCGAATCTGCTGAAACGCAAGGCGCAGTCGCGCTCGCGGCGCGCGGGAGACGCGGACAAACAGCGCACCGGCGAGGCTGACAAACATCGCGCGGGCCACATTGGCAGGCAGCACGCCGACGACGCCGACAAGCGGCGCGCCGGCGAGCCCGACGAGCCCGACAAGCGGCCGGACGGGCTCGGCGCGGCGAAGGAAATACAAAAAGATTAACTCAAATCAGCGACTCTTGGGTCGGGTACCAGGAAATCCTATTTCTTGAACCAGGCTGGCCGATGGTCTAGACGGGCCGATACTCAAACGATTGAAACCGGCTTTCGGGGCCGAGGGGATAGTCTTCATGGATCGCATCAGAATTGTCGGCGGCAACAAGCTCGCCGGAAGCATTCCGATCTCGGGCGCGAAAAACGCCGCCCTGCCGTTGATGATCGCGTCGCTTCTGACGGACGACACGCTGACGCTCGAAAACGTGCCGCATCTGGCCGATGTCGAGCAGCTGATCCGCATCCTGGGCAATCACGGCGTCGATTATTCGGTCAACGGACGCCGCGAAAAGCAGAATGAAGGCTATTCGCGTACCATCAACTTCTCCGCCCGCAACATCGTCGACACGACGGCACCCTACGAGCTGGTGTCGAAGATGCGCGCTTCGTTCTGGGTCATTGGCCCGCTGCTGGCCCGCATGGGCGAGGCCAAGGTGTCGTTGCCGGGCGGTTGCGCCATCGGCACGCGGCCGGTCGACCTGTTCCTGGAAGGCCTGCAGGCGCTGGGCGCCGACATCGACGTCGACACCGGCTATGTCATCGCCAAGACCAGGAACGGCCGCCTCGTCGGCAACCGTTATGTCTTTCCGAAAGTGTCGGTCGGCGCCACCCATGTGCTGATGATGGCGGCGTCGCTCGCCAAGGGCGAGACGGTGCTTGAAAACGCCGCCTGCGAGCCCGAGATCGTCAACCTCGCCGAATGCCTCAATGCCATGGGCGCCAAGATTTCCGGCGCCGGCACGCCAACCATCACCATCGACGGCGTCGAGGCGCTGTCGGGCGCGCGCGTGCGCGTCATCCCGGACCGGATCGAGACCGGAACCTATGCCATGGCCGTCGCCATGACCGGCGGCGACGTCGTGCTCGAGGGCGCGCGTCCCGATTTGCTGCAGACCGCGCTGGACGTGATCGCGCAGACGGGCGCCGAGATCACGCCGACCAATTCCGGCATCCGCGTCAAGCGCAACGGCGCCGGCATTTCACCGGTCAACGTGACGACGGCGCCCTTCCCGGCTTTCCCGACCGATCTGCAGGCGCAGTTCATGGGGCTGATGACCATGGCCAAGGGCAAGTCGCGCATCACCGAGACGATCTTCGAAAACCGCTTCATGCATGTGCAGGAACTGGCGCGCCTGGGCGCCCACATCACACTTTCGGGCCAGACGGCGATCGTCGACGGCGTGCCGAAATTGAAAGGCGCGCCTGTCATGGCGACCGACCTTCGCGCTTCCGTTTCGCTGGTCATTGCCGGCCTGGCGGCCGAAGGCGAAACCACGGTCAACCGCGTCTATCATCTCGACCGCGGCTTCGAGCGGCTGGAGGAAAAGCTGTCCAATTGCGGCGCGGTGATCGAACGGATCTCGGCTTAGGCCGATCCCCGCCCGCCTCACGGCTGCACGGACCGGAATGACCTCCGGATTCCTGTTCGAGCATGATCTTTTCCGAAAAGCGGTTTCCACTTTTCGGGATCATGCTCTAACAGAAGGCTGAACAGTCAATTTTCAGGTGCGAGATCCGCATGAACGGCCTTAAGCTTATCGCCCTCGACGACCAGGACCTGAGCATCGTCTCCGCCCATGTCCAGGACGCCGTGATGAAAGTCTCGGACCTTGAATACCTTCCCGCGGCCAAGCGTTTCGTGCTGACCATGAACCGTTTCGTCTGGGAGGCCAAATCGGGCTTCTTTCGCCAGCACAACGAACGGCGCCAGGCCGTGCTGCATTTCGATCGGGTTCTGGGCGCCAAGACCAGCGGCATAGCCCGCGACAAGCCGGCCGAAGTGCTGTCGCTGCTGGCGATCAGCTTCATCGAGATCAGCAAGCCGGCCGGCATCGTCGAGCTGATCTTTTCGGGAGGCGGCGCAATCATGCTCGATGTCGAATGCATCGAGGCCCGCCTTGCCGATGTCGGCGGCGCGTGGGAAGCCACGTCGCGTCCCGTGCACAGGGCCTGAGCGATGGCCATCACGCTTCGCCAGTCCGACGCCGATTTCGAACAGCGTTTCGCCGCTTTCCTCACCACCAAGAGAGAAGTGTCGGCCGATGTCGACGCGGCCGTGCGCCAGATCATCGCGCGCGTGCGCGCCGACGGCGACGCCGCCCTCGTCGACTTTACCAGACGCTTCGACCGGGCCGACCTCAGGGAACTCGGCATTGCCGTGTCGAAGGACGAGATCGCCCGCGCCTATGCCGCTTGCGACCACCAGACGATCGAGGCGCTCGAATTCGCGCGCGACCGCATCCGCGCCTATCACGAGCGGCAGCGGCCGAAGGACGACCGCTTTACCGACGCCGCGGGCGTCGAGCTCGGCTGGCGCTGGACCGCGGTCGAGGCGGTCGGGCTTTACGTGCCGGGCGGTACTGCGAGCTATCCGAGTTCGGTGCTGATGAACGCCATACCGGCCAAGGTCGCCGGCGTGGAGCGCATCGTCATGGTGGTGCCGGCACCCGGCGGCGTCATCAATCCGCTTGTGCTGGTGGCGGCCGACCTTGCCGGCGTGCCGGAAATCTATCGCGTCGGCGGCGCCCAGGCGATCGCTGCCCTGGCCTATGGCACCGAGACGATCAAGCCGGTCGCCAAGATCGTCGGCCCTGGCAACGCCTATGTCGCGGCGGCCAAGCGCCAGGTGTTCGGCACCGTCGGCATCGACATGATCGCCGGCCCCTCGGAAGTGCTGGTCGTGGCCGACGGCGACAATGATCCCGACTGGATCGCCGCCGATCTCCTGGCCCAGGCCGAACATGACGCGTCCGCGCAGTCGATCCTGATCACCGACGATCCGGCCTTTGGCAAGGCGGTGGAGGAGGCGGTCGAACGGCAGCTGCCAAACCTGCCACGGGCGGAGACGGCAGCGGCGAGTTGGCGCGATTTCGGCGCGGTGATCGAGGTCGAGGCGATCGAGGCGGCGCTGCCTCTGGTCGACCGCATCGCGGCCGAGCATGTCGAACTGGCAATCGACGACGCCGAGGGCTTCCTGTCGCGGATGCACAATGCCGGTGCCGTGTTTCTCGGCCGCCATACGCCGGAAGCCATCGGGGACTATGTCGGCGGTTCCAACCACGTGCTGCCGACGGCGCGCTCGGCGCGTTTCTCGTCAGGGCTTTCGGTACTCGATTTCGTAAAGCGCACCTCGATCCTGAAGCTCGGGCCCGAGCAATTGCGCGCGCTGGCGCCCGCCGCGATCGCGCTGGCCAAGGCGGAAGGGCTCGACGCGCATGGACGCTCCGTCGCTATCCGGCTGAACATGTAGGCGCCATGTCGGGCTCCGATCAAACCCGGGCGAGGCTGATCGATGTCGAACTCGATGAATCGATCGGCCGTTCGACGCCCGACGTCGAGCACGAACGCGCGGTGGCGATCTTCGACCTGATCGAGGAGAACAGTTTTCAACCGGTCAATGACAGCGGCGCCGGCCCCTACCGGCTGAAGCTGTCGCTGGCCGAGTCCCGCCTGGTTTTCGCCGTGACGCGCGACGACGGTTCCGCCGTGGTGACCCATATCCTGTCGCTGACGCCGCTCAGGCGCATCGTCAAGGACTACTACATGATCTGCGAAAGCTATTACGACGCCATTCGCTCCTCGACGCCGAGCCATATCGAGGCGATCGACATGGGTCGCCGCGGCCTGCACAACGAGGGTTCGCAGACGTTGATGGACCGGCTCGCCGGCAAGATCGACATCGATTTCGACACGGCGCGCCGGCTGTTCACGCTGGTCTGCGTGCTCCATTGGCGGGGTTAACCCCTGACCGCCGGCGCGCAGCCCCGTTCGATCCTGTTCCTGTGCGGCATGAATGCCGTGCGCTCGCCGATGGCCGAACTGTTGGCGCGGCGCATGCTGCCGGCCAGCACCTTCGTCGCCTCGGCGGGCGTGCGCAGCGGCGAGCGTGACCCGTTCGTCGATGCCGTGCTTGCCGAGGAAGGCCTGTCGCTGGGCGAGCGCCACCCAAGGACGATGGACGAGCTGGAAGACGACTATTTCGATCTCATCGTCACGCTCGCGCCGGAGGCGCACCATGCCGCGCTGGAGCTCACCCGCTCGCTCGCCGTCGAGGTCGAATACTGGCCGACGCCGGATCCTACGGGCGCCAGCGGCACGCGCGAGCAGATCATCGCGGCCTATCGCGATGTGCGTGAACGGCTGAAGTTGCGCATAGGCCGACGTTTTTTGCTTCCGGAAGCAAAAAACGCGACGGATTAAGCGTGTTCACAAGCCGACGATTATCATATAGGTTCCGCCGAATTTCCGGCTAGAGTCGGATGCGGTTGGGTCTCTTCGACCTGACAGCTTCCGACTCTAGATCAAAGAAGTAGAGCATGATGTCGTCCGAAAACCGCCTCATACTTTTCGGCATCATGCTCTAAACGCCGGGAAACCATCCAAGCAAAGGTATCGAATGCCGAAGGAAGAAGTCCTCGAGTTTCCGGGTGTCGTCACGGAACTGCTGCCCAACGCCATGTTCCGAGTGAAACTCGAAAACGAACACGAAATCATAGCCCATACGGCCGGCCGCATGCGCAAGAACCGTATCCGCGTGCTGACCGGCGACAAGGTCCTGGTCGAGATGACGCCCTACGACCTGACCAAGGGCCGCATCACCTATCGTTTCAAGTAAGATCAAGGCCGACTGGTCCGCGATGAGCATTTTGCTGAAGCTGGTGCTTGCCTCGGGTTCGCCGCGCCGCATTGAACTCCTGCAGCAGGCCGGCATCGAACCGGACCGCATATTGCCTGCCGACATCGACGAGACGCCGCTGCGTGCCGAGCATCCGCGCTCGCTGGCCAAAAGGCTGTCGAAGGAAAAGGCCGAAAAGGCATTCGCCTCGCTGAAGTCGGAAACCGACTACGCGCCGGCCTTGGTGCTGGCCGCCGACACGGTGGTCGCTGTCGGGCGGCGCATCCTGCCCAAGGCCGAGACGCTCGACGATGCCGCCAACTGCCTCGGATTGCTGTCGGGGCGTTCGCACCGGGTCTATTCCGGCATCTGCCTGATCACGCCCGGCGGCAAACTGCGCCAGCGGCTGGTCGAGACGCGCGTGCGGTTCAAGCGGCTGCCGCGCGAGGAGATCGACGCCTATGTCGCGTCGGGAGAATGGCGCGGCAAGGCCGGCGGCTATGCCGTACAGGGGCTTGCGGGCGCTTTCGTCGTCAAGCTGGTCGGCTCCTACACCAATGTCGTCGGCTTGCCGCTCTACGAGACCGTAGCGTTGCTTTCGGGCGAAGGCTTCAAGGTCCATCAAAACTGGTCCTCGGCGCGGCCATGAGCGCGGACGACAAGGTGACGCCGCTGCGGCCAAAGCGCCCCTGCCCCGAATGCGGCAAGCCTTCGGCGCGCGAGACCTACCCGTTCTGCTCCAAGCGCTGCAAAGACATCGACCTCAACCGCTGGCTGAAGGGCGCCTATGTCATCAAAGCCCGCGACGACGAGGAAGAACCCGACGCCGACGAGCCGAAATAAGCTAAGAGCGACGCTTGATCAGGCGGCTTGGATCTTGCGGCTCACGCGCGCCCAGGCCGGCAGCCAGTCGCCGTGAGCGGCAAGAAGCTCGTCCACCAGTGACCATATCTGGTCGAGGTCGAGCTCGGCTGCCGTGTGCGGATCCATCATCGCCGCATGATAGATGTGTTCCCGGTTCTCGCTCGTCAGCGCCCGCACCGTCAGTTCCTGCACGTTGATGTTGGTGCGGATCAGCGCCGTCAATTGCGGCGGCAGGTCGCCGATGTAAGTCGGCTGGATGCCGGAGGCGTCGACCAGGCACGGCACCTCGGCGGCGCACTCGCGGGGCAGCGAGGTGATGCAGCCATTGTTGCGAACATTGCCGTAGATCACCGACGGCTCGCCGGTCCAGACCGAATTCATGATCGAGGAGGCATATTCCTTCGACTGCTCGACTTCGATGCGCTCGGCCGAACGGTAGGCCTCCGCCTGCCCCTGCCAACGCTCGATCTGCTCGATGCAGCGCTTGGGATATTCATCCAGCGGGATACCGTATTTCTCGATCAGATCGGGACGACCGCTCTTGATGAAATAGGGCGTGTATTCGGCGAAATGCTCCGAGCTTTCGGTGACGAAATAACCGAGCCGGGTCAGCATCTCGTAACGCACCTTGTTGGGGCAGCGCGGATTCCAGCCGGGCTTGGGCGCACGCCCTTCGCGATAGGCGCGCAGGAGATCCGGGTAGAGGTCGCGGTAGGAGCCGTCGGCCTGGCGGTGCTCGAACTTCAGGTAGAAGGCCATGTGGTTGATGCCGGCGGAGCGATAGCGGATGTCCTCGTAGGGAAGATCGAGATCGTGCGCCAGTTCCATCGCGGTGCCCTGCACCGAGTGGCAGAGGCCGACCTGCCTGATCTCTGGATATCTCTCCGAGATCGCCCAGGTGTTGATCGCCATCGGATTGACGTATTGCAGCATGATCGCATCGGGGCAGACGGCGAGCATGTCCTCGCAGATATTCCACAGATGCGGCACGGTCCTCAAGCCTCGCATGATGCCGCCGACGCCGAGCGTGTCGGCGATGGTCTGGCGCAGGCCATATTTCTTCGGCACTTCAAAGTCGGTGACGGTGCAGGGCTCGTAGCCGCCGATCTGGAAGGCGACGACGACGAAATCGGCACCGGCCAGCGCCTTGCGCTGGTCGGAATAGGTCTCCGCTTTCGCCTTCACGCCGAGCGTCGCGATCAGCTTGTTGACGACGACGGCACTCTCTTCCAGCCGCTGCGGATCGATGTCCATCAGCGCGATCGTCGCGCCCGAAAGCGCCGGCCGCTGCAGCACGTCGCCGACGATGTTCTTCATGAACACGGTCGAGCCGGCGCCGATGAAAGTGATCCTGGGATTTCTTGCCACGCTAACCTCCGGCATGTGTTCAGGCCACGTCGAAAGCGGCCCGGACGAGCCGTTCGGTGTAGGCGGTCTTGGGATTGGTGAGGACCTCGTCGACAGGTCCCTGTTCGACGATCTTGCCGTGCTGCATGACGATGACGCGGTGGCACAGAGCGCGAACCACCTTGAGATCGTGCGAGATGAAGAGATAACTCAGGCCGCGCTCGTCCTGCAGCCTGCGCAAGAGATCGATGATCTGCGCCTGGACGGAGAGGTCCAGCGCCGATGTCGGCTCGTCGAGCAGGATGAATTCCGGTTCCAACGCGATGGCTCGGGCGATGGCGACGCGCTGCCGCTGTCCGCCGGAGAACTCGTGCGGAAATCGCGAAAGGATGTCGCCCGGCATGCCGGCGCTGACCAGCGCCTCGCGCACCCGCTCGACCCGCTCGCGCCGCGTCGCTCCGATGCCGTTGACGATCAGCCCTTCCTCGATGATCTGCCCGATCGTCATGCGCGGGTTGAGCGAGGAGAACGGATCCTGGAAGACGACCTGCATGCGCGATCGCAGCGGCCGCATCTCGGCCCGTGACAGCCCATGGATCGGCTGGCCGTCGAAACGGATCTCGCCGCGCTTGGCATCGATCAACCTGAGCAGGCACTGGCCGAATGTGGTCTTGCCGGAGCCGGATTCGCCGACCAGTCCCAGTGTTTCGTGGCGGCAAAGCTTGAGATCGAGATCGTCGACGGCGACCAGCTCGCGCCAGTCGGGTTTGAGGAAGGTGCCGTGACGCAGCATGAAGCAGACGCGCACCCCGTTCGCTTCGAGGATGGTGCCGGAGCCCTCCGGCAGCGGTTGTGGCCGCCCGCGCGGTTCGGAGGCGAGCAGTCGTTGCGTATAGGGATGCTGGGGATCGGAGAACAGACGTTCGGTGACGTTATGCTCCCGCATCTCGCCATGCTGCATGACATAGACGTAGTCGGAGAATTTGCGCACGACCGTGAGGTCATGGGTGATCAGGATCACCGCCATGCGCAGCTCTTTCTGCAGATTGCGGATCAGGTTCAGGATCTGTGCCTGGACGGTGACGTCGAGCGCCGTCGTCGGTTCGTCGGCGATCAGCACGTCGGGATCGTTGGCCAGCGCCATGGCGATCATCACGCGCTGGCGCTGGCCGCCCGAGAGCTGATGCGGATATTGCTTGAGCCGCGCGACGGGATCCGGGATCTGGACATGCTGCAGGAGTTCGAGCGCCCGTGCCCAGGCTTGCCGCCGGCCGACCTTGCGATGAACCCTGATCGCCTCGACGATCTGGCTGCCGATCGTATAGATCGGATTGAGCGAGCTCATCGGCTCCTGGAAGATCATCGAGATGCGGTTGCCGCGCAGCTTGCGCCGGGCGCTTTCGGGGAACTTCAGGATGTTCTGCCCATCATAACAGACGGTCGATCTCGGCGACACGGTGGCGCGCCGGGACAGCAATCCCATGACGGTGCGCGCCGTCACCGATTTGCCGGAACCGGATTCGCCGACGATGGCGATCGTCTCGCCGCGATAGAGCTGGAACGAGACGTCCTTGACCGCCTCGACCGTGCCGTGCTCGACCTTGAAGACGACCTCGATGTTGCGGGCATCGATGACGGGTTCTCCCTGGCGTCCGTCATGGTCGTGCCGGACGGAAGGTGCGAAAGGTTCGGCGAGCGCGAGCGTCATCCCAACCACCTCAATAAGGATCGACGGCGTCGCGCAGCCCGTCGCCCAGCGCGTTGAAGGCAAAGACGGTGACCAGCACGAAACCGACCGGCGACAGGATCCACGGATAGGTGCCGATGACGGAGTAGGTCGCGGTGTCCTGCAGCATCAGCCCCCACGAGATCAGCGGCGGCTTCACCGCGAAGCCGAGGAACCCGAGGAAGGATTCGAGCAGCACCACGGTGGGGATCGCCAGCGTCACCGCGACGATCACATGGCTCATCACATTGGGGAAGATGTGCTGCATGATGATGCGCCGGTCGGTGGCACCGACCGCCATGGCGGCGCGTACGTATTCAATGCGCGCAAGCGCCAGCGTCTTGCCGCGCACCTCGCGCGACATCTGCGCCCAGCCCAGCGCCGACATGACGATGATGACGAAGGCGAGGAAGACGTTGGTGGGCGCGGTGACCGGGATCAGCGTCGTCAGCGCCAGATAGAGCGGCAGCTGCGGGAAGGCCAGCACGAGTTCGACGAAGCGCTGCATCCAGACATCGAACCGACCGCCGAAATAGCCGGAAGCCATGCCGACCGTAGTGCCGATGACGGTGATGATGAAGACCACCGTCAGCGCGATCATCAGCGAGACGCGCGAGCCATGGATGGCGCGCGAGAGCACGTCGCGTCCGAACTTGTCGGTGCCGAGGAAATGCACCGGCTGGCCGTCCATCGAACCGAAGAAATGCCGGTTCGCCGCAATGAGCCCGAAGAGCCTGTAGGGCGCGCCCTCGACGAAAAGGCCGAGCAATCTTGGATGATCATAGTCGGGACCGACGATGGGCTGAAAGGTGACCGGATCGAGATCCGCCGAATCCGCCAGCGCATAGACCCTGGGCCGGGCGACGAAATCGCCGTCCCTGTCGTGGAAAGCAGGCAGTTGCGGCGGCGCGAAGGCGACATCGGTCACCTTCGGGTCCATCGGCGCCAGGAACTCGGCGAATACCGCCATGAGGATCAGCAGCACGACGAGCCAGAACCCCGCCATGCCGGTCCAGGAGCGCTTCAGCCGGCGCCAGACGAGCGCGGTGTAGCTCTCGTTGCCGTGCGCGGGTCTCTCGACGGGTCCTTCAGCCGGCAGCGGCGGTGGCGATGTATCGCGGGCCAACATCTAGCTCTCCCCGAACTGGCGCACGCGCGGATCGAGCAGGACCAGCAACATGTCGGCGATGATGTTGCCGACGATCAGCGTCGCCGACAGCACCATCATGAAAGTGGCGGTGACATAGACGTCGCCGACCGCCATCGAGCCGACGATCGCCGGGCCGACGGTCGGCAGCGCGAAGATGATCGCCGTCTCGATTTCGCCGGTCAGCATGTAAGGCAGCACCACGCCCTGATACATGACCAGCGGATGCAGCGCATTGGGCACGGCGTGTCGCATGACGACGGCGCTGCCGGTCAACCCCTTGGCCTTGGCCGTCTCGACATATTGGGCGTTCAGCGTGTCGAGCAGATTACCGCGCATGACGCGCATGTTGTAGGCGAGCCCGCCGAAGGTGGCGATCGCAACCACCGGCCAGACATGCTTGACCAGATCGAGGAACTTGGCCCACGACCATGGCGCGCCGCCATATTGCGGCGAGAAGAAGCTGCCTATCTCCGAGACGTTGAACTGGAAGACCAGGAGATAGACGATGATCAGCGCCATCAGGAAGCGCGGCACCGTCATGCCGAGGAAGGAGATGGCCGAAAGTGTCGAGTCGATCCAGGTGTATTGCCGGGTCGCCGCCCATATGCCGAAGGTGATGCCGAGCACCGAGGCGAGCAGATGGCACACAAGCGCCAGGATGAGGGTGCGCGGCAGGCGCTCGCCCACAACGTCGGCCACCGGCTTGTTGTAGTAGAGGCTGTAGCCGAAATCGCCGCGGGTGACGATGCCGCCGATCCAGTTGAGATACTGGACGGGCAGCGGCTTATCGAGGCCATGTTCGATCCGGTAGGCGTTGGCCTGCGCGTCGGCTTCGGCGAAGGAGGCGCCTCCCTGGTTGATCAGCTGCGAGCGGATGTAGTCGGCATAATCGCCGGGCGGTGCCTGGATGATGGCGAAGGTGACGAGGCTCAGTATGGCAAGGACCGGGATTGCCGACGCTATGCGCATGAGCAGAAATCGCAGCATGGACGGTCCGCTTCCTCGTCTTGCCGATCGCGTCCTTTTGGTGCGTTCGGAGGTTGCCTTTGTCCGGCCGCGCCAGCGGCGCGGCCGGAGGTCTCAGTCAGGGGAGGTAAACTTACATCGGGCCCTTGTCTCCAGGCTTGCCGGGCAGCTCTTCCGGGAACAGTTCGTATTTCGCCTGCTTGTCGGCCGCCACGAAGACCCGCTCGCGGATGATCGAATCCTCTGCCCAGTTGAACATGTAGATCGGCGTGCCCCTTGGAACGTTGGAGAAGCGCTTATTGACGATCAGCGCACCGGGATATTCCGTCAGGCCGACATTGTAGACGTGCTCCGTCGAAATCTTCTGGAAGTCTCTCATCAGGGCGGCGCGCTGGTCATTGTCCTCAGACGTGACAAATTTGTTGACGATGTCGACGAGGTCCTTCTCGAAAGGCATCAGGTCGACCTCGCCGCTTTCAGGTGCGCGGTGATCCCAGCTGGTCTTGGGGCCGACGGGAGCGAGCTGCACGGTGTTCTGCACGATGGAGGTCAACTCCTGGTCGTTGCGCCGGATCAGCCAGTCGAAGCGCCCGGAATATTGCGAGGCATCGCGCTGCGTGCCGTTGAGACCGTTGAGCACGATCCGCAGCCCGAGCTTCTCCATCTGGGCGACAACGCCTTCGGCGAGGCTCTTGTCGGTGCCGTAGTCATTGTTGACCAGCATGACGATCTCGACATTCTTGCCGCCGGCCGTGCCGGCCGGGAAGTTCACGAAACCGTCGCCATCGGTATCCTTGAGTCCGGCCTTGGCGAGTTCGGCCTTGGCGCCCTCGAGGTCGAAGGGATAGTAGACCGTCGACTTGCGGTCATAGAAGCTGGTGCCGGAGGACAAGCCGCCGGGGTAGATGGCGGTGAACGGCCCCTTGACCAGGGAGTTGCCCAGCGCCTTGCGGTCGAGCGCCATGGTAACGGCCTTGCGGAAATCCTCATTGCGGTTCAGCTCGCGAATCGCCTGACCGCGCTCGTCCGGGTTGCCCCAGCCATTAGCGGAAAAATTGAGGCGCAGATTATAGCCGATCAGCCGTGGACCGAACGCCAGGCGTGCAGGCGCATTCGCCTCCGCGGCCCGCTTCAGCGAGGCGACGAAGTTCTCCGGCTGCTCCAGATTGGAGAAATCGCCCGAGCCGGCCACCGCCTGGACATCGCGGTCGGCCCAGGTGGACAGCTTGTAATGTAATTCGTTGAGGTAGGGCAGCTGATTGCCCTTCTCATCGACCTTCCAATAATAGGGATTGCGGCGCATGACGATGATGTCGTCTGGCCGGTATTCAACCGGCACCCAGGCGCCCATGACCGGCATGTTCATATATTCCGGCGGGAAGGCGTTCTTGAACTGGTCGTAGGTGTTCTTCGAATATTTCGGATGCTGCGGCTTCAATATGTGCGCGGGGCCAGGACAGAAAGTGCCGTAGGCCATCGCGTAGAGATACTGTTTCGGGAAGGCTTCCTTGAAGGTCCACTCGACGGTGTAGTCGTCGACCTTCTTGAGCGTGGTGCCGACGCCGAACGTTTCCTGGGTGGCACCATTGAGCGGCGAGACATTGGGATCGACGACCTCGTCGTCCCAGTAGAACATGACGTCGTCTGAGTTGAAGGGCGCGCCGTCGGACCATTTGGCACCCTCGACGAGGTGCATGGTGAGCTTGTGGCCATCCGCCGACCAGTCCCAGCTTTTGGCGAGGTTGGGCAGCGGTTCGGTGTCCTTGGCCTCGACCTGGAACAGCGGCGCGGTGCGCGTCAGGCATTCGGACAGGCCGATATCGATGCCGCCCCATCCCTGCGTCTGACCGGCGCCGTAGTTCCAGCCTTCCGGCCGCCCGCCGATAACGTGGCGCATTGTATCGCCGTAGACGCCGATGCCATCAGGCATGTTGCCCGTCTTGAAAACCAAGGGCTCCTTCGGCAGCCTGTCTTTCACCGGCGGCAGCTTGCCGGCCTTGACGTATTTCTCGGTCACCCAGTCCGGCTCGTGATAGTCGGGCAGCGCCTTGAACTCCAGGATGGAGTCGCGCGGCACATAAGTGATCTTGCCTTCGGCCGGAAACGCCGCCGGTACCGGCGGGACCGTCGGCTCGGAGGCGAAAGCGTTAAGCGCCGGGACGGAAACGCCCAGCGCCAGTCCCGCGACCATGCCAATGCTGCGTAGGTTCCTCATTGTCTCCTCCCTCGTGTTCGGACGTTTTGTTTTGCTGCTGCTCGTCTTCTGCCCGGACGGCGACCGCGGCGGACCTGTCTCCCGCAGGCCCGTCGCCGCCACCTGGGTTTTCAGCCGGCCTGCTTCAGCGCGGCCTTTTCGGCGCGCAACTCCTCGATCGAGCGGACGCTGCGCCAAGCGGCGCCCGCCCATTCGCGGGTCTTGACCCTGGATTTCGACAACCTCTCTTTTGCCGCCGGAACCGCATGCGCAAATTGCGGCAGCCAGGCCGCTTGGGCGACGACCATTTCGTCGACCATCTGCCAGACCTCCTCCGGTGTCGATACCGCACCAACCAGCGGGTCATGCAGCACGGCAAGCTTGAGCAGGTCGATGTCGCCGGATATGGCGGCATGCACCGACATGCGCTGGACATTGATCGAGGATATGCAGGTCGCGGCACATGCTTCCGGCAAGGTGATGCCGGCCGCCATGTTGATGCCGAAGCGGTCGACGAAGCCGGGCGATTCGACGATGGCGTCCTGCGGCAAATTGGTGATGACACCGTCATTCTTGACGTTGAAGTGGCCGCGATAGACGCGGTTGGTCTCCAGCGCCTCCAAGATGTGGCTGGCATGCTCGTTGGAGCGTTTTGACGGATCGATCGGCTTCGACGCCGCTTCGAGGAATTGCGGATATTCCGTCTCGAACCAGTTGCGGGTCTCGGTGGAATAACGGAGATAGCCGCCCGTCTCGCCATGGATCCAGTCGGACATGTCGATCCAGCGGGTGATCTCGTCCGGGCGCTTGCGGTACCAGGGAAGATACTCGGACAAATGGCCGTTGCTTTCGGTCGAATAGACGCCGAAGCGCTTCAACACGTCTATGCGCAGCTTTTCCTGCCTGGAATAGACCGGGTGAGCCTCGAAGGCGGCGACCAGCTCGTCCTTGCCGATTTCGCGCCCGTTCAGGCGCAACTCGATGAACCAGGTCTGGTGGTTTATGCCGGAACAGACATAGTCGAGCTCCCGAGGTGACTTCGCGCCCAGTACCTCGGCGATCTGCTCGGCGCCGTGCTGGACCCCGTGGCACAGCCCGACCGTGTCGACCTTGCCGTACTCGATCGCCGCCCAGGTGTTCATCGCCATCGGGTTGGCATAGTTGAGGAATTTCGCATCGGTCTCGGCGACATCGCGTATATCTTTGCAGAAATCGAGGATCACCGGGATGTTGCGCTGGCCATAGAGGATGCCGCCGGCGCAGATCGTGTCGCCGACGCATTGGTCGATGCCGTATTTCAAGGGGATCCTGATATCGTCGGCATAGGCTTCGAGGCCACCGACCCGCACACAGCTGATGACATAACGAGCGCCCTCGAGCGCCTCGCGGCGGTCTGTCGTCGCCGTCACCTTGGTCGGCAATTTGTTGGCCTCGACGATCCGGTCGAGGATCGCCTTGATCATCTGGAGATTGTGCTCGCTGACATCGGTCAGCGCGAATTCGATACCCTTGAATTCCGGCACGCACAGTATGTCGGTGAACAGTTTCTTGGTGAAGCCGACGCTGCCGGCGCCGATAATAGCGATTTTGAAACTCATCACCTTCACCTCGATCCGATCGGATGCTAGGCAAGGAGCAGCAAGGGAGGATATGGCCACACGCCAAGGCGCGCGTGCCAATCGAGCCGAATTCCGGCTTTTCTCCTCCCGCCCGCTCCTCGACCGCGGGTTCTTCACGTTCTTCGGGGATGGATTATGCGCTTATTCGCGAGCGCGGCCAGAGAAGGATTATGCTTTCAAGGGTAATTTTGTGCTGCGGGATCTGATCGCCAACGGACAGTCGATGCGCACGATCTCGCTGCCGCGCGGTCGCCAGCGCCTGCATGCCATGCCGACGAGCACCGGCTACGAAGTGCGCGAAGGCGAAATCTATGATTGGGACGGGCGCAAGCGCGGCCAGACGCCATTCACCGTGCTCCAGCACACGATCAACGGAAGCGGCCGGCTTCGCTATGAGAACCGCGACTATCGCCTGCAGCAGAACGACACGCTGCTGGTGCTGGTGCCGCACAACCACCGCTACTGGCTGGCCAAGGACGAGCGCTGGGAATATTTCTGGATCTCGATGAATGGCGAGGAGGCGCTGCGCATCCACAAATCGATCCTCGACGTCTCGGGTCCGGTGTTCCGGCTGCAGCCGGAGACGATCGATCATCTCGCCGATTGCAGCCTGCGTCTCATCAACGGGGCCGCTGCGCCGGGGGCGGCTTCAGCGATCGCCTATGAGGCGGCGATGGCGCTCTACGACGATGTCTTCGGCTCGCACGCCTTTGCGGAGAAGCAGAGCGCCATGCAGCCGGTCATCGACCACATCAACGCCAATCTCGACAGGCCGCTGCCGGTAGCGGACCTCGTCCAGATCAGCGGCCTCAGCCGGGCGCACTTCTCGCGCTGCTTCGCCGAGAGCGAAGGCATCCCGCCCGCGGAGTTCGTACTGCAGCAGCGGCTGCAACGCGCCGCCAAGCTTTTGACCAAGGCTGACTTCCTGCCCGTGAAGGAAGTCGCCATCCTGTGCGGCTTCGAGGACGCGAACTATTTCTCGAAGGTCTTCCGCCGCTGTTACGGCATTAGCCCGGGCCAGTTCCGCACCACCGGCATGTATGCCAGCATGAGGGTTCCGGCCAGGCGCGACATCAGGGTGTCCGACGACGAGACCTGACCCCGTCGCCGTCCAGCGCAGCCTTGCATGACATGCACTACGCCGCTTGCCGGCTGCCGCCGTCCAGCCATTGGAGATCGGCAGGTGAAAGCGCGATGTCGAGGGCGCGCAAGCTGTCGTCCAGTTCGCCCAGCGTGCGCGGGCCGATCAACGGCACCGATGGGAAAGGCTGGTTGAGCACATAGGCGAGCGCAATATGGATCGGGCTCTTGCCCAGCCGCGCGGCAAGTTCGATCGCCCGGTCGCGGCGGCCGAAATTGCGCTCCGAGTACCAGACCCGCACCAGTTCTTCATTGTCGCGCCGGTCGCGCCCGGCGCGTTCGGTGAAGAAGCCGCGCCCTTGGCTCGACCAGGCGAAATTCGGCATCTGCCGGGCGGTCAGCCAGGCCTTCCAGTCATCGGTGGAGGAGGTCACGCAACCGGCCCAGATCGGCTCCAGCATTTCAGCCAGCGAGAAGTTGTTGGAGAGCGCGCCGGGCTTTTGCTTGCCGGTGCGCTCGGCATAGGCGATCGCCTCGTCCATGCGCTGCATCGTCCAGTTCGAGCCGCCGAACGGGCCACGGATGCGGCCTGCCTTGACCTCGCGGTCCATCGCATCGACGAATTCTCCGACGGGCACGTCCGGATTGTCGCGATGCATGAAATAGATATCGACATGGTCGGTCTGCAGGCGGTCGAGCGACTGGTCGAGCTGCTTGCCGATCACGTCGGGATAGCAGAGCGGGGAATGCGCACCCTTGGCGATGACCACCGATTGCTCGCGCACGCCACGGTTCTTCAGCCATTGTCCAAGCAGCGTCTCGGTGTAGCCGCCACCATAGACATAGCCGGTGTCGAACAGATTGCCGCCTGCCTCGAAGAAGGCATCGAGCAGGATCGACCCCGAGGAGAAGGTGCGGAAGTCCTCGAAACCGAGCGCCACGACCGAGGCCGGCTTCGACAGGCCCGGAATGCCGCGCTTGGCGATCGCCGTGCCGCCGGGGCGCAAAGGCCGGCCGGAGATGGTGTTGGTGCGCAGCGGGGCCTTTTCGATCTCGTATTCCAGCCCCACGGCCGCGCGCCATCTGTCGAGCACGCGCAGTGTGCCGAGGCTGTCGGCCCAGGCCATGCCCGGCCAGGCGAATTCCTGCCGCCCGGAGAGGATGGCGTCGCCGGCGGCGTCGACCTCGAAGGAATACACGTGACGCTTTTCGTTCACGCTGATGGTTTCGCGCACGCCGTCCGCGCCGATCACATCGATCCGGCCGAGGCCGACATCGCGGTCGCCGCCGGCGAACCAGAAATCCGGCACTTCGATGCGGCCCCTGGTGCCGAAAATCCTGAGCACATTGTCCTGGTTGAGGGAGATGCTGCAGGAGACCTCGGCGACGATGCCGCCCGGGAAATGCAGCAGCGCGGAGGCCCATTCGTCGACGCCGGACTGGCCAAGATGGGCAACGCCGGTCACCTTGTCCGGCTCGAGGAACGGCTTGCCGGCCGCGGCGCCGGCAATCAGCCGCGCCATCGAGACGGGATAGCCGCCGACGTCCAGGATGCCGCCGCCGGCGAGGTCGTTGGCATAAAGCCGGTGCTGCGGCATGAAATCAGGCATGGCAAAACCGAAGCTCGACTTGATCATCCTGATCTCGCCGATGACGCCGGATTTGATCAGTTCCACCAGCTTCAGCGTCTGCGGGTGCAGCCGGTACATGAAGGCCTCGCCGAGAAAGGTGCCGGCCTTGCGCGCCGCATGCATCATGGCGTCGGCCTCGAAGGCGGTCAGCGCCAGCGGCTTTTCGCACAGCACATGCTTTCCCGCGTCCGCCGCCCGGATCGCCCATTGCGCGTGGCCCGGGTGCGGGACCGAAATGTAGATCGCGTCGATTTCCGCGTCAGTGAGCAACGCTTCGTAGCCCTCGAGAATGCGCGCGCCGGGAAAGCTCTGCGCCAAACTCGGCTTGCCCGGATCGCGCGCACCGATGGCGACCAGCTTTCCGTTGCGGGAGCCGGCGACGCCGCCGGCGAAGGCCTTGGCGATGCTGCCCGGGCCGAGAATGCCCCAGCGGATGGGCGTGGTTGCAGTCATTGTCATTCTCCTTGCGGGATGGGAAAGGGCAGCCGATCAGCGCAGCCGCAGCCCTTTTTCGTCGAACAGGTAGGATTTGCGGATGGATACGATGATCTCTGATGTCTCGGGGACCTTGGCCGCGTCGCGCTGGATCACCACGTCCTCCCCATTGGCCGTTCTGGCGTAGAGAAAGCTCGTACCGCCCAGGTGCTCGACCACATCGATGGTGACGGCAAGATCGGCGTCGCCTTCTCCGGCGCTGCCAAAATGTTCGGGTCGCACGCCAACGATGACCTTGCTGCCGATTGCGGACGCGGCGCCCTTCAACGGCTGCGTGATGCGGGTCTTCTCCTGGCCAGCGAGTTCCACCACGACCCCGCGCGCATCGCAGCCGACGACGCGGCCCTCGATGAAATTCATCTTCGGCGAGCCGACGAAACCGGCCACGAACTGATTGTCGGGATTGTCATAAAGATCGAGCGGGCGGCCGATCTGCTCGACATGGCCGCCGCGCAGCACGACGATCCGGTCGGCGAGCGTCATCGCCTCGGTCTGGTCGTGCGTGACATAGATCATGGTGGTGCCGAGCTCCTTGTGCAAGCGCGAGATCTCGACCCGCATCTGGACGCGCAGTTCGGCGTCGAGGTTGGACAGCGGCTCGTCGAACAGGAACACCTGCGGCTCGCGCACGATGGCGCGGCCGATGGCAACGCGCTGGCGCTGGCCGCCGGAGAGTTTCTTCGGACGGCGCTCCATCAATTCGCTGATGCGCAGGATCTCGGCCGCCCGTTTCACCCTGCGGTCGGTGTCGGCCTTCGGATTGCCGGTCATACGCAGGCCGAAGGAGAGATTCTGCTCCACGTTCATATGCGGATAGAGCGCGTAGGACTGGAACACCATGGCTATGCCGCGGTCGGCCGGCTCGACATCGTTGACCACCTTGCCGCCGATGGCGATCTCGCCATCGCTGATATCCTCCAGCCCGGCGATCATCCTGAGCAGCGTGGACTTGCCGCAGCCAGACGGACCGACGAACACGACGAACTCGCCATCCCTGATGTCGATGTTGGCGCCATGGACGACCTCGAAAACGCCGAAGCGCTTGACGACATTCGTGAGCGTGACGGTTGCCATGCCTACCCTTACTTGACCGCGCCGGCGGCGATGCCGGCAATGAAATGGCGTTGCAGCAGCACGAACACGATCAGCATCGGCACCGTCAGCATTACCGCGCCCGCCATGATGCCGCCCCACGACACTTTGGTGAGGCCGATCAGCGTGCCGAGCGCCACCGGTGCGGTCATCGCGCCGGGCTGGCTGTTGATCAAAAGCGGCCAGAGATAATTGTTCCAGGACGCCAGGAACAGGATGATGCAAAGGGCGGCCAGCATCGGCCGCGCCAGCGGCAGCGCGATGAAGACGAAGATGCGCCACTCCTTCACGCCTTCGACGCGGGCGGCATCGAACAGGTCATCGGGCATCATGGAAAAGCTCTGGCGCATGAACAGCACGCCCAGCGAATTGAACAGCGGCGGCACGATCAGCGCCACCCAGGTATTGGCGAGCTTGAAATCGCGCGCCACCATGATGAATTGCGGGATCAGCACCACCGCATAGGGAAGCGTGATGGTGCCCAGGATGATGGCGACGACCAAGCCCTTGCCGACGAACCGGTAACGCGCCAGCGCCCAGCCGGCCATCGACGTCAGCAGCACCGACAGAAAAGTGTAGGTGACCGCCACCGAGACGGAGATGAAAATCGCGCCGACAAAGTCGGTGTCGCGCTGCAGGTTGTTGAAATTGTCCACGAAATTGCCGTGCGGCAGCAACTCGATGCCGGGGCTGAAGATGCCGTTGTCCGGCATGGTCGAGAACACGACCATCATCCATAGCGGAAACAGCCAGATCAGCGCCAGTGGCGTGAGGAAAAGATGCAGCAAGAGGCTGCGCTTCAGCCTGGCCGAGGCGAGCGAGCTCATTTCGGTTCCCTCGTCAGCCACAGTTGCACCAGCGTGATGGCGATCGCCAGCCCCGCCATGGTGTAGGCGACGGCCGAGGCGTAGCCGAAATTGAGCGACCGGAAGCCCTGGCGATAGAGCAGCAGGCCGAGCGTCTCGGTGCCGCCGCCCGGCCCGCCGCGTTCGGTGATCAGGAACGGCTCGGTGAACAGCTGCATGGTGCCGATGATCGACAGCACGGTGCAGAACACGATGACCGGCTTCAACAGCGGCAAGGTGATGAAGAAGAACTGCTTGAGCTTGCTGACCCGGTCGAGCGTCGCCGCCTCGTAGACGTCCTCGGGGATGGACTGCATGCCGGCCAGAAGGATGATGGCGTTGTAGCCGGCCCAGCGCCAGGTGACCGCGATCATGATCAGCGCCATGGCCGGCGTGACATTGGAGAACCAGTCGATCTTGGGCAGCCCAACGCTGTTCAGGAGCTTGTTGATGATGCCGAAATCGAGGTTGAACATCAGCCGGAACACCGCGGAATAGGCGACCTCGCCGACCACCACGGGAGCGAAGAAGGCGAAGCGGTAAAGTCCTCTCGCCTTCAGGAGCGGCGAATTCAAAAGCACGGCCATCACCATCGCCAGCGCGATCATCACCGGCACCTGGATGACGAGGATGAGCAGCGTGTTCTTCAAGGCATTGAAGAAGGCCGGATCGCCGATCAGCCGGCCCCAGTTGAAGCCGGGCGCAAAGCGCCAGGGCACGGTGCGCGTCGCCTGGAACGAGATCAGGAACGAAGAGATGATCGGCCATACCCAGAAGACGGAGAAGATCAGCAAATAGGGCGCGAGGAAACGATAGGCCGTGGCGTTGCGGTTGCGCATCGTGCTCCTCCTTCTCTCGTCGGCGTTTCAAGCTGTGGTCCCGCGCGCAGCGGCAACCGGTTGGTCGGGACATGCGACATTTCACACGTCCCGCGAGGAAGCCCCGCGGGCCGCGGTCGGGTCCGGGCGGCGCATGCCTGCCCGGACCCCGTCTGGGAGGTTATGACTTGACCGGCAGTCCGGTCGCCGCCGCGATCTGGCCGGCGGCATCGTCGAGTGCCGCCTTGGCATCGGGATAGCCGCCGGCGAGATATTTGGTCTGCACCGCGCGCATGATGATTTCGGCGTCGCTCTGGAACTGCGTGCCGCGGCTGGGGACGATCTTGGGCAGGGTGGCGAGGATGTCCTTCCACACCGCCTGGCCGCCCCAATAGGGCAGGCCTTCAGAGACGTAGGGGTCGTTCAGCGCCGAGACCAGCGAGGGAACGAGGCCGAACTCCTTCAGCATGGTGATCTGGCCCTCATTGGTTTCGAGCGTGTATTTCAGGTACTCGTAAGCCGCTTCCTTGTTCTTCGACCCGGAAGCGATGGCCAGCGACGACCCGCCGAGATTGGCGGCGCGTGGCCCGTCGGCGGTAAGGCTCGGCATCAGGTAGACGCCCCATTTGCCGTTTTCGCCAGCCGATTCGGTGCGGATGGTGCCTTCATACCAGCCGCCATAGACCTGGGTGGCGACGGTGCCGGCGGTGTTGTTGGTGATCTTGGTGCCCCAGTCGGCCGAGGAGATGACGCCGGCGTCCTTCATCTCCTTGATCTTGGCCAGCGTATCGATGCATTTCGGCTGGTTCACCGTGATCGACTGGCCATCCTCGGAGAAATAGCCGCAGCCCTGTTCATTGGAGATCATGCGGAAGAATTCGGTGTCGCCGTTGAAGTCGGCGTTGGTCATCGTGACGCCGGGATTGGCGGCCTGGATCTTCTTGCCGGCGGCAATGAAATCGTCCCAGGTCTTGATCGACGCCGGATCGACGCCGGCCTTTTCGTAGAAGTCGCGGCGGTAGAAGGCGGCGACCGGGCCGGAATCCCACGGCATTGCATAGGCCTTGTCGCCGACTTCGAGCTCGGTGCGCTTGAAATCGGGGAATTTCGCCTGGTCCTCTGCGCTGTAGCCCAGCGTGTGCAGGTCGACAAAGCAATCGGGAAATTGGCTCCAGTAATTCTCGGCCTCGCCGTTCTCGATGGTGACGACATCAGGCAGGCCGACGCCACCGGCGGCGCAGCCGGCGATCGATTTGTCATAGGTCGGCTGGTTGCCGAGATCCTGGACGGTGACCTTGATGTCAGGATGCAGCTTGTTGAACCCGGCAATCGTCGCCTTCAGCGACGAGGCGGCGATGTTCCAGCTCCAGATGGTGATTTCGCCCGATTGCGCGAAGGCCGGGGCTGAACCCAAGGCAAGCGCGAGCGCGGCGCAGGACAGTGTGATGCGCATTGAAATCCTCCCATTTCATTTGCTCTCTCTGCGAGCCGGGCTAGACTATGCGGTGCGGAAGGCTTGTCCCCGACAAAGGGAATACGAAATTGGCGGAAAGTAAGATGCCGGACCGGCAGTTTTACCAGCCTGGCGCCAGCAGCGTGGAAGGAATGCCGCTGCTGTTGCAGATGTTCCACACCGCTCCCCTGGTGATGCTCAAGCCGCATTGGCATGCGCAGGTCGAGGTGAACTTCATCGTGCGCGGCAGCGTGCATTACCGCATGAACGACCACGAAATCTCGCTTTCGGCCGGTGAGATGTGTCTGTTCTGGGGCGGACTGCCGCACCAGATGGACGATTTGAGCGACGACGCCATCTATGCCGGCGCGCATCTGCCGCTGGTGCATTTCTTCCGGCTGCATCTGCCGGCTGACATACGTCACCGGCTGATGACGGGTGCCACGCTGGTGACCAGCGCCACCGATCAGTCCGACAACGATAATTTCGACCGCTGGAACCGCTACGCCCGCTCCGGCGACCCGGCCAAGGCCGAGCACGCCGTCAACGAACTGTTGCTGCGGCTCGAGCGGGTGCGGTTCGAGCCCTACAGGCTGGTGCCGGAAAACGCGGCCGGACAGGAAGCGGGCAGCCCGTTCGACCAGCAGTCGTCGCGCAATGTCGGGCGCATGTGCGATTTCATCGCCGAGAATTTCCTCTACGACATCGATTGCATGAACATAGCGGCGGCCGCCGACCTCCATCCCAAATACGCCATGAGCATCTTCAAGAAATCGACCGGCATGACGCTCAACGAATATGTCAACCTGTTGCGGCTGAGCTATGCGCAGGCGCTGCTCATGCACCAGGACGCCAATGTGCTCAGGGTCGCGATGGATTCGGGCTTCGGTTCGCTCAGCGCCTTCAACAAGTCGTTCCGGAAGCTCGCCGGCATGACACCTACGGATTTTCGCAAGGGATTGGCGGGCGCCCGATAGCGGCGGTGAGGCGCGGAAACCAGCGCATCGGGCGGCACTTCTTTTCCTGCCGGAAATCCACATCTGGGCGCTGGACAGGCCGGATTCCCATGCTATAACCCACGCGCTTTCAAGGGGACGCCCACGGCGCTTCCATGAAATCCGGAGCGCGAGTTTTCGTAAGCCGGAACAGGCCCAGATAGCTCAGTTGGTAGAGCAGCGGACTGAAAATCCGCGTGTCGGTGGTTCGAATCCGCCTCTGGGCACCATTTCCCCCCAAGCCGCTGATTTTCCTGAAGCGTTATTTTCCAAGGGTTTGACCCACCTCGACTGTCACACACGCTGTGATACAGTCGAGGAATGGACGACATGCGCAAGATACCAAACACAATCATCCGAAATGGCATCTACTATGTTCACGTCCGCGTACCGAAAGACCTCATAGAGAGTTAGCCGCCCTGCTTGGGGCAAGAGTTGTCGAAGGTGACGATGGCCCAGCGGTTCTGGCGCAAGGCCAACTTGCGCATCCATCCGGTCCTCTCCCCGAACTTGGCGCGGCACCAGGCGCCGTCGGTCGCCGTCATGCACAGTTCGGTCGTGACGCAGGTTTGCGACGGAACCACGCCGACCACCTCGGCGTCGTCGCGCGCCTCGGCGCGGACGTTCAGGTTAACCAGGACCTGGACGCTGGCGCCTTCCGGCGCGGGAGGCGCGGCCTGTGCCGCATCCGCGCACTTGCCGGTGAAGCCCGAATAGAAGCAGCCCCCGGCCCGC
Source organism: Mesorhizobium sp. B2-6-4 (assembly GCF_006441495.1). Classification (NCBI taxonomy): domain Bacteria; kingdom Pseudomonadati; phylum Pseudomonadota; class Alphaproteobacteria; order Hyphomicrobiales; family Phyllobacteriaceae; genus Mesorhizobium; species Mesorhizobium sp. B2-6-4. The sequence continues at coordinate 54,024 of NZ_VFUE01000001.1, forward strand.
TTGGCAGTCTTGAGCATGGCCGCCGTTCCGGCAACACCGACCTTCTCGAAGATCAGCGGAGCGCCCGATACGCTGGTGCCGCTGATCCGCCGCTGGTTGCCGCCAAGACGGGCGATCACCGCTCCGGCCGCATCGAACAGGGCCATCTGACCCTCGCTCACGCCCCAGGAACTGACCAGAGCGGCATCGCCGCGGCAGCCCAGCCCCTTAATGGCGAAGCGGCCGTTCGCATCGGCTGTCGACCCCAGCGCCATGTGGCAAGTTGAGGGAAGGTTGGAATAGCGCGCATCAACGAGCTGCCAAGTGCCGCTGAATGCCTGAACGAACTGGTCCACGGACTGCGCCCGTACCACCGTGGCCGGGAACGACATGCCCGCCACGGCCAGAACGACGGTCAAAAATCTCGCAACCTTCATGATGCCCTCTCCGCTACGCGAAAGTCGAAAATTAGGGAGCTAGCGACTTCCTCAGGGCTCGCCCGCCGAAACCTCGGCCTGGCCGACGACCCTGCCGTCCTGCCGGAGAACAACCCTGATGGAGATGTGGTCGCCCTTGGCGAGAGACAGCGCAGTCCTGGCTATGTCCTGGGATTGGCCGGCGGAGAGCCTCAGTGTGCGGTTCTGGCGCGTGGTCATCGTGCCCGAGCCGCCCGTCCGGTCGATCTCAACCGAGCCCTCGATCTCCACAACGCCAAGGCCGACGGCCGATGCAGTGATCTGGACCCCGGCGCCCGTGGGCACGATGGCGATGGAGGGGACCGCGACGGCGCCTCCGTGCTGCGCCACCGCGCCGCCTGCACCGCAGGCGGCGGCAAGACCCACGACGAGTGCAGCCGCGCCGCGCATCGCTAGAAACCGGTCTGGGTGATCGAAACTGTTCCCGGCGCCGTCGAGAACACCTGCATGCCTGTCACGCCTACCGGGCTAAGATTGTTGCCGTTCTGCGTGATGGTCACGGCGGTGTTGGCCGCCACGGACGTGGAGAAGGTGTTGCCGTTGCCGTTCTGAACTATCTCGCCGCTGCCACCAGAACCCACGGTGAGTGAGTTGGCATTGCCGCTGCCGTTCTGCACGATCAGACCGGTTGCGCCACCGCCTACGGTCAGCGATGCATCGTTGCCATCGCCGAGCTGCAGGACGGCGCCAAGGGAATCGGCTCCAAATGCGCTCAACTGAGCCGAATTGCCCAACGTCCCGCCAGCCGAATTGTCCTGGAGAAGAAACAACTGACCACCATCGCCTTCGATGGTCAGCGTTGCGGTGTTGCCCTGGCCTGTCTGAAGCGCGGACGGCGCAGTCGCCTGGTCCATCCGGTACAGGTCGCCGACAGCAAGCGTGCCGCCGAGCGCGTTATCGATCATCTGCTGCGTCGGGCCGGCGACAAGCGAACCGGTGGCGCGCGACTGGTCTGACGACAGGACGTTTCCCTCGAGCGCGCCAGGAGGGCTGGTCTGGATGATCTTCAGGACGTTATTGTCGCCAGCAAAGGCCGGAGAGGAACATAAGACGAGAGCGCTCGCCAGAACAGCCGTAGATTTGCGCATGATGCGAACAAGCTCCCTGTGTTGCGTCACCAGGATGTCTGCGAGACGCTGACCGTATTGCCGTTTCCGGACTGTGAAAATCCCACGACGTTATTTCTTCCGGATTGGGTGACGGCTGCCTGATTTGCCATGCCCGAGATCGAGGCTGTAAGCCGGTCGCCGCTGCCCTCCTGCGCGAAAGCGAAGAGATTGTAGCTGCCGGTTACGCTGGCGATGATGTGGTCGTCGAATCCGCTCTGTGTGATCGAACCGGGCGTGAGGCCAGCCGAGAGGATCGCTCCGATGAAGGACGGGCCAAGCGGGCCGCCGTTGAAATCGCTCTCGATGTTGACGTCGATCACGTTCGCCGCGCCGAGACCGTGGTGGGCCTGAAGAACGGACACCGCATTGAGGCTGCCGCTCACGCCGAGCATGAGCGAATTGGACAACCCGTGCTGGGCCAGGATAACCAGTTCGTTGCCGGCTTGGGCAGGCGCCGACGCCAAGACGACGCCCGCAACAAAGACAGAATGCAGATTCATTGTTACAGTCCCCTCGTAATGTGGGGAGATCATCGCAAGTGCTGCCTAATATTCGGGCCTCGGGATCGATCAAAGTTGAAGCAACGTCGCTTTCTCCGGTCCGACCGAAGACAAGGTCATTGCTGGAGCACGACGGCGCTCTGCCAGAACCAGCCTGAGGCGCCACGCCACCGAACTGGTTGCTGTCGCCGTGCACCGACGCCAGGAGGGTAAGCGCCGCGCCGCCCTTTGCGTTGGAGAACGGATTGAGAGGGTCCATGAGCATCGTCAACGCACCGGCGCTATCGAGGCCACATAGTCACGTTGCCGGGCCGCCTTCGGAGTCGCGGCAGGGTTTGGCGCCGTCGCCGCGCCGGCGACCGCAGGCGAAGCCTCGGGAACGGCCACGCCCGGCTCAAGCGAGCCGACGGTTTCGTCCGGCGCTGCGGGAGGCGGAGCCACGGGGACGGGCGCGCCCGGCGGCGGAGCCGCCAGGGCCGGAGTCGTGCGTCGCGGCGCAGCCGCCGCGCGCGGCCATGCGGCTGTCGTCTCGACGACGTCCGCGGCGTTGCGTGTCTTGGGCGGCGGCACGATTTCAGCGGCCGCGGTCAGCTTGGTGCCATACTTCTCGTTGCGGTAGTCGGCTATCAGCTCGCGTCCTGCATCCCGGTCCTCGAACGACCAGACACCGAGTTCGGCGCCCTCGATGATCATACCCATCACCGCCTTCTCGATGGCCTGCTGCACGGCGATCTGCTTGGGCTCGTTCTGGGTGACGCCCGCCTCAGCCTCGAGGATCTTGTCCAGGGCGACATAGCGGAATGCACCGCCCTGCAGCGCGTAGGAGGCGATCATCTTGTGAACCGCCACGCTGGACAGCACCTCTCCCGTGTTCGTCGAAACGGCCCGCAATGTGACGGTCACAGTGTCCTGCTGCCACTTCACATCGCCGCCGATGCCCAGGTAGCGCGCGCCGATGCCGCCCGTCATGGTGTTGGTGTCGTAACCGGTGATTCCGCCCTGGAGGATGATGCCCGCGTGATCGAGCGGCGGCAGGACCCGCGCGTCGATACGCTGCTCGTTGCGGTAGAGCCGCCGCATCTCGGTGACGATCTGCCGTTCCTTGAGCAGGTCGTCAAGGCGGGCACGGTCGAGCACGGTGAACCAGCGCTTCTCGCCAGCATCCTGCAAGGCCTTGATCAGCATGGGCGCACCGCCCTGGGTGACAGCCCGCGACAGGGTCTGGACGTTCTCGCGTTCCTTGTACTGGCCGGTGAGATCGGGGAAATCGTAGACGGCGACGGTAATTCGCTTCGAGGGGGCCGGGATGGTGCGCAGGCTGTGGCTCTGCTTCGTCACAGGCGTATAAACAGGCTGCAGAACGCCTTCGGTCGGCACCGCCTGGCATCCGCCAAGCACTGACACGAGTGCGCCTACGACGGCGACCCTTGCGATCTTTGTCCCAAAGCGCCGGCTTTTCGGCATGTCGCCCTCCCGTGAGGCCGCTGCCCGCACTCGCACTGATCCATCCCGCATCGAAATCAATTGAGCCCCGGGCTGAGCGACGTGCTCGACGTCAGGTCGCCGCTCAGGGCGCCGGTGTTCAATCCGCCGGACAGAGCGTTGCCCGACTCCAGGCCACCAGCGCCCTGCATGAGGGAATTCACGGTGTTGTTTGTCGCGACCAGCAGGGGCACCACGATCTCGGTGACGCCGGTCGGGTCAGTGATGATCAGCCGGATCGAATCGACGGTCCGCTCGAAGGTGACGGTCGTCTCACCGAAACGGACCGTACCCGAGTCCTGGGGATTGTCACCGAAGATCGCCTCGGTAACCTGACTCGCGAGCCCCGAAAGCAGGCGGCTCTGGAGCTGGCGGATGAAGAGGTCCGCGTCGGTGGAGCCCGGATCGCTCGGATCCGTCGAATCCGTGCCCGGGCCTGGCGTACGGGCCGTGGCCGTACGCTGGGCGTTGGCGAGGCCGAGCAGGTGAGACGAATTCAGCGGGCTGCCGCCGAAGGAGGGGTTGACCGGAGTGTAAACCATATCCTGAGCGACCGAACCGCCCGCGGCAGCCAGAACAACGCCAGCGGTCAGAAGCGCCGCACAAGCAGTCTTCATCATCTCATCTCCCCCAACACCTTGCGAATGAAAACCGCCATAACGGCGTTTCTTGCAAACACTTCCAGGCACCGTTTCCGCCACCCTGCCGCTTTTCCCCAACGTACATGACAGGATCGCTATTGCGCCTGCGCCCGGCCTCACTGCGCTTTTACGGGACGTGCTGGCGGGGCGGCCTGGCAACCCTACTGCGAGACGCCGATGCTGTTTGAGCTGCCGATCTGGCTGAACGATGCATAGTTGCTGTTCCCCGCCTGGACGATCGCGACCTCGTTGCCGGTTCCCATGACCGACCCGTCGATCGTGTTGCCGCCGCCGATCTGGGCGAAGGCGAACTCGTTCAGATTGCCGACGACGTCATAGGTCAGGCTGTTGCCCGACAGCGCCGAGGACGAGTCCTGAAGCGCCCTGCCCGCCACGAGTTGACCGCCAGACGTGCTGACCAGCAATCCCGCGGCGCCGGTCAGGCTGCCACTGCCGTTCGAGTCCCCCTGGAAGGTCATGCTGACCGTATTGAAGCTGCCGTTCTGGTCGATCGCTACATCGTTCTGGTCGCCGAAGATGTCGACAGAGCCGGTATTCACGTCTCCTGTCTGACTCAGCGTGACCTCGTTGGCATTGCCGTTCGCCAGCGCCACCGCGTCGTTGAAGGTGCCGTCCTGATCGACGTCGAACTGGTTGCCGTCCCCGTAGATCTCGATGAGCGCGCTGTTGATGGCGCCGTCCTGGGCGAGCGTTGCGCCGTTGAGGTTTCCGGTGACGACCATCCCGCCCGTATTGCTGCCCTCCTGGTCGACCGCCACGTCGTTCTGGTCGCCCTGGATGTCGACTGTCGCTTCGTTGGAGCCGGCCGCGCCGAGTTGATCGACGACAAGGTTGTTGCTGTTTCCATCGACGCGGATCCCGGCTTCATTACCGAAGGAGGAGATGGCTTCCTGGTCGAGCGAAACGACGTTGAGGTTTCCGGTGACGAACACCTCGCCCGTATTGCTGCCGTCCTGGTCCACCGCCACGGCGTTCTCGTCGCCGAGAATGTCGACGGTCCCGTAGTTGCTGCCGATCACGCCCAGCTGGTCGAGCGAAATCGTGTTGGCGTTCCCGTCGACGTCGATCTCGCCGACATTGCCGAACGAAGCGAGGCTGTCCTGGTTCAGGACCACCGCATTGTCGTCGCTGCTGCCGGCGGTCCGGGATCCGATCAGGACCTCGCCGAGATTGGCGATTCCGATCTGGCTCAGTGTAAGTTCGTTGGAGTTGCCGTTCGCAAACGCCAGCGCCTCGTTTGCCTCGCCAATCTGGGCAATGCCGAACTGGTTGCTGTCTCCGCGGATCTCGAGTTCGGCGCTGTTGACGTCGCCTTCCTGCGATACCGCGACCTGATTGGCATTTCCGTCCACAGTGCCGACGATCCGGTTACCCAGCCCGTCCTGGACGAAGCCGAACAGGTTGCCGTCGCCGGTCGCGACATAGCTCAGGTCGTTGCCTTCCCCGGTCTGGCGAATGCGCGACTGGGAGATCCCCACGCCCAGCGCCACCCCGGTGAAGACGCCGGACGTCACCCCGTTGCCGGCACCCGAGAAGGTCAGCCTCGCGGTGTTGTCCAGGGTGCCGGTGTTGGTCTGGCTCAGCTCGCGAATCTGGTTGCCATTGCCGCCGCCCTGGGTCACCGACGCGACGTTCGTGCCGCCGCTCGAGGCGCTGTTGATCTGCGTCGCCGTGTAGACGAGCTGGGAATTGCCAGTCTGGTTGACGGTCAGCTGGTTGCCGAAGCCGGTCTGGTGCGCGCCACTGCCGTCATTGCGCGGGCCGCTGCTGGTGTTGCCCACGCGCGAAGACTGGCCGGTCTGGGTGATGGTGACGTCGTTGGAACCGTCCGCGGCGCCGCCGGTGAAGGTCTGCCGCAAGTTGGAGACGCGTGCCGACCAGCCGCCGTTCTGGGTGATCGTTGCGTTGTTGGAAGAGGTCGTCGCAGACGTGCCGCCATTCTGCTGCACCTCGAAGACGGCCTGGTTGGCACCCGTCTGATCGATTCGCAGATAGTTGGAGTTTCCGATCTGGTCGATGCCAAGACCCGCCTGGTCGCCCGGCGCTCCTGCCCGGTTGATCTGGTTGCGCGGCGGGCTGTTCACGTTCGAGTCATGCGTCTGGTTGATGATCAGCTCGTTGTCGGTGCCGTCCTGCCGGATTCGCTGCGTCGTATGTCCGGCTCTGTTGCCGACGGCTGAACCGTTCGACTGGCCCTGGACGATGGAGGCCGAGTTACCGTCGCCGATCTGGTCGATATAGGCCTCGTTCCCGCCTGCGAGTGCCGCCCCCATGAGAAGTCCGACCGCCGTGGTGGTCGCAAGTGTCAGCTTGAATGTCATCGTGTAACCCCTGTCACGCGGTTGAATGTTGCTCGAAGACGTCGGCCGGGCGGCTTCCCGCCCGGCCGATAGTGCTTACTGCGAGACTGAGAGGCTGTTCGAGCCGCCACCGTTCTGGGTGAACGACGTCACGTTGTTCGACCCGTTCTGCAACACGGCAACCTGGTTTCCATCGGATGCGCCGGCGTTGCCGACGAGGCCGGTGATGGAGTTGCCGCCACCGATCTGAGCAAAGGCGAACTGGTTCAGATTGCCGATGACCTCATAGGTCAGGCTGTTCCCCGTCAGGGCCGAGGACGAGTCCTGAAGAGCCCTGCCCGCCATGAGGAGGCCGCCAGAGCTGCCGGCCAGAGCTCCCGCAGCGCCAGTCAAGCCGTTCGCGCCGTTCGTGTCACCCTGGAAGGTGATGAGGGCCGTGTTGAAGCTGCCAACCTGGCTGATCAGCGCTTCGTTGCCATTGCCGGTCGCCAGGCCCAGCGCATCGTTCAACGTGCCGGACTGGACCACCGCCAGCTCGTTGCTGTCTCCGAGGATCTCGATCTGCCCGTTGTTGGAGTCGCCGGTCTGGTCGAGCGATGCGGTGTTGAGGTTTCCGACCACCGACACCAAGCCCTCGTTCCTGCCGACCTGGTCGACCGCGACGTGGTTCGTGTCGCCGAAGACGTCGGCGAGCACGTTGTTGCCGTAATCGAGACTGGTCACGCCGAGCTGGTCGACGGAAATCGTGTTGGTGTTTCCATCGACGAGAATCTCGGCTTGATTGCCGAACGAGGCGCCGCTGTCCTGGTTCAGAGCCACGACGTTGTCGTCGCTGCCGCCGTTCCGGTCGCCGACCAGGATCTGGCCGATATTGGTGCCTCCCGTCTGGCTCATCGTGACGTCGTTGGCGTTGCCGGTCGCCCGCGCCGTCGCCTCGTTGTAATCGCCGGACTGGTCAACGTCGAACTCGTTGTCGTCCCCGATGATCTCGAGCAGCGCGCTGTTGACGGCGCCGTCCTGGTCCAGCGTTGCGTCGTTGGCGTTTCCGACGACGTACACGTCGCTCTGATTGCTGCCGTTCTGGTCGACAGCCAGGTCGTTGTCGTCGCCCTGGACGTCGACGGCCGCCTCATTGTAGCCGATCGCGCCGAGCTGATCGACCGACACCGTATTGCCGTTTCCGTCGACCAGGATCTCGGCTTCATTGCCGAACGAGGAGCCGGTGTCCTGGTTCAGAACCACCAGGTTCTCGTTGCTGGCGCCATCCCGGTCTCCGATCGCGATCCGACCGATATTCGCGTCGCCCGTCTGGCCCACCGCGAACTCGTTGGCGTTGCCGGTCGCCCGAGCCACCGCGTCGTTCCCCGAGCCGGACTGGTCGATGCCGAACTGGTTGCCGTCACGGAGGATGTCGAGCAGCAGGCTGTTGCCGTTGCCTTCCTGCTTGATCAAGCCTTGCGTCACCGAGGACGAGGTGCTGACAAAGGTGCCGAAGCCGGTCGTGCCGTTCGAGTTGCCGACCTGCGACGCTTCCGCGGTGTTGCCATCGCCGACCTGCGACCCGTCGATCGCGTTGCCGTCGCCGTCCTGGCTCATGGCCGTCGCATTGCCCTGGCCGTTCTGGAGCGAGGCGCCGATGCGGTTGCCTGCCCCGGTCTGGCTCAGGTTGGCGTCGTTGCCGCCGCCGGTCTGCGTCACCCCGCCGCTGACGGAGTCAGCGTTGCCGGTGCCGATGATGTTGCCGCCGGCGCCTTCGCTGGTCTGGGTGATCGCCACAGTGTTGGCAGCACCCGAGACATGCGTCTGTGCGATGCCGGTGACGGTGGAGAGCCCATCCACAGGCTCGCCCGAAGCGGTCTGCTGGGTGACGGTCGCGCTGTTGAGCCTCCCCGAGCCGCTTGCGCTGCTCTGGTTGATCTGGTTGACGCGGTTGCCGTCGGAAAGCTGGTCGATGACCAGCACATTGCCGTCGCCTGTCTGGTCGAGGCCGGTGCCGCGGGTACCCACCTGGTTGCGGTTGCCGGCCTGCCCGACATCGAGGTTGTTACCCGAGCCGTTCTGGCTGGCCGCGTCCGTCGCGGTGCCGACTTCGTTCTCGTCGCCGGGACCCTGGACCACCATGCCAGTGTTGCCGCTGCCCGTCTGCGAGACGTTAGCGAAGTTGTCGTCGGCCCAGGCCGGCGCAGACACCAGCGCCATCGCCGTCGCGGCCAGAAGTGTCGAAGCGAAACGTTTGGATGAGAGTAGTGCCGTCTTCTTCATTTTGATTGTCCCCAACTAGAGGTGAGAGATATCGATGCCGGTCGCGCCGGATGCCGGAAGCCGGATTGGAGCGCGGGGGCATCGTCAATTTGTTGAACCTTGGCGTCTGCGACGTGTCGTAAGCCGCGCACACTGCTTGCGGCTTCAAACTGACTCGGACGCACGATGCTTCTGCAAATGGACGCCGGAGCAGGCGAACCTGGCTCCGGCGCCATAAGACCTCTATGGCTTGGCAACTGCCGCCATAGCGGCGCGCGCCTGCTCGACCAGATCGACGCCGATCTTTTCGCTGTACTCTTTCACGACAGGCGCAACGCGTTCGGTCATGGCTGCGAGCGCTTCAGGCGTGGGTTGGGAAATCTCGAAGCCCTTCGCCGCGAGCTCCGCCTCCAATTTCCCTGCCTCCTTGCGAGAAAGATCCCGTTGGAAGGCTGCCGATTCCTTCGCAGCTTCCATGACGGCTGCCTTGTCCTCCTCGGAGAGGCTTCCAAACCATTTCTGGCTCGCGAGAAGAACAAACGGCGTATAGACATGGCCCGTCTTGGTCAGATACTTCTGCACCTCATAGAACCTTGCGGTGTAGATAAGAGCGTACGGCGTCTCCTGGGCATCGACGGCGCCATTTTCGAGCGCGCTGTACAGCTCAGGCCAAGGAAGCGGCGTCGGATTGGTTCCCAAAGCCGTCCAGGTCGCAATGAACAACGGGTTGGGTATGACGCGGATGTTGATCCCTGCCATATCGTCCACCGTTTTGACGGGACGAACCTTGTTGGTCATGTGGCGGAAGCCGTTGTCCCACCACGCCAGACCGACGATGCCGGTCTTTTCCTTCAGCTGTGCAAACAGCTGCTCGCCGACCGCGCCGTCCATGACGGCATCGACCGCGGCGAAGTCCTTGTAGAAAAACGGAAGATCGTAGATCATGAATTGCGGAACGACGCCGACCAGGTTGGGCGTGGGGCCAACCATGATATCGATGAAGCCGGCCTGAACCGACGCCTGCATCTCGGGCTCGCTGCCGAGCACGCCATTTCCGAACGTGTCGATCTTGATGCGCCCGCCCGTCTTCTCTTCCACCAGCTTCGCAAAATAGCGCGAAGCCTGTCCGACCGGATGGTCTTCCGTAGGCACGTAGCCCAGGCGCGGGTTCTGAGCCATGGCCGGAGCGGCGGCCAAGAGCCCTCCCAGCAGCGCCGCAGTCAGAAACAATACTTTCTTCATAGTTCAACCTCCCAAGAATTGGTTCAAAGGAACCAGAATGCAGGAACTGCAACCACTAAGGAACAGGACCGGCGGTACGAGAATGGCCTATTCGGCCAAGACTAACGATATGGCGTCCCTGGCTGCTGAAGCGGACGGTACGCCGCTTCTGCTACGGCGCCGACGAGCCTCCGACGGGCGGTGTGATCAATTCTACGGCCACGATGAACGCGCCCCCGCGAATACACCCCGGCCGATGCTCCCCCGCGCCAAAGTCAGGTCAGACCAACGGCCCGCCCTCACGATGAGGACGGGCCACCGGCAACATCAATCAAGCCATCCCTTGCCCGAGATCGGGGGCATCGGTGGGTTGGGCTGGCTGGCAGTCGGCGGCCAGTTATGCGTACCGGTCGGGAAGGGATTGATGGCAATCCGCGTGTCACTCCCCGGACAATAGTTCGCCGCCGAGTGCCACCGGCCGGCCGGGACATAGACAATGTCGCCGGCCTCCGAGACGAAGCCCGGCAGGCCTTCGAGGTTGTATTGGATCTGACCTTCCATGATGAACCAGAATTCACCATAGTTGATGTGCCTGTGTCCGAGCGCCGTGGGGGACTGCATATTGCAGTTGAACGCCTGGCCGCGGATGGCGTTAACGAACAAGCCAGGGGCGGTTACGAACGCGCCGCCCGAGGGCGAAGCAAGGAAATCCCTGAAAGTAGAATTGCCTGTCCCAAGGGCTTCTGCACCCGGATCCTGTCGCGTCAACGCCCAGGTCATCCCCGGCTGCGGCTTAGGCAAGGTTGCCGCCGCCTGCGGGTAAGTGATCTTGGCGTCCGCGGTGAAGACCTCGAAGTGCAAGGACGGCACCGCGCCGACGTTCTTCATCTGGAACTGCGTACGCGCGGGAACCTGGACCATAAAGCCTTTGGTGGCCGTAAACGGCGCCTCGCTCCCGATCGTGAACTCGACCGAACCTTCCCAGACAATGAAGGCCGCGCGGGTATCCGATATGAACATGGCCGGCGACTGATCACCGACCGCCAACTGAACCCATGAAGCCCGCAGGTGCGCGTCGCTGACGATCTCCTGGTGCCAAGTCTTGGACTGATTGGCGGGAGAAATCTTGGCGCGCACGTCGGCTATCGTCGTGTGTGGCTTGTTCGGGGCCTTGTATGGTGCCAGCGCCACCGGCTTTGGCGTCCAGGTGAACACCGTCTGTGCGAGCGCCGCGGTGGACGATACCGCCCCGATCGCCAGCGCGGCCACCACGGCCAATCCGCCTTTCCATAGGTTCATGAGAGTCACTCCTCCGTTTTCTGCTTGACCGATGGTGACACCGCGAATCTGACCGAAACCCCAAGCATCGACCGATCAGAAAAATCCACAATGTGGACGCGATGTCCAACAATGCATATTGGGCAGACTATTAATGGGTTGTCAACGCCTCACCGCGGCGCTTCAGGGCCTGTCGATCGGATGCTTGCCTGTTGGGTTAACGTGCATGGATCATAACGTCCGCTGACAGTGCAGGAGGCCTCGGCGGCTGATCGGAGGCTGTCTAGGGTACGGGTGTGATCGCCGCTCCAGTCTGGAACCAGGCGATCACGTTCTGGGCCACGAGGTCCGCCATTGCGGTGCGCGTACTGACCGACGCGGACCCGATATGCGGCAGGATCGTCAGGTTATCGAGCGCCAGCAGGTCTTCGGAGACATTGGGTTCATCCGCGAGCACGTCGAGGCCGGCCGCCGCAATGGCTCCTGTGCGCAGGGCGCCGATCAGTGCATCCTCGTCCACGACGGTTCCGCGGCCTACATTGATGAACACGCCCTCGGGCCCGAGGGCGGACAGCACCTCGGCATTCACGCTGTTTGCGGTCGACGGGTCGCCCGGCACGATGGAGATGAGCACATCGACGGCACTGGCAAGTTCCAGCAGTGAAGGAAAGTAATCATACGCGACCCCCTCCGCCGGGCGCCGGCTGTGATAGGCAACAGGAAGCCCAAACGCTTCAACTCGTCGGGCGATGCAGCGACCGATCCGCCCCATTCCGTAGATGCCGACCCTGCGGTTCCGCAGTGTCAGACGGCTAAGCGGGTAGTCCGATGCTTTCCAGTGGCCCCCGCGAACGAAGGCTGCCGCCCTGGGTATCTCACGCACGACGCTGATAAGGAGCCCCAACGTGAGATCGGCGACCTCCTCGTTCAGGACATCAGGGGTGTTCGTGACGACGATATTCTTGCTTCGTGCGTAGGCAGCATCCACCGCGTCGTAGCCAACGCCGTAGCTGGCGATGATCTCAAGGTTGGGAAGGGCGTCTATGAACTGCCGATCGATTCTGGCGCGACAGGCCACGCCACGAATTGACGCCCGCACCTCCGGGGACAAACGGGCGTGAATGTCACAGTCAGGGGTTTCGACCAGGCTGAAATGCGTTCCGAGCATGCAGCGGGCATGCTCGTGCATCCAGCCTGGTATCAACACGGTGGCGGCGGGTTTCGACAAAGGCTTTCCTTCCGGTTCGGGGTGTCACTGCCGGCACGAATGGCCGCAGGTGAATCAGGGTTTTCGCACGGGAGGCCTTTGGATTGCGCAATGCGCCGATAGTGAGCCGCGGACTTGATTTTGGCTTCGAGTTCGCGGCGGCTGGCCAGTTTCTCCAGCGCAATCGGCATGTCAGCGGTTCCTGTACCACGTCCTCCAAGGTCGCCATCGATGTGACCATAATGTGGTCAACCTGCCCAAAACTTTGATAGGGGGCCGCGACCTCTTTGTCAAGGCGGCGGGAACGCCGCAACCAAAAGGGGGAGCTTGACAAGTGTGCAGTTCCACCCAATGCTTGGGCATATTGTCCATATTATGGACGAAGCGATTCCAAAAAGGTCGCGCGTTCGCATTCACCGGCTGCACGAATGTGCCGAATGCCAGGCGGTGGCTGCAGCGATGCATGTGCGGAATGTCAAGGAGAGTGGCAGCGTGAACAACATAAACTACCTTACAAATATCAATTTCGGGCTTGGAGCGGCCGAGTCACTGGCAGAAATTTTGGGCGAACTCGGCGTGTCCCGCCCTTTGGTGATCAGCGATCACGGCATCAAATCCGCTGGTTTGCTTGAGCGTCCGGTATTCGAGTTCCTGAGAACAGCGCCGATCTTCCTGGACGTTCCCTCCAACCCGACTGAGAGCGCAGTTGCTGCCGGTCTCGCGCTATACAGGCAAGGCGGCTGCGATGGGGTAGTGGCGATTGGCGGAGGCTCTCCGATCGACCTGGCAAAGGGCGTGGCGCTGCTTGCCACGCACGATGGTGAACTTGAGCGTTATGCAGCGATCCTGGGCGGGCTGGCACGCATCACCGGCGCGGTAGCGCCGCTTGTGGCCATCCCGACAACGGCGGGTACGGGGTCCGAAGTTGGACGCGCGGCACTGATCACACTGGATGACGGCCGGAAGCTCGGATTTATCAGCCCGCACCTCATCCCGCGCAGGGCGATCTGTGACCCGGGGTTGACGATGGGGCTCCCCCCGGCTCTGACGGCCTCGACAGGGCTCGACGCACTGTCGCATTGTATCGAGACGTACCTTTCCCCCCGCTATAATCCGCCTGCCGAGGCAATTGCCACCGACGGCTTCCAACGGATCTGGAAGGCTTTGCCTGTCGCTTACGCAGACGGCGCGAACGCGGAGGCGCGGACCGAACTCATGATGGGTGCCCTCGAAGGGGGCATGACGTTTCAGAAGGGGCTTGGCGCCGTCCATGCGCTTAGCCATGCATTGGGCGGTCTCAAGGAGGCTAAGCTCCATCATGGGACGCTCAACGCCATCCTGATGCCGACCGTCCTTCGGTGGAACGTGGAAGTTGAAGCCGTGGCTCAGAAGGTCGACTACCTCGAGCGCCTGGCGGGACTTGAACATACAACGCTCGCAGATGCACTGGACGGGTTGAACCGTAGTCTTGGCATTACGCCCAGATTGTCCGAACTGGGGGTTCCCCGGCACGTCATCGATTGGGTGTGTGAGCGAGCCATTGCAGACCACAGCCATCCCACAAATCCACGTTCGCTGACCAAGGAAGACTACGCCGCGATCCTTGAGACCGTTTTCTAGGCTGCGAATGTCCTCAAAGGAGGAGCGAGGAGGTAATTCCGTGAGACCGATCGTGATCGTAACGGGCGCAAGCCACGGCATCGGTGCCGCAACGGCGCGGCTGTTCGCCGTTGAAGGCTACGATGTTTGCATAAACTATCTTTCGGACGCTGCCGCTGCATCCGAAGTCGTTGAGCACTGCAAGGCCGCAGGCGCCCGCGCCATCGCGGTACAGGGAGACGTGGGCAAGAGGGAGGACATCGAGGCCCTGTTCAGTGCCTGCGACGATGCACTGGGGCGAGTGACCTGCCTGGTCAATAATGCCGGGATCATTGGGAAAGCCTGCAGAATCGATGAGTTGCAGCCCGCGGTGCTGGAAAACACCTTCAGGACCAACGTCTTCGCCGTCATGTACTGTATACAGGAAGCCGCGAAACGCATGTCCAACCGCAAGGGCGGCAGAGGCGGGACGATTATCAACATGTCTTCGCTCGCCGCCTTCCTCGGCAGCCCGAACGAATATGTGCATTATGCCGCAAGCAAGGGTGCAGTGGAATCCATCTCCATCGGCGCGGGGAAAGAACTGGCGCCGGAGGGCATCCGTGTGAATGCCATACGTGTCGGGACCACCAACACGCGGATACACACACAAGGCGGAAACCCCGAGCGACCAGCCAGGATTGCGGCGGCAACCCCCATGGGGCGCATCGCGGAGCCTGAAGACATCGCGCGCGCGGCCCTGATGCTTGCGTCTCCTGGCGCGGGGTTCATGACAGGCACCCTGATCACGGTGTCCGGGGGGCTCTGATGCTCCGCGGTCGGGATATTCCGCTGGGAGTGCCAGGCTGGCCTGGCACTCCTGCTGAGACCGGTCGCGCCCCATCCACGGGCATTCATTCCAGCTCAATTGCCGCGCGACGCCAGTCAAGCACTCTGTAAGGTGCCTCGTCCGCGTTCGATACAAGTATCAATGCCTCGAAAGATTCGCTGTAGCCGGACCGCAGGGTCGTCCTGAGATCGACGCGCCAGCTCGGTGCCGGTTTCAGCGTGTTGAAGGTCACCCCCGCCAGCGACTGATCGAGTTGCTCGCGCGACAGACGGCCGGCGTGGAAATCCTTGATCGCCTTTCGCACCGACGGCGGCAGGCCAGGAATATCGCCCAGCAGTCCATCATCGAGCGCTTCCAGGCGAACGCCGGCCAAGCCGGAGGAGACGGTGACATAGGGTTCGATGGCGATGGCCATATCGGGCGTTATTCCCGGGAAGGCGGCCAATTCGGAGACCGTCTGAAACAGCTTTGTGTCGTTTCCAGCCTGCTGCGGAGCGGAACCGGCCGGCTGTCCGTTCGCCGGAGTCGGCCGGGCGCGGTGGCCGATGATCTTTGTCGCCAGATCCTCCGCGGTTCCGGGAGCGGCGCCGGCGGCTCGCAACGCGCCAACGATCAGCGGCCGCTCGGCGGTGTTGAGATCGATCCGCAACGCTTCATTTCTCGCAGAGATGGAAGCGACCCCGGCCGGCAGGGTGATCGTGGACGATATCTGATCGCTCAGCGCGACTACACCGTCGGGCGGGCCGGCGCGGATCTCGGCCGCGGCCTGCGACAGCCCGGCTTCAGCCAGAATGCGCGCCGACGCCTTGTCCTCCGTGACGCGCACACTGGCCACGACCCCGGTCATCTGCGCGCGAAGTATGACGGCAAGGAATCCCAGAAAAATCATGATCCACAGGACGCTGACGAGGATTGCACCCCGCCGGCTCGTTGCCGAGCTCATGCCCACTGCCGCAAGACCCATTTCGGCCCCATGCTTCGCCACGAAAGGTGACGCCACGATCGCGTCGAAATCAAGACTTCGCTCCCCGGCTCAAGCAATGTGATCACCATGCGGCGGGCAGCCACGCCCAGATGATGACCAGTGCCGGCGCGAGGAACGTTCCGAACGGAACGCGCGCCGCGGCACGGAGCGGGCGGCGCAAGCGAACCGCGCGGATGATGCTGAAGATGAAAGCCGCGACCGAAGCAAGTAGGATCTGGGCGCCGACGCCGGCCAGCCCGGCCAAGACGGTGGATACACCGATCAGCTTGATGTCGCCGAAGCCTATGCCGTCGCGGCCGCGCAGCCTCCCATACGTGACGTCGAACAGACACAGCAGGAGCATCAGGACGCCCCCCGGCCCGATGCGCCAGGCCAGCGCGGCGAAATCGCTCGCCTCAAACCACCAGTCGGCGAGCGCGACGACCAAGATGCCGGCCGTGTAGCGGTCAGGAATGAGCAAAGACGCAAGATCATGGACCGCGATTGCCGCGGCCAGAAGGCATAGCGCAAGCGTCGACGCGACGACGAATGCGGGGCTTCCGATGACAGCGGGCACGGTAGCGGCGGCGAGCGCGACTGCGACGGCGGCGGTAGACCGACGCCGCGCCCTCAGAATCTTCATTCGATCATCGTCTTGGCCGGCCGCCGCAGCGGCACGTTTCTGGATGGCTCGTTCATCAGCCGCAATTGCGACCGCATCTCCTCCGCCACATGTTGCGCATCCATGCCGTCCTTCATGACCTGAGGCCGGATCAGGATGATCAGCTCCGTCCGCGTCGCGGAGTTCTGGTTGCTCCGGAAGGCGTCGCCGATGACGGGCAGATCGCCAAGCACCGGCACACCGTCGCGGCCGCGCTGCTGGCGTTCGCTGATCAGTCCGCCGAGCATCACGGTCTGGCCGCTGGTGACCGATACGGTCGAGCTGACCTTTCGTTGCGATATGGTCGGCGTCAGGGACTGGGCCTGGCTGCGCTGGACCGAGCTGATCTCCTGTTCGATGACGAGGCTGATCGTGCCGTTCCCGGTGATCCGGGGCAGAACCTTCAGGATCACGCCGGTATCGCGGAACTCGACGTTGTTGACGACCGGCGCTTCGGGATCGGTGACGGACTGCGCGGTGCGGGTGACGATCGGTATTTCATCACCGACCTGCAGCAAGGCGGGTTTGTTGTCGAGCACCACCACCGAGGGCGAGGAAAGCACCTTGACCTCGGTAACGCCGCGCAGCGCATCGATGACAACGCGCGGCTCGGTGTCGGGGCCAAGCAGCAGGTTGAAGCCCGGAAGCGTTCGCGACAGCACGGCCTTGCTGGCTTCCTGGAACAGACCGACCGATCCGTGGTTGCCGCCCACGCCGATATCATTGGATTTCAGGAAGAACTGCACGCCATAGCGCAGCTCGTTGGTCAGGGTGACCTCGGCTATCGTCGCTTCGATAGCGACCTGCTCTTGCGGCCTGTCGAGTGCGGTGATCGCCTGTTCGATCAGCCGTTGCTGGTCGGGCCGCCCGTAGATGAGAATGGTGTTGTTTTCCGGGTTCGCGGCGATGCGCACGCCGCTTTGCGACCCACCACCGCCCGGGATAGGCTGGTCGGTTTCGCCAGCGGGGGCCGGCAGGCTATCCGCCATGCGCTGATCCGGCGTCGCAGTGGCCGCCTGCGAACCGTTTGCGCCCTGATTCTGGCCGTCGGCCTGCGAGCCGGGCGGAAACTGCGAGGCCGGGTCTTCCGAAGCCGACGATGCCGGGGCGCCGTTGAATATTTCGTTGACCATCGATGCAAGGCGCCGTGGCTCCAGGTGCTGGACCTTGTACACCCGCAAATTGGAGGCAGACGCGTCGATCCGGTCGAGCCGCTCGATCCAGCTCGCCGCGCGCTGCAACTGGTTGCGCGTCTTCGCCACCACCAGAATCGCATTGCTGCGCTCGATCGGCTCGACCCTGATCGTGTTGCGTCCGCGACCGCCCTCCCCGATGTCGAGCACGCGGGTCAGCTCGGGCATCATGGTGGCGGCGCTGGAATTGTTGACAGGGAAAATGCCAACTGACTGGTCGGCCAGCCAGTCCTGGTCGAAAGAGCGCGCTGCTTCGATCGCCGCAGTCCGCTCCGCCGCCGTCCCCTGGAAGATCAACGCGTTGCGGCTGGGATCCTCGCGCACCATGCCGGGACGGGCGACGAAGTTTTCGAGCAGCGGCAGGATCGTGCTGGCGGAAACGTTTTTCAGGGGAAACACCGTGACGGCGTAGCCAGGCTGGATGGTGGTGCCCGGATCGAGTTGGGCGGCTCCGAACGCTTCGTTCGCAGGTATCAGCCGCAGACGGTCGCTTTCGCGCATCATGGCCACGCCGCTGCTGTGCAGCGCGGACTCGAACATGGTGAGGATTTCCGCGGCCGGCGTAGGCTTCGACGTCGTGATCGATACCTTGCCCGCGATTCTGGGGTCGAGCGAGTAGCTGATCCCCAGCACCTCGCCCAGCACCGTGCGGGCCGCGACCTTGATCTCGGCCCCCTCGAGGTTGACCTCGAACTTTTCGCCGCTCAGCCGCTCGAGCGACTTGCGCTCGCCGGCAGTCAGCTGCTGTTGGTATCCGTAGTATACTTCACCCTGCCGGTTGTTCTGCGTGCGGCCGAAGCCGAGCCTCGACAGAAAACCGCCGCCGGAAGGCTTGCGCGCACTCAAATCTGCGTTCGCGACCTTGTCCAGGGCATCCGGCCGCGCGGCAACGTCTCCAAGATAATCACCAGTGGAGGTACACGCGGCCACTACCGCCAGGACGCAGGCCGCCGCGCCTCTGCGAACCCACACGGAACAGGCATTTGGAGCGCTGCCTTGCCGACCTACCCTCACCTACACACCCAACCCAAGCCTACGCCCGCCGCCTCGGGAAAGTACCGTTCTATGACGCTTGAAAACCACAGGGCACGCTTTCTGCTTCCCGCTTGGACACCGTACACCTCGTCGACCTCGGTCAGCCCGAGGTAGGTGAAGAACTCGAACTTATGCCGCGATTCGACATTGGCCTGCGCCAGCGGCTGCAACTCCTCCCGCGTCAGGGCCCCGCCGACGTCGTCGTTGAGGCCCTGCTCGCATGGGCGGCAAAGCCATCGTCGAATGTTCAGCCTAACTCCTCCACGGTTGGGATTCTCAATGGAACCAGCCCGCTGGCACGGTCACCAATGCCGGGAACAGAACCAGCAGCACGATGAGGACCATCTCGGCCAGAAGGAAAGGCCACACACCTCTCAGGGCCGACCCCATTGAAACTTTGCTGATTCCGCACACCGTGTTGAGGACAGTTCCGACAGGGGGCGTAATCATGCCGACCGCGGCGGTCATGATGAACATGACCCCAAAATAGATCGGGTCGATCCCGGCCGCCGTTACGAGCGGCATGAGGATGGGTACCAGTATGGTGATCGAAGGTGCGAAATCGAGCACCATGCCGATGACAAAGATCGCCAGAACGATCATGGCCATCAGCAGGATCGGCATATCGATGAAAGGACTGAGGAGAGTAACGAGCTGGGCGGGCAGACTGGCGATCGTCATCATGAAGCCGGTGACCACGGAGGCTGCCACCAGCAGCATGATTACTGCCGTCATTCGACCGGCGTCGAGCAGCGCGTCAAAGAGCAGCCGCGGCGTCAGCTCCCGATAAACAACCAGCCCCACGAACAGTGCATAGAAGGCTGCAACGACGCCGGCCTCCGTGGGGGTGAAGATGCCGAACCGCAGTCCGACCAGGATAATCACCGGCAGCATCAACGCCCAACCGGCGGTCAGAATGGCTTTCGGGATGTCCCTGCGCGGGAGTTTGGGCTGGACCGCCGACGTTTCCTTTCTGGAGACGATCCACCAAGTCACCACTAGGCTCAGCCCCATCAGGATCCCTGGCACGATTCCGGCGAGGAATAAGCCGACGATGGAAATGTTTGCGGTGACGCCCAGGATGATGAATCCGACAGAGGGCGGGATCACGGGGGCAATGATGCCCGTCGCCGCCATCAAGCCCGAGGCGCGACTCATGCTGTAGCCCGCATCGCGCATAAGAGGGATCAGCATGACGGCAAGCGTCGCCGTATCCGCGATTGCCGATCCGGAGAGGCTGGCCATCAGCAAGCCCGTGCCGATGACCACGTAACCGAGGCCGCCACGTATGTGACCGAAGAGCGCCAGGGCCACGTTCACGATGCGGCGGGAGAGGCCGCCGGCGTTCATGAGCTCGCCAGCAATGAGAAAGAACGGGATCGCCATCAGCGGATAACTGTCCGCGCCATTGACCAGCCGTTGCGCGAGGATCTGAGCATCCAGATTTCCCATCAGCAGCATCATCGCAACCCCCGACAGCATCAGAGCGAAGGCAATGGGAATCCCGATGCCCATTGCACCGAGGAGTGAACCTATGAAGACCAAGCCGCTCACGGTGTTTTCTCCGAAACTAGCGCGGGGGACACGGCCGGTGGCGGCACATCGATCTCTGCTCCCGACCATGGGGCGGGCAGGATGCCGCGCAGCGAGCGCCACAGATCAAGAAGGAGGATCAGAGCCATCATGATGGCAGCGGTGATACCCGCGGCGTAGATGGCCCCGACGGGAATTCCCGACAGTGCTTGGACGTTGCCCCATTCGATCACGGTGAGTGACCAGCTGCCTTGTGCCAGGAGCCAGCAGCACCAGAGCATCAGGCCGTATGAAACAAGAAAGCAGACGAAGCGCGCCCTGCGAGGCAACCGGACCACCAATGAGTCGACGCCGAGATGCGCGCCCTTGGCTAGGGCCACCACGGATCCCATAAAGATGATCCAGACGAGAACCACACGGGAGACTTCAACGGCAAACGGAATGCCTGAGCTGAAGCCGTAGCGTAGCACGACATTTGTAAAGATTAGGATGCTGATGACGGCCATGCCGACGACGACGAAGACGTCAAAAGCCTTGAAAAGCCACTGTAACGGCGTGGTCATAACTGCTCCCAAGAGGTTGTGCGCGCATGCATCGATCCTTGCGGCACTCTGACGAGAATCCGCAGACCGTGAGCAGGGAGCCTCCAGCATGCTGATGGGGTAGAAACACCCAATCGCGTGATGAAGGCCTGTCCTGCTCATCCGGTCGAACAGCGCAGGGGTAAAGCCAACGATCCCTCCAACCAGTAGGAGGTCCCGGGCGAGCTTCCGGTGTCAGACACCTTCCACCACGGCCAGATGTGCCTTGGCATGCTTCTCGCGGGCCTTGATCGCCGTCTGATACTCTGGAGAGTTGTAGCAGGCGAGAGCGGTCTCGTAGTCCTTGAACTCGATGACCGCCAGGCGGTTCGCGTGAGGGCCCTCCATGACCTGGCTCGTTCCCGCGCGAACGACGAAGGACGCCCCGTATTTGTCGAACGCTGCCTTGTTCAAGGCAATGTATTCTTTATAGCCCTCATGGTCCGCGATATCGACCATTGCAACCCAGTATCCTTTTTTGGTCATCTGCTTCCTCTCCCACAGAAATTCCCATACCCTCTCGCGGAAGATACGGACGTCCCGATGCATTCAAATTCGCCACAAGTGCGTTTGCCGTTGATCCTCCTCGATCACACGGCTAGAACCGAAACTACGACGCTGACTACAATATGGACAGCTTGTCCAAAAGCGTGTAGTACCACCATGTTTCGTTGTCAAGCTTGCAAGGAGATGCGCCATGGGCCTAAGTGAGCTCCAGGACGAAGCCGATGAGAGAGCTTCTACTCACGTGCAGGGAGCGGCCTCGTTCTCGAAGTTCATCACGGTGCTGCAGATCATCGCGGATGCCCCTGGAACCTTGGACATTGCCCAACTGACAAAGTGCGCGCCATTTCCCCGGGGGACGGTCTACCGTCTCGTTTCGGCGCTCACGGCGGAGGGACTCATCACACAATCGGGAGAGGGTGGAACGTTCCGCTTGGGGCCGCGCCTCCTCCAGCTTGCTGCCAAGACCTGGGAGGACTCCGACTTGCGGACGATCGCTAGGGATTTTCTGGTTTCGCTCCGCGACGCAACCGATGAGGCGGTTCACCTTGCGGTGCCTAGCAATAACCGGATGGTCTACATAGACAAGTTGGTGGGCTCCAGCAGGGTTCAGATGAAAACCAGCATTGGCGGCCAGGTTGAACTTCACTCGACATCCGTGGGTAAGGCGTGGCTGTCTGGTCTGCCAGACCAGCGGCTGTTGGAAGTCATCAAGAGCCTGGATCTGAGACGCCATACCGCCAAGACGTTCACGACACCCGAAGCGCTGTTCGATGAGTTGAAGCGGACGCGCGAGCAAGGGTTCGCGTTCGATGACGAGGAGAACGAACCGGATATCCGCTGTCTCGGCAGCCCGATCTTCAATCGTTCGGGGGAACCGATCGGAGCGGTCAGCATCAGCATGCCGGTGTACCGGCACGACGCTCGGCGCCACGAGCTCTGCGCAAGGCTGGTGCGTCAAACGGCGAAACAGATCAGTGGCGAATTGTCCAGGATGGTGTAGCGCCGGGCGCGCCACCGCGTCCATCGCCACCATCGACGTGCCGCTTTAACGGCATCGCTATCATTCGACGCTGAGGAAGATGGCTGATCCAACAGCACCGAAACAGCCTTGGGGGCCGTTCAAGCCAGGCCAGTCCGGAAACCCGGCAGGCAGGCCCGAAGGGGCCCACAACAAGCTCGTTGAAGCATGCCTCGAAGACATGCTCGCGGATTGGGAGGCCAACGTGCCAGCAGCCATTGGCAAGAAGCGAGAGAAAAAGCCAGACGCACGCCTCGAAATCGTCGCTTCGATCCTGCCGCGAAACTTGCCGCACCAGATCGACAAGCGGCAGCCCTTCGTCAATGCCTTCGCCCATCGCTACAACCGTCACAGGGCACACGACGCTCTCGACGAATCAACTAAGCCGAGTATCTCAAGACCTTCAGCGGCGCGCCCCGAAGGCCTCCTCACATGTCTTGAACCAGGACATCCTGCAGGATGACACCAGGCGAACTCACTGTGCCGGAATGGCTGCGACGATCTCAGGCGATGGCCTGGGTGACATTGCTTGGCATGCTCTTCCATATCGCATTTGCTTTCGGACACATCGATGGCCCGACGCATAGAAACGGCTTGCTCTTATCCAGCTTCGAGCGGTCGCTCGCAGGATCCGGAGAAGGGCCCGCGTCGGGGCACCACGACGACAAGTCCCAGGGCCGTTGTGACATATGCATCATCGGCTCCATGGGAGCCGCACTGCCGGCGCCTCCGGCAGTTCATGTCCTTTCCGAGCTAACCTTCTACACGATCGACTGGGTCGCGACTGCGGCGCGCCCGGACACCATAGAACTCTCTTCACACTACGATATCCGCGGCCCTCCGCGAGCTTGAATGGATGGCTGAACTGCCGCTTCTCGCGGTCGCGCCACGCGCCGAAACTTGTGATGGCGGCTAATGACCATATCGATCTGGAGAGACAGAGATGGGATTGCATCACCACACCGGGACGTTGTTTGCCGCTGGCATGTTTATTGTTATTTCGACGGCGCACGCAGAAGAAGATCGTCGAGAGCTTGGACCACATGTTCATGGACACGGGACATTGGCGATCGCTTTCGAGGCCAACAATGTTCAGATGGAGCTCGCTGCCCCTGGCATGGATATTGTCGGGTTTGAGCACGAAGCTGAAACCGCGGAGCAGAAGAGCACCGTCGAGACCGCGCTCGCCGACCTTAAGGAACCCTTGAAGCTCTTCGCGATGCCCGACTCCGCAGGGTGCACCGTCACCTCCGCCGACGTCAAAGTCGTCGCGGAAGAACATGAGGACCACCCTGCTACCGCGGAGGCTGGTGAGGCCGCGGGTTCTGAAGAGCACGGGGCCCATCACACCGAGTTCCGAGCAACTTATGCTCTCGCCTGCGCGGATACTGCCCAGGCCGCGTGGCTCGACTTCCCCTTCTTCGATCGCTTCGCCGGATCCTGGAAACTCGGCGTGACGGTCGTCGATGCCAATGGACAGACCGCTTTCGAGGTGTCCCGCGAGGCGCGCTATCTGGAGAGATGAGATGAACGCGGACGCCGCGACGGACGCCGTGCGCTTGCACGGCGTCGAATACAGGTGGAACGCGCGAGACCCGTTTTGCCTCTCAATCGGCGAGTTCGAAGTTTCCCGCGGCGAACGTCTTCTGCTGCTTGGCGCATCCGGTAGCGGAAAATCGACGCTCCTCAGCTTGCTGACAGGCATCGCGTTGGCGCAAGCTGGGCGCTTGGAAGTCCTCGGGCAACGGCTTGACGAATTGAGCGGCAGCGGGCGCGATCGGTTTCGGGCGGAACATTTTGGCATCATCTTTCAGATGTTCAATCTTCTTCCCTACGGCGCCGTCATCGACAATGTGCTGTTACCGCTCAGCTTCGCACCGGAACGTCGCGCCCGCGCAAATGCCGCGGGAGGCGCGGAGAGCGAAGCCCGGCGCCTCTTGTCGGCCCTGGGACTTCCGGCGGATATCGGGCAGCAGACGGCGGCCACCCTGAGCGTCGGTCAGCAGCAACGCGTCGCGACGGCGCGGGCGCTCATCGGCTCCCCCGATATTGTTGTCGCCGACGAGCCTACATCGGCTCTCGACGACGATCGGCAGCAGGATTTTCTCGACCTGCTGTTCGGCCAGATCGAGGCCACAAAGGCAACTCTGATCATGGTCAGTCACGACCGCCGCTTGGCGCAGCATTTCACGCGGGCGATCCATCTCAACGACATCCTTACAACGTCGAAAAGCCGAGCCCGGGCATGATTGTCGCACGTCTCGCTCTGCAATCGCTGCGCAACCGCTGGATCACGGTGTTGCTGACGATCCTTTCGATCTCCGTCAGCGTCATGCTTCTGCTCGGTGTCGAGAAAGTCCGCAGTGGCGCGCGAGACAGCTTTGCCGGGACCGTGTCTGGTGCGGATCTGGTCATTGGCGCCCGATCGGGTGCCATGCAGCTCCTTCTCTACTCGGTGTTCCGCATTGGCAACGCGACCAACAATGTCACCTGGCGCAGCTACCAGGACATCGTTTCGCGCCCGCAGGTAGCCTGGGCAATTCCGCTTTCACTTGGCGACAGCCATCGCGGCTTTCGCGTCATCGGGACGACTCCGGATTACTTCGAGCACTTCCAATATCGCGGCGGCCAGGCCTTGACGTTTGCTGCAGGCGCACCCTTTGACGACCTGTTCGATGTCGTCCTCGGCTCGGATGTTGCGAGCCGGCTTGGCTATTCCATCGGCGACAAGATCACTGTCGCGCACGGTGCGGGCTCGCTTGGGCCGCAGCATGACGACCTCCCGTTTCGCGTGTCCGGCATACTGGCACGTACCGGCACGCCGGTGGACAAATCCCTCCATGTCAGTCTCAAGGCTATCGAGGCCATTCATGTCGACTGGCGGTCCGGTTCACGGATCCCGGGACAAGTTACACCGGCCGACCGTCTGCGGCAGATGTCGCTTCCTACGAGGGCGATAACCGCCGCGATCATCGGCTTGAAGTCGCGCCTGCAAGTCATCGGGTTCCAGCGCGGCGTGAACGAGTACAGGGCCGAGCCTCTTTCGGCTGTGCTGCCGGGGGTCGCCTTGCAGGAGATGTGGGGACTGGTCGCCACCGCCGAGACCGCATTGCTTGGCGTCTCAGCGATGGTCGTGGTGACCTCGATGCTCGGCTTGTCGGCAATGATCCTGTCGACGCTCAACGAACGACGGCGTGAGATCGCGATATTGCGCTCGCTGGGGGCAAGACCCGGCACGGTTGCAGGCCTTCTTGTCGGAGAGGCTACCTTGCTGACGGTGGCGGGAATCGCAATCGGTACGGCGGCACTTTATGCGGTCCTGATGGTGGCCCGCCCGCTTGTTGACAGACAGTTCGGCGTCGACATCGGCATTCAGCCTCCGTCCACGACCGATGCCCTGTTGTTGTTGGCAATATTGATCGGCGGGATGGCCGCCGGGTTCCTGCCGGCCTGTCGCGCCTACAGGATGTCACTCGCAGATGGCATGATGGTGAGAACATGAAGACTTCCGGATTCCTCGGCAACGCGAGGTCGATGTTGCGCTGCATCGCTCTCATCCTGGCCGTTTTGGGCGCGGGCTGCGGCGCGGCATTCAGCGAGGCCGCAACCCAGCTGAAATGGGAGATGCTGATCCCGCCGACAGAACCGCTGGCAAATTTCCCGGACGCACTTCCTTTTGAGCAGCAGGAGGCCCTGAGAAATGTCCTATACTGGAAAGGTCACCCGTCGGGCGAGTTGAGCGAAGAGTTTGCCCTTCAGCGCGACGAAGCCAAGAAAAGGGTCGACGTCGACAGGGAAAAACTCGCAACGCAAGGCGTCGATCTTGATAAGCTTTACGAACGATACGTAACCTGGGCTACGGAGATCGGGAGGCGTGGAACGCTTACCGAGAAGAAATATGACGGCGAGCGGGTAGCCATCGCCGGCTATCTGCTGCCCCTGGATTTTGATCCGAACGGTACGACGGAGTTCCTGCTTGTCCCCTATTTCGGTGCGTGCATCCATGAGCCGCCACCGCCGCCGAACCAGGTGATCTACTTGAAATCCACTGCTCCGTACGCGCCTGCGGCCCTGTTCGAGGGCGTGATGATAACCGGCACGATGCGCGTGCAGTCCGAAAGGAAAGACCTCTCCTTTGTGGACGGTTCAAGCGAAGTTGCTTCGGGCTACGTCCTGGAGGGCGACAGCATCGAGCCCTATCAAGGCGAGGGTGGCGGGCAATAGTCCCGCGGAGGCAATGCCAACCGCCAGTCCGCTGGTCGGAGGCAGGTGCGTCCGTGGATGGATGCGCTCAGCGAAACCCGGTGACCCTGAGCACCTCCGCCGGCGAGGTGAGACCTTGCCCTGCCTTCCTGGCACCGTCATGCGCCATCGTGCTCATGCCCCGCTCCAGCGCGAGCGCTTCGATCCTGGAGTGGTCTGCCCCTTGTGAAGCGAGCTCGATGATAGCCTCATCGAGAACCAGGATCTCGAACACGGCGATGCGGCCTCGATACCCCGTGCCGTTGCAACGGCCGCAGCCCACTGCGTTGAATATTTTTTGGCCCGGAGAGAACCCGACGGCCTGGTAGCGCGAGTCGAAGGAGAAAGTCTCGGTCGAAAGAATTCCTTCCTGCTTGCAGTGATCGCAGAGCCGCCGCAACAGGCGCTGGGAGATGATGCCGCGCACGGCGCCGACCAGCAGATAGGTCTCGACACCCAGGTCGCGCATACGTGTGAAGGCCGCCGCAGCGGTGTTCGCGTGGACGGTGGTGAGAACGAGGTGTCCGGTGAGCGCTGCCTGGACGGCGGCCCGTGCCGTTTCGCCGTCGCGTATCTCGCCGACCAGGATCACGTCGGGGTCCTGTCGCACGAACGTCCGGATCGCGGATGAGAAGGTGATGCCGATCGCCGAGTTGATCTGCGACTGCACGATGCCGGGGATCTGGTACTCGACGGGATCCTCGATGGTCACGATCTTGCGGCCCGGATCGTTTAGCTTCGAGAGCGCGGCGGCGAGCGTCGTCGTCTTGCCGCTGCCGGTCGGGCCGGCGACGGCGATCATTCCGTGGGTGTGCTCAAGGAGCCGGTTCAGCGTCTGCCGTTCCTGGTCATCCAGGCCCACGCCCGCGAAATCGAGCAGGACGCTGTCGCGGTGCAGGATGCGCATGACGACGGTCTCGCCATGGATGGAGGAGAGGGTGGCAACGCGCAGTTCGACTTCGCGGTCGCCGATGGGAAGGCGCATCGCACCATCCTGAGGCTTGCGGCGCTCGGTGATGTCGAGGCCGGCGAGAACCTTGATTCGCGACACGATCGCATCGCCCATTTCGTGCGGCGGCGGAGGCATGATCCGCAAGACGCCGTCGATACGGAAACGCATCACGAGCCGTCCGCGCATCGGTTCGAGGTGGATGTCGGTTGCCCTCAGGTCGAGCGCGCGCCGGAAGATGTCGTCGACGACAACCACAACCGGCGCGCCGCTCGCGAGATCCCGCAGGCTTGCGATAGCCGCTTCGGAGGTTGCTCCTTCGCCGGTGGCCTGGGCAACGTCCTGGGTGCCGGAAAGACGTTCCAAGCAGGATTCCAGGTCGGGTGCGGGAACCACGCAGACCTCGACGTCACCGTCGAGAACGGATCGCAGCGCCTCTATCGGGTCTGCGTCTCCGGGGTGGAGAACCCCTATGACGGCGCTCCCGTCAGGCGCCGTGAGCGGCGCGATCCAGTTCTCCACAAGAAATCGGTTTGAGAGATTCTGCGCGACGGGCCTGTAGTCGGCGAGTTGGTGCCGGTCGAGAAGCCGCACGCCATAATAGGACGACAGGAAGCCTGCGAGGGCATCGGCGTCGACGATCTGCGCTTCGATCAGGCGGTGCAGGTCGGAGGCTCGCGAGGCCGTGCTCTCACCGAAAAGACCCCGCGTAGCCTCGCGGCTCGCCAGTCCGGCATCGGCCATGGACGACAGGAGCGAGTGTAAGTCTGTAAGCTGTGGGTTCATTGAACGTACCTGTCGCACTTGACCCTTGAGCACAATGGACGCCGGCTTGCGCATGCCGAATCCGTCTGTCGGTTTAGTCCGCAGAGCGGTCTGCCTGACGTACGATTCCGGACCCGGCGGTTCCCCGGAAAGCTGCGCCAGACCAGAAGGCTGTGCGGTATGGGTGTCAAGAGCCCGTGCCCTTCTACTCCCACCAGACGGTGAACCGGGTGCCACACGAGGTAGCGATTGAGAATCTTTCGCTACACCCACATATCGCCGCCAATATTGCGGAACCCCACTCGACCAAGGCAAGCGTCACGCCCGCCAGCAGCTGGTGGGAAATCGTCATGACCCATGCGACCGTGACGATCGTAGCCGAGGGCCGCAGACTGCGCCGCGTTGGAATGAGCAGGCTTGGAGTGGCTGGAGCCCTTCCCGCTTCATCGCCTTGCCGGGCGTATCAATCTCAGTGATCCATGGCCTTGACGATTTCCTCGGTCATCTTCTTGGCGTCGCCGAGCAGCATCATGGTGCCGTCCTTGTAGAACAGCGTGTTGTCGATGCCGGCATAGCCGGAGCCGAGCGAGCGCTTGACGAACAGGCAGGTGCGCGCCTTGTCGACGTCGAGGATCGGCATACCGTAAATAGGTGAGGACTTGTCATCCCGCGCGGACGGGTTGGTGACGTCGTTGGCGCCGATGACATAGGCGACGTCGGCCTGCGCGAATTCGGAATTGATGTCCTCGAGCTCGAACACTTCGTCGTAAGGCACGTTGGCTTCGGCCAAGAGCACGTTCATGTGGCCCGGCATGCGGCCGGCCACGGGGTGGATGGCGTATTTGACGTCGACGCCATTGGCCTTGAGCTTGTCGGCCATTTCGCGCAGTGCATGCTGCGCCTGGGCGACGGCCATGCCGTAGCCAGGCACGATGATGACCTTCTGCGCGTTCATCATCAGATAGGCGGCATCGTCGGCCGAGCCCTGCTTGACCGTGCGCTCGATCCCATCATCAGCGCCCGCGGCTGCGGTCTCACCACCGAAGCCGCCGAGGATGACGGAGATGAAGGAGCGGTTCATGCCCTTGCACATGATGTAGGACAGGATGGCGCCCGACGAGCCGACCAGGGCGCCGGTGATGATCAGCGCCAGATTGCCGAGCGTGAAGCCGAGTGCGGCCGCCGCCCAGCCCGAATAGGAGTTGAGCATCGACACCACGACCGGCATGTCGGCGCCGCCGATGGGGATGATGAGCAGCACGCCCAGCACCAGCGATGCGGCAACGATGAGCCAGAAGACGAGCTTCGATTCGGTGGTGACCAAAAGCACGATCAGCACGACCAAGGCGATGCCAAGCGCGATGTTGATGAAATGGCGGCCGCCGATCATGATCGGCTTGCCCGACATGCGCCCGTCAAGCTTCAGGAAGGCGATGACCGAGCCGGTGAAGGTGATGGCGCCGATGGCCACACCCAGGCTCATTTCGACCAGCGCCTGGGCGTGGATGTCGCCCGCCGTGCCGATGCCGAAGCTTTCCGGCGCATAGATGGCGGCGGCCGCCACCATGACGGCGGCAAGGCCGACGAGCGAGTGGAAGGCGGCGACCAGTTGCGGCATCGAGGTCATGGCGATGCGCCTGGCCGTGACGGCGCCGACGCCGCCGCCAATGGCAAGGCCGAGCACGATCAGGCCGAAGCGTCCGGCCGATGGCGTGGCCAGCGCCAGCGTGGTGGCGATGGCGATGCCCATGCCGATCATGCCGTAGAGATTGCCTTGCCGGCTGGTCGTCGGGTGCGACAGGCCGCGCAACGCCAGGATGAAGAGAATGCCGGAAACCAGATAGAGGAAGGAGGCGAGATTGACGGTCACGTCACTTGTCCTTCTTCTTGTACATTGCCAGCATGCGCTGGGTGACGAGGAAGCCGCCGAAGATGTTGACCGACACCAGCATCAGCGCGACGAAGCCGAAGCCCGCGGCGACGCCCGAGGCGGCGATGCCGACGGCAAGCAGCGCGCCGACGACGATGACCGAGGAGATGGCGTTGGTGACGGCCATCAGCGGCGTGTGCAGCGCAGGCGTCACCGACCAGACGACGTAATAGCCGACGAAGATCGCCAGCACGAAGATGGCCAGGCGGAAGACGAAGGGATCGATGGCGCCGCCCGACAGCGCGTGCGCGGCGTCGCCGGCCGCCTCGGCGCCGCCGGGAGCATTTGCCAGGTTCTGCACCGCCAGCCGGACGGCGGCACTTGCCTGGTCGAGCTGGTCGAGGGCTTTCTGCAAGGTCTGGTCCATCACGCGGTCCCTTTCGGCTTGGGCGAGGGCGACTTTGGCGAGGGCTTGGATGCGGCAGCTTTCCTGGGCGCGGCTTTCTTGGGCGCCGAAGCATCAGCGACCATTGTGCTGGCCGGTATCGCGGGGGGCTCGATATATTGGCCCTTTGGCGGCTGCTGGTCGGCCTTGGCGAAGGCCGGATGGACGATCTTGCCGCCGTCGGTCAGCATGGTCGCCTTGACCAGGTCGTCATCGCGGTTGATGGCAAGCGTCTTCGTCGCCTTGTCGACCAGGGTCTCGAGGAAAGCAAAAAGGTTCCTGGCGTAGAGCAGCGAAGCGGAGGCCGCGACGCGGCCCGGCACGTTGAGATGGCCGACGATCTTGACGCCGTTGGCCGTCGTCACGACCTTGCCAGGCACAGCGCCCTCGACATTGCCGCCGCGCTCCACCGCAAGATCGACGATCACCGAACCGGGCTTCATCGAGGCGACCATGTCAGCCGACACCAGCCTCGGCGCCGGGCGGCCGGGGATCAGCGCCGTGGTGATGACGATGTCCTGCTTGGCGATGTGCTCGGCGGTCAGCGCCGCCTGCTTGGCCTGGTATTCCCTGGACATCTCCTTGGCGTAGCCGCCGGCGGTCTCGGCCGCCTTGAACTCCTCGTCCTCGACGGCGAGGAACTTTGCGCCAAGCGAGGCGACCTGTTCCTTGGCGGCGGGGCGAACGTCGGTGGCGGTGACGACCGCGCCGAGCCGGCGCGCTGTGGCGATCGCCTGCAGGCCGGCGACGCCGACGCCCATGATGAACACCTTGGCGGCAGGAACCGTGCCGGCCGCCGTCATCATCATCGGCAGCGCGCGATCGTATTCGGCTGCGCCGTCGATCACCGCCTGGTAGCCGGCAAGGTTAGCCTGCGAGGACAAGACGTCCATCGACTGGGCGCGCGTGATGCGCGGCATGAATTCCATCGCAAAGGCCGTCACCCCGGCCTTGGCCAGCGCCGCAACGGCGGCATCGTTGCCATAGGGATCCATGATGGCGATGACCGCAGCGCCTGACTTGTAGCTTTTCAGCTCCGCATCCGTCGGCCGGCGCACCTTCAGCACCACGTCGGCCTTGGCCACATCGCCGGCCTCGCCGATCGAAGCGCCCGCCTTGGCGAACTCCTCATCGGGAATGCGCGATCGCGTGCCGGCACCGGCCTCCACAACCACTTCAAGACCCAGGCCGGCCAGCCGTTTCACCGTATCGGGCGAAGCCGCGACACGGGGTTCGCCCGAGCCGCCCTCGGCGGGAATGAAGATGATCTGGCTCACGCTTGGCTACCCCTCCCCGGCACGCGGCGCATCTGCGCGCCTGCCGTATCGTTCACATCTTACTACAATCCACAAAATGGGCAATTTGTCCACATATCTGATTGAGGGTACTTGTCCGCCAGTTGCCGATGCCATATCGATGGCCAAACGGCGGTTCTGGAGGTGTAAATGTCCAAGATCAATGGTGCGAAGCGGCTACGCTCGCGCGAGTGGTTCGACAATCCGGACAATCCCGGCATGACGGCGCTCTACCTCGAACGCTATCTGAACTATGGGCTGACCCGCGAAGAACTGCAGTCCGGAAAGCCGCTTATCGGCATCGCCCAGACGGGCTCGGACCTGTCACCTTGCAACCGGCATCATATCGAGCTCGCCAAGCGCGTGCGCGACGGCATTGTGGCCGCCGGCGGCGTGCCGCTGGAATTCCCGGTCCACCCGATCCAGGAGACAGGCAAGCGGCCCACCGCCGCGCTCGACCGCAACCTCGCCTATCTCGCTCTCGTCGAGTTGCTTTATGGCTATCCGCTGGATGGCGTCGTGCTGACCATCGGCTGCGACAAGACCACCCCGGCGCTGCTGATGGCCGCGGCCACCGTCAACATTCCAGCCATAGCGCTGTCCGTCGGCCCGATGCTGAACGGCTGGCACAAGGGCGAACGCACCGGCTCCGGCACGGTCGTGTGGAAGTCACGCGAAAGGCTGGCGGCAGGAGAGATCGACTACGACCAGTTCATGGACATCGTCGCTTCATCGGCGCCGTCCGTCGGCTACTGCAACACGATGGGCACGGCGACGACGATGAACTCGCTGGCCGAGGCGCTCGGCATGCAGTTGCCGGGCTCCGCCGCCATTCCAGCACCCTATCGCGAGCGCGGCCAGATCGCCTACCAAACCGGCAAGCGCATCGTCGACATGGTGCGCGAGGACTTGAAACCCTCCGACATCATGACGCGGGAAGCCTTCGAGAACGCCATCGTCGTCAATTCTGCCATCGGCGGCTCGACCAATGCGCCGATCCACCTCAACGCCATCGCGCGGCATCTCGGCGTGTCGCTGACCGTCGATGACTGGCAGAAGGTCGGTCACCACGTTCCGCTGATCGTAAATCTCCAGCCGGCCGGTGAATATCTCGGCGAGGACTATCATCATGCGGGCGGTGTGCCGGCCGTGGTGGCAGAGCTGATGAAGGCCGGCTTGCTGCCGCATCCTGGAGCCATGACCGTCAACGGCCGCACGATCGGCGACAATTGCGCCGCGGCGGAGAATCTCGACGGCAAGGTCATCCGTACCGTGGCCAATCCGCTCAGGAAGGAAGCCGGCTTCATCAACCTGAAAGGCAATCTGTTCGATTCCGCAATCATGAAGACGTCGGTCATCTCGCCGGAGTTTCGCGACCGCTATCTGTCAAATCCGCGAGACCCCGATGCCTTCGAGGGCGTCGCCGTCGTCTTCGACGGTCCGGAAGACTACCACCGTCGCATTGAGGATCCGTCACTCGGCCTGAACGAGAATACCATCCTGTTCATGCGCGGAGCCGGCCCTGTCGGTTATCCGGGCGGCGCCGAAGTCGTGAACATGCAGCCGCCGGCCTACCTGCTGAAGGCGGGCATCCACTCGCTGCCCTGCATCGGCGATGGCCGTCAGTCCGGCACTTCCGGCTCTCCATCGATCCTCAACGCCTCG
Organism: Mesorhizobium sp. B2-6-4; assembly: GCF_006441495.1. NCBI lineage: Bacteria > Pseudomonadati > Pseudomonadota > Alphaproteobacteria > Hyphomicrobiales > Phyllobacteriaceae > Mesorhizobium > Mesorhizobium sp. B2-6-4. Next base: position 87,630 of record NZ_VFUE01000001.1, read on the forward strand.
CCCGAGGCGGCCGTCGGTGGTGGCCTTGCGCTGCTGCGTACGGGTGACCGGGTACGCATCGACCTGCGCAAGGGGACCGCCGACATCCTCGTGTCGGACGACGAGATCAAGCGCCGTCGCGTCGACCTGCAAAACAAGGGCGGCTATGCATATCCGAAGCATCAGACACCCTGGCAGGAGATCCAGCGGTCAATGGTTGACCAGTTGTCCGAGGGAATGGTTCTGAAGCCGGCGGTGAAGTACCAGAACATCGCCGTCACCAGCGGCCTGCCGCGCGACAATCATTAGAACAGTTCCTACTCTGCGTTCAAGATCGGTGCTCGATTGGCGAAGAACTGTGACTGATCTGGAATTAGGGCCTGAAGATGCGCTATGATTTGTATTCACGCGGGCGACGGAACTCCGGATCCGGTGCCGGCTTCTGCTCTGGGGTTTGACCGGAATGGCTTATCCTTTCACCGCGGCGATCCGCGGCTTGGATGACTGGATCGCGGGACCGGCCTCCCTGCTGGATGAACTTGCGCGCGTCAAATCCAGCAGCCGCGTGGTCGCGCGGGTCGCGGACGATGGGAGCGCGTTTGAAATCGAGCCGGCGACCAGCCGAAAGCCGTCAGCACCCCTGTTGATACTGATTTCTCCAGACACGCAGGCGCCGGCCGCATTGCGCGCCGCGGTGAATGGAAAGGCGGTCCATCTCGGCATCCCGGCGAGCTGGGTGATCGCGCGCCGGATCGAACTGCCGATGGAGGCTGCCAGCCACGTCGAAGGCATCGTTACGTCGCGGATGGGCGCGCTTTCGCCATTGCCTGCTTCCGATATCTATTTCGGCCACAGGGTCCTCGGGATCAGCCGTGAGGCGCGGCAGATCACCGTCGCCGTCGCAATCGTTCCGAGGTCGCGTGTCGCTGCTGCCTTGGCCTGCCTGAATGTGGCCGAGGCCCGCCAGGTCGTGATCTCGGCGCCGTTTCCGGAAGGCGATGCCGTGGAAGTATTGACACAGCGGCAACGGGTCACCGGCACGCGTGGCCGGATAAAGTTTGTCCTTGCCGGAGTTCTGGGCGTAAGCCTAGTCGCTGCAGTCACGGCTCCGGCGGTGCGGCCGATGATCCAGAACAACTATGCCGAGCGCCGCGCCGCCGTCGAGATCCGGGCCGAGAAGGCGCGCCAGGCAATCGCGCTGGCGGCGACTCCGGACAAGGCTGAAACAGCGCCTGAGCAGGAGGCGCGGAATATCAAGGACGACGCGATAAGCGCGCTGGGAGCATTGGACGACCTGGCTCAGGTTTTGCCGACGCATTCCTATGCCATTGAGGTGTCCTTCGCCAATGGCCGCATGCGTCTCTCGGGCCGGACCAAGGACCTACCCGAAGTACTGACCGCGCTGGAATCATCGGGTCGCTTCGAAGACAGCAAGCTGGTCGGATCGGCCCTGCGCGGCGAGGATGGCGTTACCTCGGAGTTCGAGGTCGATACCCGCCCGCTCATCCGCACGGGAGGTTCGCTGCGATGAGGACGACACCCCTGTGGCGCGACACGCGGCTTCAATCCCTGGTCGTCATGGCCCTGCTGGTCGTCGGAGCTCTTGTACTCGTCGCCGATACGCTGCTGTCCTGGCGCGCGGAGGCGGGCGCGCTGGCGCTCTATGAGGAACGTACCGCCTTGCTCGAAAGCAAGGCGTCCACTTCCCCGGTTCCCCAAGGCGCGAACCAGGCTCTGGATCCCGGCGAGGGCAAGATTCTTCTCGATGCGCAAACCAGTGGGCTCGTCTCGGCCGAATTCCAGAGTCTGCTCTCCAACCGCGTTGAACGCGTGGGTGCCGTTATCCGGCGCGTCGATGTTCCCACAGACGGTCAGGTCGCCGATATAGGCGATCCTCAGTTGGAGTCTTTGGAACGCATTCGTTTAACTGCCGATATCGAGGTTATGGAGCAATCGCTGCCCGATCTCATGTATGCCATCGAGGCAAGCTCGCCCGTCATGGTCGTTGATAGCTTCAGGCTTCGGTTGAACCGAAACGTCGATCTGGGGGGAAATCAGACCTCGGGTTCCATGGATCGGCCGCTGTCGCTGAACGTCATGCTGTCGGCCTTCCGGGAGAAGGGACCCCAGTCATGATGACCATGCTGGGCGCGACAATGATGCTCGCCGCCATCGCGGCCTCTTCGAGCCTGTCCTTCGGCGCAGAAAAGCTATCGGTCAGGGAACGCCAGGTGAGCGACTATGCGGCGCTTCGGGATCGGCCCCTGTTCTCGCCGGACCGGACTGCCCCGATCGCGTTCGGTGCCCCCGAGCCGGAACCTATTGTCGTGCAGCCCGAGCCGGAACCCGAGCCCCCGCCTGCCGCGGCGCCCGAGTGGCAATTGGTTGGCATCGTGCGGTCGGAAAGGCTCAACAGCGCGACCTTCACCACCCCGGCCGAAATGGCGGCCTTCACGCTGCGCACGGGGGAAAGCCGGGAAGGTTGGACCCTGAAGGAAGTCGGCCAGTTCGAAGTCAAGCTCGATGGAGCGGGAGGACGCGCCTCGCTGCGGTTTTCGGATGAGGCAAGCGGTGAACAAATGTTGCCACCGGAGGAGCCGGTGCCCACGCCTTCAGGGGGTTGATCCAAATGGAGTGGTTGCACATTCCGAGCCTCCGGCAGGGATTAATGGAGCGAGTTTCTTTCACAGACAGCAATCAGGAACGAACGTCTCCAGTAGAGGCGTACAGTTAGGAAATTTGGCCTCCATGGTCTCCACGGCATTCGCATACAAGGCTTTGAATGGCGAGGGTCGTCTCGAACTCGGGCGGATCGATGCGTCCGATTCCGACGATGCCGTCCAGAAGCTCGGGGCGCGCGGGCTGATCCCGGTAAGTGTCGAACCGAGGCAGTCTGCATCGCGCGCACCGCTGTTTTCGACCCGGATACCGGCGTCGCAGGTCACGCGGCTGCTCTCCGACCTGTCGATCATGCTGAATGCGGGGATCCGGATCGACGAAGCGCTGGCGATCATGGAAAAGGAATTCGACAGCGGCAGGCTTCAGCCCGTGGTTGCCGGCATTCGCACCGACCTGGCGTCGGGCAACTCGTTCTCCAGAGCGCTGGAAGCCTGGCCCGCTCTGTTCCCGGCGTTCCAGGTCGCCATGGTTCGTGTCGCGGAGACCTCCGGCAAGTTACCCACCCTCCTGTCGCGCATCGTGCAGGAGCGCCAGCATTTCGAGGCATTGCGGGCCAAAGTCAGCGAGGCGCTGCGGTATCCGGCAGTCCTGTTTGCCGGCACGATCTGCGTACTGGTCTTCTTCCTGGTGGGGGTCGTTCCTCAGTTCGAACCGATGCTCATGCAGAGCGGCAAGAAGGACACGCTGATGGTGGTGATGTTCGCGGTCTCGAATTTCCTGCGCGCTTATGGGCTGGTCCTTTTGCTTGCGGCTTCGATACTCGTATTGCTGGGGTTCGTGGCGGCGCGGCGGGGCCTTCTCTGGGCATGGCTTTGGGGTTTCGCCAAGAAACTTCCGCTTTTGTCGGAGATACCGGGGAGCTATCGGACGGGGCGCTTCGCCCGTCTCCTGGGCATCATGGTCGAGACCGGCGTGGCGGTTCCTGTGGCTTTCAAGCTCATCAGCGATACCGTCGACCACGGCGAGGCCGCGCGGGCACGCGCGCAGCAGGCGTCCGACGCGCTGAGGCAGGGGAATAGGCTTGGCCATGCGCTTGAGATTCTTCAGCTTCCCCCGCTGGCGGTGCGCATGTTGAGGCTCGGCGAGCAAAGTGGCGAACTCGCAGGGCTGGCCTATCGTGTCGCCGACTTCTATGAAGTGCGGCTGGAGCGTTCGCTGTCCCGTATCGTCGGGCTTGTCGGCCCTGCGGCAGTGGCAACCATCAGTATCTTGATCGGTGGTATGATCGTGTCGATCATGTCCACCCTCATGTCATTCAACGACATGGTCCGCTAGGAGGCTGTTTGCATGAGCGTTCATTTCGCAGTTGGTCCCAATCTCATGCAGCGCAAGCGTGCCCGGCGCCGCGAGGCAGGCTTTACGCTGATCGAGATGCTGGTCGTGCTGGCCATCATCGGCCTGATCTCGGCGCTCGTCGGTCCTCGTGTTCTCGCGCAGTTGTCCGACTCGCGCGTGCGTGCGGCGAAGCTTCAGATCGAGGCGTTTTCCAGCGCGCTCGACATCTTCTACATCGATGTCGGCCGTTATCCGGTGCAGGCCGAGGGGCTGGGAGCGCTGGTGCGCAAGCCCTCGACCATCCAGGTCTGGAACGGGCCATACGTTCGCGGCGAGACCGTTCCGCTCGATCCGTGGGGCCATGAATACAGATACGCAAGCGACGGAAAGACGTTCAACATCACCACCGACGGGCCCGGTGGGCGCGGCTCCAATGTGTCCGCCCAGCCCTAAGGGCAACAGCAACCGCAAAAGGACGCAACGCGGTGTCGTGCTGCTCGACGTGGTCGCGGCGCTTGCGATCGTCGCTCTCGCGGCCTTCGTGCTGATGCCGCGCCCGCGTTCCAGCATCGGGGCTGCCGAGCTTTCTGGCGAGGCGGTTCGTGTCAGCGGGGAGTTCCGCAAGGGCAGAGCGAAGGCGCTGACCACGGGCAGCGTCGCCGACGTGAGGGTCGATCCGGGAAACAAACGCATCCAGGTGGATGGCGCCAATCCGATCTCGATCAGGGATGGGGTGGCCATGAACTGGGTCACGTCGGACCGGTGTCCCATACGAGGCGGAACCAGAGCCTTGCGCTTCCTTGCCGACGGACGGTCGTGTGGGGGCGTCATGACACTGTCCGCCAGCGGCCGGGAGATCGAACTGCGCGTCGACTGGTTGACCGGCCGCGTGGAAATGAGCCCGAAATGACAGGACGGCGCAGACGCGGCTTCACGCTGATCGAGGTTCTGGCCTCGCTTGCCGTCGCCGTGCTGCTGATCGTTCCGATCGCGCGCATGATCACGGGCACCGCAGGTGCGTTCGCGGGTCTGGAACGATCGACCGAACGCCGTGTCGGCATGCAGGCTGCCATGGCGGCGGCGATGACCCTTAACCCGTTGCGAACGGGCCGGCGCGTGATCGGAGGCTTCACGGTCATCGTGGAACCGTACCGCTTCGAACGCGGCACTGCCCTGGCTCGCGCCGGATGGCAGCTTTACTCCGTCACCGTTCGCAGCACCGACGGATCGGATGACGACGCGATGCAGACCGTGCGCCTCGGCAAGCGGCAATGACAAGGAAACGCAGCGCTCGGGCCGGCTTCACGCTGATCGAGGCATTGGCTTCGCTGGTGCTTGCGACGATGCTGTTTGGCGGGCTGGCACTCTACACCGGAACCTGGCTGCGCCAATGGCAGGGGATAATCGCCAGAGGCGGGCAGGAGGACACGGTGGCGGTGATTCTCGACCGGATGGTCGAGGATCTGGAGGCGGCGCAGCCCGGCTATTCCAACCCGGAGGGAGCCGCTGCGATCCGCTTCACCGGCCATGCCGACGAGGTCACCTTCGAGCGCCCAGCGCTCGGCTACGAGCCGCGTGCGGGACTTGATGACATCACCTATTCGATGGGTCGGGCCGGAGCCGACGAGGCCCTCATTCGTGCCCGCCGCGATCACAGGATGGGCGAGGGCGGGGAGGATCTTCCGCTGGTGCGAGGCGATCTGAAGCTTTCGTTCAGCTATGCCGGGCCGGACGGCGCGCTCAGCCCCGAATGGACAAGCACCAACCGCATGCCGTCACTCGTCCGTATCGAGATATCCGGCAGTTCTCCGCGTCCCTGGCGGCAATGGGCCTATGCGCGGTTACGCGTCGAGCTGCCCGCGCGTTGCGGCGCGGCCGAAGCGCTCGCGCCGTGTCTGCAGCGCTACGGCATCGGCTTCTGAACTCCGCAGGGCTGTACGATTGGCGCCGATAACAGGCTTGCAAAACAGTGTGGCATGCAGACGGCGCAAGGCTGCCGCTGGCTATCGACATTCGCGGGCTCTGTCGCAAATCGTTCTTTTGTTTTCGCGTCGCTGATCAGGCTGCCAGGATCTCGAACTGCTCGGCGATCGAGGGAGATGGATTGTAGGCAAACCTCGCCTGCTGTCTGCGCATCATGTGAACCATCTCCATGCCAGTGAGAATAACCTCGGCGGTCGCATTCACTTGAAGCCGAACATGGAGTGGATGCGGCGCTTGACGCGTCGATGGTTCTGTTCGATCCAATTATTGAGGTACTTGCTGTTGCGGATGTGAATCGGCTTCGGTGAACGTCGCGGGCGGTCCCGCAGACGGCTTTCAGCATCGCAGGAAATGACCGCCTCGCGGTTGGTTTGGCTGCCGTCGATGACAATGCGTTCCGGCCTGCCGTAACCCAGCGGCGACCGAAGGTCGTCTCGATTTCCTGCAATGCCTTGCTCGCCCGGTTGCGTCAACGCGACCTGCTGCGAGGCTTTGAGGAGCGAGCCATGCTCGCCCAGCGCGAGTAGGAGCCGCAACTGTTTCAGGTGGATCCTGGAAACGATCGAGTGGAGCGGTGGGGCCATGCCTGGGTTGAGTAAACGTTATACCGAGATCACATCTTCTCAGTTGTCGCGCGAGCGAATGCTGCAATACTCCGGCCGGCCAAGTCTCTGCGGCGATCACGATTAATGAGTTTCGCTGTTCAGGCCCAGATCCAAACAATCCCGAATGCGCTGGCCCGAATGCGCTGGTCTAAAAATATCAGGAGGAGAACGTAATGACAGTCAGCCGACGCTCATTGTTGAAGGCCGGCGCCGGAATCGCCGCCGCAGGGGTGGCCAGCAGCATATTGCAGCCGAGCATTGCCAATGCCGCGGACCCGCGCGTAGCCGATATCGTCGTTGTGGGTTGCGGCTCGGCGGGCCTCGGGGCCGCAGTCGCCGCCGCAGAGGCGGGCGCGTCGGTTATTGTCCTCGAGGCGCAACCGCACATCGGGGGACGTGGCATCGTCAGCTCAGGCAACATTCCCCTGGGAGGCGGAACCCCTGCCCAGATGGCGGCCGGCATCGCGGACTCGCCAGACCTCCTGTATCGCGACCTTACCGACTGGTCCATCGTCCAGGCGAACGGCTTTCCGAGCTACCGCTATAACGATCGCGAGCTGATCCGGGCATTTGCCGACGTCAACGTCGACCTTTACAACTTTCTGGTCCGCCATGGCGTCGTGTGGACGACATCCAGGCCCGACAATGTCGGCGGCAATGAGGTCGGCAACTCGGTGAACCGTATGATGCATACGGCGATCATGAACTACGTCTCGGTCCGGACCGGCTTGCCGGTAGCCGCGAGCCAACAGCGGACGACGTCTCAAGGGCCCGGCTTCATATATCCGCTGGAGGCCGCGGCAAAGGCGCGTGGCGTGAAGATCCTGCTGAATTACCGTTTGGAGTCACTGCTGCGGACGAAAGCGGGCGTGGTCGGGGTCGTAGCCTCCAATCAGGGCCGCCTCGTTAACATTCAGGCACGCAAGGGCGTAGTGATTGCGAGTGGCGGCGGAAACGGCAATGTGGAATACCGCCGACAGTTCGACCCACGGCTCACCGCGGAGTACTGCGGCGTCGCTGGCGAGCCCTATTCCTTCCAGGACGCCAGCGGCATACTCGCAGGGCTGAATGTCGGCGCGTCGCTCGCGGGCACGTACAACCAGACTGGAGAGTTCGGCACTAACATCACCAAGCCAACCGCCATCGGAACGCGGTACAACTACTCGTTCCTGCAGTGGGGGCCCAATAGCCCTGTCTTCCACCTTGCGAAAGCTTCGGGACTAGCCAACGTCAACAACCAGAACGTTATCCATGTAAACATGATCGGGAGGCGGTTCTACGACGAAACGGGAGGTCAATTCGGGACGAACAGCGCTGGCTCGGTCAACCCGTACACTCAGGGCAGCTACCTGAACGCCAAGAACATCACATACAACCCGCAAAACTGGATCAACGCCGCTCTGGCTGGAATCGGCGACGGCCACAACGGCGGTGGCCCGATCTGGGCCATCTTCGATGCAGATGCCGTGGCCCGCCAGAGATGGAATGTGGCGCCGCCCTTCGTCGATCCCGATGGATTCTTCTTCCAGGCAAACACGCTGGAGGAACTCGCACAGAAGATCGTCATGCCGCATCAGCGGGTTCCGATGCCGGCAAGCAACCTGGTCGAAACGGTGACGCGGTACAACAGCTTTGTTGACGCGGGTGCCGACGCCGACTTCGGCAAACCGACACCCCAATACAAGATCCAACGGGGCCCCTTCTATGCCGCCTGGTCGACGCCGGTGATCCACGACGCCCGGTCCGGCCTGCGCATCAACGGCTCAAGCCAGGTCCTCGACTATGCCGCTCAGGTGATTCCCGGCCTCTACGCCGCCGGCGAAGCTGCTGGCGGATTCAGTCAGCACGGGAACGGTCGAGCTCTCTCTCAGGGCATCATCGCAGGAAGGCACGCAGCCTCCAGTTCGTATTAGCAGGACTACGGCTCTCAACAATAGTCCCGCCAGGCCTCTCGGTCCGGCGGGACTACCTGTTCCGCAGACCCGAGGCCAGTGATTCCAGCACCGGCGGCATGGGGAACTTGGCCATGCGCGCGACACAGGCCTGCGCGATGCGCCGGCCGTTGGCCACCGAGCCGATGAAGCTGATCGCGTTGACGCGTTTGTCGTCCAGCAGCACCTGGCCCACTTCGGAGCCGCGGCCCATCACCAGGTTGAACACCCCCGCTGGCAGGCCGCGCGGTGCAGGATGTCGGCGATGGCCAGGCGCTGCCGTGTGCGAGATCGGCGGGCTTGAGCACCACGGCGTTGCCGCAGGCCAAGGCCGGGGCGATCTTCCAGGCGGGGATCGCGATGGGAAGTTCCAGGGCGTGATCAGGCCCATGACGCCTACGGGCTCGCGGGTGACTTCCACGCCGACGCCGGGCGCACGGAAGGCACCACGTCGCCGCCGACACGCAGCGCTTCGCCGGCAAAGAACTTGAAGATGTTGCCGGCCCGTGCCACCTCGCCGATGGCCTCGGGCAGGGTCTTGCCTCCCTCGCGGGCGAGCAGGTCGCCCAGTTCGGCCTTGCGCGCCAGGATCCCGGCGCCGGCGGCGTCGAGGATGTCGAAGCGCTGCTGCGGGGTGGACAGGCCCCAGGCGGACCGGGCCTGGGTGGCTGCGGCGATGGCCTGCCTGGCTTGGGCCGCCTCGGCTTGCGTGAACTCGCCAATGACGTCGTGCGTGTCCGAGGGGTTGATGTTGCGCGAGACGCGAGGGCCTTCGACCCACTCGCCGCCGATCAGGTTGTTGAACATAGTGTGCTTGCTTCCTAAAGGCTGGCTTCGAGCATCGCTTCATAACCGGTGTCGGATGCAACGCGCGGGTTGGTCAGGTGGCTGTGGTCCTTCAAGGCGCCCCGGACGATGTCGGGGAACATCGCGCGCCACGCCCAGTTGGGCCAAGCCCGTCGGCAAGCCGAGCCGCTTGGTCATGGCGCGCACGGACGGCCCCCCTCGGCCCCGCTGGCCAGGTCCATCGCCTTGCCCATGCGGCACCCTGGCGGATACAGCGCTGACCGGCGCGGTCGCGCCGACCTGATGCTCAGGACTGGCGATGGACCAATTCGTCGATCAGCAGTTTGGCGGCGGGCGGAACCCACGCCCCCTTGCGGGTGACGAGCTCATAGGCCTCGCTTCGCGACGCCAGGGCCAGCGGCAGGATGCGCGTCATCTGCCGGTGCGCGAAGAACTGCGCGACTTCGATTGACACCAGGGCCACGAAGGACGGGTTGGCCTGCAGCAGCGCCAGCGTCGCAAAAGCGGAGGTCGTCTCGAGCAGGTGCTGCGGGAACCGGATCCCGCAATCGCGGTATTCGCGTTCGAGCAAGAGCCGCATCGGCATGTTCGCGCGGTATACCACCCATCGGTATGGCGCCAGCTCCTGCAGGGTGAGCTTCTTCGCGTGCCGGAGCGGATGGCCGACGTTCGCGATCACCGCGAGCGTTTCATCCTGGAGCTTCACGCTGTCGTAGACCTGCGGCGCCTGGCTGATGGTCGTGCGGCAGATCGCCAGGTCGAGCCGGCCGGCTTCGAGCTGGGCCAGCAGGGCGGCGCTGGTGTCCTCGACGATCTCGACGGACAAGTCGGCCTGCCGCGCAACGAGCGCGGAGATGGCATCGGTGAGCAGCGGCACCGCGCCCATGATGACGCCGGCCGCCACCCGCCCGCCCTGGCCACGCATGATTCCGACGATCTCGTCGCGCAGGTGCGCGAGATCCGTCTGGATCAGGCGCGCATAGCGGATCACGCAATGGCCTACGGCATTGGGCTCCAGGCCCCGGTTGGTGCGAACGAACAGCGGCGTGCCGAAGGTCGTCTCGATTTCCTGCAATGCCTTGCTCGCGCCCGGTTGCGTCAACGCGACCTGCTGCGATGCCTTCAAAAGCGAGCCGTGCTCGCCCAGCGCGACTAGGAGCCGCAGCTGTTTCAGGTGGAGCCTGGAAATGATCGAGTGGAGCGGTGGGGTCATGCCTGGATTGCGTAAATGTTATATCGAGATCACATCGACCGCAAGGATTTCAAATGAAGATCATTGGCGGTCCTCCGCCAGATTTGGTCCCATCTTCCGCCAAGTCGCCAAACGGAAACTTGGCCAAGTCTATCATCGGGTCGATCTTGCTATACCTGCAAACGACATTTGAATAGCGGCTTCGATCCTGCCAACCCTGGCAAACGGCAATGCCCTTGACGCGAACGATCGCCCAGTTTTCCGACAAGTTCGTCGCGGGCTAGATCGCCGAATTCCGGGCTGTCGAGCCAAGGGGCAAGGTCGTGTATGTCATAGCGCAGCTCGGGCAGGGGTGCCGGATCCACAAATTTGCGGACCCCATCCTCGTGGGGAATTTCCCCAACCTGACCATTGTCAAATCGTGGCAAAATTAGCCACCGTACTCAATCGGTTACACCGCTCGTTTCTCCTGTGACGCCGCCGGCCATCGCCTTGATGTCATCGACCAGGCTTTTGAGGATTTCAATCTCGATATCCTCGGCATCGGTATAGTCGCGTTCCCGAACTCTCACTTTCGCGGCTAGGCCTTCAATGGTTTTCGCCCTGGTCTTCATGACCTTATCGAGCGCACGGCCGAAGGCCACTGCCCTTTTCTCCTCCTTCTTTTCCGCCTTTGCGATGCGCGACATGAGACGCGATTTGAGGCGGTCAATCGCCTTTTCGAATTTCTCCTCAACTGCCGCCGTCCGGTCCGTCGCCTTGTTCCATCGATCGCTCGCGGCGTTGAATTTGGCTTCGAGCCGGAGGAGCTTGGCGTCGGGATTCCTCGCCTTGGCGCCCATCATCTCGCCTTCCCTGCGGGTCGCTTGCTATCCGAGGCCGCGGCAGCGACGACGGCCGATTTGAGGCTCGACAAGAAAGACATGGTTCCTCCAATCCGGTTCGCAACGGAAGCCCACAGGGACCGGCATTGCTGTTTAATGTTTGACGAAAACTGCTCGTTTTTCAATTTCTCCTGACCAAGGTTGACCGCATTTGATTAGCATATGCGGTCAAAATCAGTCAAAATAATTCCAATGGAGCCAAACGGTGGGAAATCGCCCACCAAAATGACAAACGATTGGGCTCGCTGGATGGATTGGTGATATTTGCGGGACATCGCTCGCGTGATTCAGGCGAGCGCGTTTGCGGCACCGTGCGGAGATACAAACGTGGCTAGGAATGTCCGAAAATCAGCGGTGGAAGACATGGCGCCCTCGGCGTCCGCCGGGTCACGGGAAGACGATAGCGGGCGCGGACGGGTCGATTTGATTCCGGCCAAGCGTCATGCCTTCATTCTCGAATGCCTTAAACGGCAAGGAGCTGTAGGCGTTCAGGAACTCATCGATCTCATTGGCGCATCGCCTTCGACCATCCGGCGCGACCTCGAGATGCTTGAACGGCAGGGAGCACTGGAGCGAACGCATGGCGGGGCGATGCTTCAGCGCACGGAACTCGCCACCTTCGAGCCGGATCTCGCCACCGCGGCGCATTTCGCCAGGGCAGAGAAAGAGGCCATCGGTGCCGCCATGATGTCGGAACTCCGCGCCGGCCAAAGCGTCATTTTCGACGCAAGCACGACCGTGCTGGAAGTCGCCCGCGCCATCGCCGCGGCGCCTATTCCGCTTACCGCCGTTACCAACAGCCTCGCGATCGCGCAGATACTTGCAACCGTGCCGGAAGTACGCCTCGTCATGCTTGGAGGCACCTGCAAGCCAGGCTCACTGACCCTGGTCGGCCAGCCCGGCGAGAATTTCCTGCGAACCATCCACGCCGATGTGGCCATTCTTGGGACCCATGCCATCACCGGAGACATGCTCACGGAGACCTCGCTAGAGGTTGCGGCGATGAAGCAGGCGATGATCGCGGCGGCGCGCCGTGTCGTCGTGCTTGCGGACAATTCGAAGTTCACTGCCCCCAATTTCTGCACCATCTGCCGTCTGGCCGATGTCCACCAGATCATTACCGACGAGGGCATCGATCAGGCTCACCTCACCAATCTTCGGACGCTCGATGTGAACGTCCGCGTCGTGCGCGTCAGCCGTCCAGGTTCTTCAGTTGAGCGCTCTTGAGATTGCGGATATCCGGGTCGTAGCCGACGACCTGACCGGCGCCCTGGACAGCGCGGTTTCTTTCGCGTCGCCTGGCCACGGCATTGGGGTGAGCTGGCGACTGGACGTTCCGTTTTCGGAGCGCATGGCTGTCGATGTCGCCACACGAGAGGGCGCCGAGGCCACGGCCGTCGCGAGGCACCGGGCGCTCGCGCCATGGCTCGCCGCCGGACAGCTGAGTTTCAAGAAGATCGACAGCCTTTTGCGCGGTCACGTCATCGCCGAAATAGAAGCCTGCATCGTCGAGGGGACGTACCAGCGCGTTGTGCTGGCGCCTGCTTTCCCGTTTCAGGGGCGCGTTACGCGCGTCGGACGCCAATGGCGGCTCGATCGCCCCGAAATGGTAGGTCCCGACCTCCTCGCCGACCTCGGCCAGCGCTTTTCGGTCGGGCGTTCAACACCGGGGGTACGGTCGGCTCATTTCATCACCCTCTACGACGCCGAAACGGACACGGACCTGGACAAGATCGTCGCAACGGCCGGAATGCCGGAGGCACGGATCTTGTGGGTCGGTACAGGCGGCTTGGCGGCGGCACTCGCCCGGCACATGAAAGCACCGCAGAAGCCTGCTCTTGCGTTATCCGGGCCGTTCCTTGGCCTTGTCGGCACAAATCACGAGATCACGGCGGGACAGGTGGCCGTCTTTGCCGCCGGGCATGCGGATGCGCATATCGTCGTCGAACGCGACATCGACAAAGCGAAAAAGCGCTTGGCGGAGCGTATGATGCAAGGCGCGCCATCAATTGTCAGCGTCGCTGCATCGGGTGATCGCCACGCGGTGGCGGATCATATCGGCAAGGTGTTTGCCTCGCTTCTCGAAGGTTTGCCAAGGCCCGGCACGTTGCTCGTCACTGGCGGCGAAACATTGCGGTCGGTGTGCGACAGCCTAGGCGCCGTCGAACTCACGGTCGAAAGCGAGATCGAGCCGGGGCTGCCGGTTTCCGTCATCAAAGGCGGCGTTTTCGAGGGGCTGGCCACGATTTCGAAATCGGGCGCGTTCGGCGACAGCGCCCTGCTCTGCAGGCTTGCCGCTCTCGCGCGTCCCTGATCAAAACGATCGCCGGCGAAGCCGCGGTACATCCGCCTTGCCGGTCAAATAGCGTCAAAAAGCACTGCGAAGCCGGGTGTGGTCGAGATTTCAGCCCGCAAAGGGAGAGATGCGAGCCCGATCAGCCGTGAAGTTTGATTGCGAATGATCGCGAAAGAAAACTATTGCGCATATATGGCCAGAAGGATTAGAAGATGATCACAATTGACCGATATGGAGTGTTTATGTCTGGTCCAAGGCTCGGCATCACTATGGGTGATCCCGCGGGCATCGGCCCCGAGATCATCGCGAAGGCATGCGCACGGCTGAAACCGCGCCTGGCCGACGGGTCACTGTCGCTTCTCATCATCGGCAGCGCCACCGCGATGCGCGCGATGGAGTCCATTTCAGGACGTATCGAGCGGGAAGAACCGTCGGCTTCGGCCGCCAGACCTTTTCCGCCCGTGGCCATTCTTGAGGCCGGACCAGAGCGGACACCCATAGAGACAGGCGTCATGTCGGCCGAAGGCGGGCGCCTTGCCTACCTGGCCATCGAGAAGGCTGTTCGCCTGGCCCAGGCCGGCTCGATTGCGGGTATCGTTACGGCCCCCCTCAACAAGGAAGCGCTCAACCTGGCCGGCTATCACTATGCCGGCCATACCGACATGCTGGCAGAACTGACAGGCGCACGCGATTCCGTGATGATGCTTGCCCATGGGGATTTTCGCGTCAGCCATGTCTCGACCCATGTGGCGCTGGCTCAGGTTCCATCGAAACTGACCGAACCCCGATTGCGGCGGGTGATCCAGTTGACCGTCGAGGCATTGCAGGGCCTCGGCATTGCGCATCCGCGCATTGCGATTGCCGCGCTCAACCCGCACGCTGGCGAAGGCGGCATTTTCGGTCGTGAGGATATCGACATCACGACTCCGGTCGTCGCCTCTTACACATCGCCCGATTTCACCGTGGTTGGACCTGTTCCGGGCGACACGGTCTTCGTCAAGCTACGTGCCCGTCAGTATGATGCGGTGGTCGCGATGTATCACGATCAGGGCCATGTTCCGGTGAAGCTGCTCGGCTTCAATGTCGATCCCGCGACCGGTGAATGGAAAGCGCTCTCCGGTGTCAATGTGACGCTCGGCCTTCCGATCATTCGTACCTCCGTCGACCACGGCACGGCCTTCGACATCGCCGGCAAGGGCATCGCCAACGAGGACAGCCTGGTCGAGGCGATCGAGTTCGCCGTCCAGATGGCCGCGGCAAAATCCAAACCTTAGGCGCCGGCACGCCTGCAACGCACGAAGAAGCGGATCGAACCATGGCTGTAGAGACGTCCCATCTCATGCTGATCGACGGCAGATTTGTCACCGGCGAAGCCGGCACGCGCCCGGTGATCAACCCGGCCAACGGCAAGGCTTTTGTCGACGTGCCCGAGGCAAGTCCGGATCAGGCTCGCCAGGCGATAGAGGCAGCCCGTAAGGCGCAGAAAGCCTGGGGGCTCAAATCCCCCCTCGCTCGTGCGGCGATCATGAAGCGGATCGCCGTCTTGATCCGGCAGAACGCCCGGCATCTGGCCGAGGTGGTCGTCAGGGAACAAGGCAAGCCGATCAATGAGGCCATGGGTGAAGTCGGCGGTGCGGCCGAGTTCTTCGACTACTACGCCGAGTTTGCCCGCCGCATTCAAGGTGAGATCCTGCCATCCGACTACGCGGGAGAGCAGGTCTGGATCCAGCGCGTACCCGTAGGCGTCGTCGCCGCCATCATTCCCTGGAATTATCCGAGCGCCCTGGTCAGCCGAAAGGTGGCGCCCGCCATGATCGCCGGCGACACCATCGTCCTCAAACCGCATGAAGACACGCCGCTTTCGGCGCTCGAAATGGCTCGCATCTTTGTGGAAGCGGGCGTGCCGGACGGCGTGGTCAACATCATAACAGGACGAGGCGAAACCATAGGCGAGGTGCTGTGCACGGAACCCGGCGTCGACCTCATCACCATGACCGGAAGCGTGCCGACCGGCAAGCGCATTATGGCGAATGCTTCGCGCAACCTGACGCCCGTTTCGCTGGAGCTTGGCGGCAAGGCGCCCTTCATCGTCCTGGCCGATGCCGATCTCGACCTGGCGGTGCGGTCGGCGGCCACTTCGCGCTACATGAATTGCGGGCAGGTCTGCATATGCAACGAACGCACGCTCGTTCACCGTTCGATTTACGATCAGTTCGTCACGCGCTTCGTGGAGTTCTCGAAGTCGCTGGTCGTCGGTGACCCTATGCAGGCGAATACCGATATCGGTCCCAAAGTCAGCCGTGAGGAATTGGAAAAGGTCGAGGTGGTCCTGGCGGAAGCCGTTGCGGGCGGCGCGAAGCTGGCTCTGGCCGGCGGACGCCCGGCCAAGGCGCCGATCGACGGTGGCTACTGGCTCAATCCGACCGTATTGACCGACGTGACGCCCGACATGCCGATCATGACGCGGGAAATCTTCGGCCCGGTCGTGCCGATCATGCCCTTCGGCACCTTCGAGGAGGCAGTCAGCATCACCAATGCCAGTCGCTATGGCCTGTCGGCCTATCTTTTCACCAACGATCTGGGTCGCGTCATGAACGCCGTCAACGAGGTTTCGTTTGGCGAAATCTATGTGAACCGGATCGGGCCAGAAATGCTGCAGGGCTTCCATGTCGGCTTCCGCGAGAGCGGATTGGGCGGTGATGACGGCGTACACGGGCTCGAGAGCTACATGCGCAAGAAGACGGTCTACGTGAATTACTCGGGTGCCGCCACGGCGGCATTGATGCCTTACGGGCGCTGAACAGCGCCCAGCCAGTACGACCAGCCAGGTCGCTACCCGGCCGCAATGGCCGTTTTATCTCATCGGGAGGAATAAAATGCACTATCGTGGATTCATGGCGGCGGCTTTGGCCGTGGCACTATCAGGACTGGCCGCATCTTCGGCGATCGCCGACGACACCATTCCACCGGAAGCAAAGGCATTGCTTGAGCCGTTGCCCCTGTCGCCGAGAGGCCAACCCGTTCCGGGCTTCCCTGACGGTCCACCGGCGGTGTCGCCAGACGTGCTGAAATTCTCCGATGCCGACCTTGCAAAGCTGAAGGCCGGAAAGTTCACCGCCGGGCTGGTGATGCACACCATGGATGCCGGCTGGCCTCAATTGCAGGTGGCCGGGATCTCGAACACGCTCAAGGATTTTGGCATCGAGGTTGTCGGAACCACCGACGCCAAGTTCCAGCCCGGCCAGCAGATCAGTGATCTCGAGCAGATGATCGCACGCAAGCCGGATGTGATCTTCTCGATCCCGATCGATCCGAAGTCCGAATCCGAAGCCTACAAGAAGGCGGCGGCAGCCGGCATCAAGCTTGTTTTCATGGACAACGTTCCGGTCGATATGGCGCCGGGCAAGGATTATGTGTCCGTTGTCGCTTCCGACAATGAGAAGAACGCCTATTTCGCCGCGCAGGAACTTGTCGGGGCCATTGGTGGCAAGGGCGAGGTCGGCATCATCACGCTGGTCTATGACTATTACTACTCGGTCGCGGCCCGCAAGGTCGGCGCACTCAAGGCATTCGGCGAACACCCCGACATCAAGGTCGCGGACGTCGGTACCTTCACCGCGCCTGAGAAGGCCTACGAGGTCGCCACAGCCATGTTGACGGCGCATCCCGACATGAAGGGCATTTTCGTTGCCTGGGACACGCCCGCGCAGCAGGTCGTGGCAGCGGCCAAGACACTCGGCCGCGACATCGTCATCACCACGAATGACATTGCCGCAGACAGCGCGCTGAACGTTGCACGTGGCGAGTTTCTGGCCGTGGGTGCGCAACGCCCCTATGACCAGGGCGTCGCGGAGGCCAAGGCGGCCGCGCTTGCTCTGCTTGGACATGACGTCCCGCCGTATATTTCGGTACCTACATTGCGCGTCAAGAAGCTCGACCTTCTCAGTGCCCTCAAGCAGGTCACCAAGGAAGATGCGCCGGCTTCGGTGGTGAAAATCTGCAACGGCGAGTGCTTCTAGAGCAGTTCACCGTTTCACGGAAACGGTGAACTGCTCTATCTCTTTGTTTTTGCGCAATTCCGGACGGAAAACCGTACACACGTTTCTTGGAATTGCTCTAGCTCCTTCTTTCGCCGGCGGGCCGCAGCAGTCCGCCAGCGCTCCCCGAGCGATCGAGAAAATCGTCATGGCCGAAGCGAAAACTCCAACGTCCCAGCGCCCTATCGTAACGATGCAACGCATCGGCAAGTCGTTTGGCGCGAACCGCGTGCTGTCGGACATTTCGTTCGAGGTCAAGGCCGGCGAAACGCATGCACTGCTCGGCGAAAACGGTGCGGGCAAGTCGACGCTCATGAAGATCCTCATGGGCGCGTATCGGACGGACGAAGGCCGGATTCTGTTCGACGGCGAGGATGTCACCGCCCTGTCGCTTCGAGAGAGGATAGATCGCGGAATCGCAATGATCTTCCAGGAACTGAGCGTGTTGCCGAATCGTTCGGTTGCCGAAAACCTGTTTATCCTTCGCGAGCCGCTCGCCTTCGGCCGACGTGTCGATGCCAGAAAAATGCTGCGCGAGGCCCGGGCTCTGATCGAGCGATATGCCTTCTCGCTCGATGCTTCGGCACGTGTGGGCGACCTGGCGTTCGCTCAGCGCCAGATGGTCGAGATTCTCAAAGCGATCTCGCGGGGCGCCAAGCTGCTCGTAATGGACGAGCCGACTTCGTCGCTGACCATCCATGAGGAGGAAACGCTTTTTCGGACAATCGGTCAGCTCAAGCAGAACGGAATCGGTATCGTCTACATCAGCCATCGCATGGCCGATGTGCTGCAGCTTTCGGATCGCATCTCGATCATCAAGGATGGACGTCTGGTCGGTCCGCTCGATCCGGAGAAGACGTCCATCGAGGATATCGCGGCGTTGATGTCCCGGCCCAAGGTCCAAACGCCTTCCCCCGCCGCAGCCGCGCCAGCAAATCGGCAGCCTGCAACGCCCGCCGGGACGCCGGCTCTTGAGGTCCGTGACCTTGCCACCTCGCGCAAACTGTCCGGCGTGTCGTTCTCGATCGGCCCGGGCGAGATCGTCGGCCTTGCCGGGCTTGTCGGCAGTGGCCGCTCGACCCTGGGCAAGGCCTTGTTCGGCATCCTTCCGGATGTAACCGGCCACATCGCCGTCGGGAGCGACCCCGTCCAGCCGGGCAGTGTCAGCAGGGCCATCGCTGCCGGTATCGCGCTTGTCCCCGAAGACCGTCGGCTCGAAGGTCTTGTGGGTGGACGTTCGATCGAGGAGAACCTCGCACTTCCCCGCCTTTCCGAGTTCTCGCTGGCGGGTCCGTTCGGGCCGATGGCGAAGGCCCGGATAACGGCTCTGTTCAGACAATACCGGGACGATCTCAGTATCCTGTGCCGCGGTCCCTTACAGAAAGCCCAGGAGCTTTCGGGCGGCAATCAGCAGAAGATCGTCTTCGCCAAATGGCTGGCCATGAAGCCGAAGCTGTTGATCCTCGACGAACCAACCTCCGGCGTCGACATCAATGCCAAGCGCGATATGCGCGAACTTGTGCGCCGCACGGCCGGCGAAGGCGTCGCCGTGCTGCTCATTTCTTCGGAACTCGAAGAACTCCTGGATTTGTCCGATCGCATTCTGGTGATGGCGCAAGGGCGGATCACGCGCAGCATCGATCGCGCGGACGACGAGACAAAACTTCGCGCGTTGCTGCAGGCCGAGGCGGCCAGACAAGCCAGTACGCGCGCCCAGGGAGTTGCAGCATGAAACCTTCGCCTATGCCCTCGCACGCAAATGCGATAAATTTTTTCCGCGATCACATCACCTATGTGATCTTCCTGGCGATAACCCTCTACTTCGTCCTGTTTGCTCCCCACTTCGCGTCTGTCTCGACCGCAAGCGCGGTTCTGCGCATCACGGCCATCGTTTCGGCAATGGCGATCGGCATGACATTCGTCATCATCTGCGGCGAAATCGACCTGTCGGTAGGATCGGTTGCAAGTTTTTCAGGGATGATCGGAGCGCTGCTGCTCGGCCAGGATGTTCCCACCTACGTCGCAGCTCTTCTGGTGCTGGCAGCCGGCGCAGCGATCGGGGCCACCTCCGGCATCCTTGTTACGAAAATACGCATCCCATCGTTTCTTGTGACCCTTGGCATGCTGTCGATCTTTTCCGGACTGGCGCTGACGATCACCGGCACCCGGCCAGTGTCGATCGTCGACGATGATTTCTCGAACCTGTTCTGGAACGGCAGTTTTCTGGGCGTGCAGGCGCCAATCTGGTGGACGATCGTCCTAACTGCCGTCGGCTATTATCTTCTGCACCAGATGCCCTTCGGCAGGCGTGTTTATGCGACTGGTGGAAACCCTGTAGCCGCCCGCTTTTCCGGGGTGCGGACGGACAGCGTCAAGATTTTCGCCTTTGTGCTGTCCGGCATGATGGCATCCCTTGCAGGCATGATGCTCGCGGCCCGCTCCACCGCCGGCAATCCCAGCCTCGGGGCGGGTCTCGAACTCGACGTCATCGCGGCCGTGATCATAGGCGGGACAAGTCTCTTCGGCGGCTATGGATCGATCGTCGGTTCTGTCGTCGGAGCAATCTTCATAGGAATTCTCGGATTCGGTCTTCTCGTGCTCGGTCTTTCGACCAGCATCCAGGAGGTGATCAAGGGCGCTATCATCATCATTGCCGTCTCGTTGAACCGGCGTTGAAAGCAGCAGAGTTCCATGACCCGACGAAACGCGCGCGTTCCACGCGTTGACTGCCGAAGTAGGACCGACCCACCCGAAATTCTCTGCCGTCACAGACCTGCTGGCCCGCTCGGTGTCCGCGCTAGGTAGCGGCTTCGTTGGCCAGGTGGTCCTGCATGAGGTCACCATAAGGTTCAACATCGAATGCGGTTGGAAAATTCTCGGGCTTATAGGCCGGGATCGCCGCCTTCCGATCCAGAACCGACTGATGGACCAGCGGCCGCCGTTCCTGTCGCTCGATCGTGCGCGGCTCGGCTTGCGGTAGGTAGAAGCCGAGGACCGATTTTCGCTTCCATTCACGCCATTTGACGGACTTTGGGATCCACTCGAGCGGCTTCCAGCCCACGGTCATTGAATCATGCACGATCCCCAACGGATCGGGGCTGACGAACGTCATCGTCCCCTCGCCCTTCCCTTCCCCGAAGACAAGCCGCTCCAGCATGCGGGAATTGGTCTGCAATCCAAATGCTTTGGCCTGATCAACCATCCAGTCGAGCGGAAATTTGGATATGGCGCTTTCCTCTTCAGGATAGCCACCGCCGACATCGGAATGAGATCCGGCGAACCAGACTTGTTTGATATCCTGCTCTTTTGCCGGCGAAATCTTGTCGAAAGGATTTTCGACGAATGGCTGCGGCTCGACCCACCGGTTCAGCCGGAACATGCGACGATGCTCATCGATCGCAATTGCATGTCGAAAGACTTCGACGCTCGGGTTGGTCCTCGTATGCGGCAGTGTGAGGAGCTGTGGCAGAAGCCGGTCGCCTCGCGGCACGATGATCGACGCTACGGTGTCCCAGACACCAAGAAACTTGATGCGCGCGTCCCGGGCTCCTGAAACCTTGGAAAAGTGCCAGGCAACGTTAAGGTCGTGCTCGTCGCTGGCTTGCTTGTAAGAGCTTACGGCATACTCGACGATGTTGAGTTGGTCCGGATGCAGCAGGCCGATCATGTGGATCAAGCCCGCAACGGCGCGGGCTGTATAGGCTCCCCGGCTGAAGCCAAAGAGGAAGATTACGTCCCCTTCGACGTAGTGCCTGCAGATGAAGGCGTAGGCGCCGGCGATTTCAGCGTCGAGACCATATCCAGTTGCGAGCTCGAACACGGATTTCGTGTTCTGACGCCATCGCGCCCAGGCATCGCTGGCACCGATTGTTCCTATACCGGCCTCGTAATAGACGCGTTGCTCCTCATTCTTCTTCAGGATGCGGAACAACTTCAAGACATTCGAGAGATTGCGCTCGATCTGGTTTCCCGTTCCATCGCAGCAGACAACGATGTTTTTGCCAGTCCGCTTCAACGCCACCGCCTCTGACGGTCCAGTTCAGACCAACCAACTTTGACCCAAGCTGTCGATCACATCAACCGGCGTCTGACGACGGATACCGATGAGAATGTAGGCGGCGCGGTCGGCGTGTGTCCGGTGGCGAAAGAAGAGGGCTTCAATCAAAGAAGCCCGTATCCTCTTCCCTGAGATACTTCCTGGCTGCTTCGGCGTCGATATCGAGGCCCAGTCCCGGCGCTTCCAGCAGGTCCACCATGCTGTCCTTCACGATCTGCGACGGCAGGCCGATCACGAGATCCTCCCACCAGGGGTCAGAGGCGCTCGGATATTCGAAGGCAATGTAGTTGGCGGGCAAGGTGGCGCAAACGTTGATCAGGGCGCCGAGGCCCAGCAGGCCGTTGGCGGTGCCGTGCGGCGCCATCAGGATGGAGTGCATGTAGGCGTGCTCGGCGACCCATTTGAGTTCGGCAATACCGCCGATATCGGCAGGATCGGGGCCGATGACGCGCACGGCCTGCGTCTCGATCAGCTCCTTGAAATTGTGCCGCAAGTAGATCTGCTCGCCGGTATGGATCGGCGTCGAGGTGGAGGTTGTCAGCTCCCGATAGGCCTGCGGATTGACCCACGGCACATAGTCGCCGGTCAGCATGTCCTCGAGCCACATCAAATTGTACTTCTCCACCGCGCGAGCGAACTTGATCGCGTCGGGCAGCATCCAGCCCGGGCCGCAGTCGAGCGCCAGGCTGACCTTGTCGCCCAGCACTTCCTTCATGGCGATCACGCAGTCGAGCATGTGGTTGAAACCGCGCTCGCTGATCACGCCCTGATCCATGGCACCGTGATAGCCGGCCTTCTTCTGCGTCACGCCATAATGGAAGTCCTCGATGCTGTCCTTCATGTTCGAGTGGAACGAGATTCCTTGCTTGACCATGAAGAAGTTCTGCGGCTGCTCCATCATCCATTTGACGTCGGCCGCATAATCCTCCGGCCGGTCGCCCGCGCGTTTCCGGCGGATCGAGCCGTTATAGACGCGCACCTTGTCGCGCACCTTGCCGCCGAGCAGTTTGTAGGCCGGCACGCCAGCGGCCTTGCCGGCAATGTCCCACAGCGCATGCTCGATCGCGGAGACGGCGGCGCCATAGGGCTTGAACGAACCTCGCTGGCGGATCTTCAGCATCACCCGCTCGACGTCGGTCGGATCCTCGCCGATCAGCGCCTCGCGGAAATGCAGCACAAAGGGCTTGAGATAGGTCTTTGTGAACTCGACCTCGCCAAGGCCATGGAGGCCCTCGTCAGTGACGACGCGAACGATGGGATGCCGCCCGATGACAGCGCAGCGCAGGTCGGCGATCTTCATGGCACAGTCCTATTTCACAGACGAGAAAGCTGTCGGTGTGAGCAGCTGGCTGGCGATATTGGCAACGATCTGCCCGTCACGCTCAGACTCGTCCCGGGCCCTGTGCCATGCCGGATCGGTGACGAAAGCCGCCCATTTCGCCTCACGCTCGGCCAGCGATTCCCAGGCGAGGAAATAGGTAAGGCGATTGCTGTTTTCGCCGATCGCCGTGGTGAAAAACCCGGCTTGGCGGATGCCATGCCTCTCCCAGATGGCCAGCGTCTGGTCGGAAAAGCGCTTGAGCAAAGCCGGCAGCCTGCCCGGCAGGCAGTCATAGATACGCAGTTCGTAGATCATGGTTTCGTCCGTTTCTTTCTTCGCCTCTCCCCTCGGAGAGGTCGACACGAATGGCCGGTCGTTGGCCCTGTGAGCTGGAGGAATGAGGGCTGGGGGTCTGGGCTAACTCCAGGTCCGGTCCCAGCTATATTCATTGTCCCAATGCTCGGTGGATTGCCAGATGCCGACCACACCCGGCTGCAGATGCTGCGAGATCACCTCGTCTACGACGTCGTCGATCCCCAGACCCGGCTTGTCCGGAACAGTGATGAACCCGTCCTGCACGAGCGGCTTGGGAAGGCCGGTGACGATATCGTCCCACCAGTCGACATCGGCGGAGTGATATTCGAGCGCCATGAAATTCTCGGTCGCGGTGGCGACATGGGCCGCGGCCATCGCGGCGATTGGACTTTCGGCCATGTGGATGGCCATGGCGACGCCGTGATCCTGCGCCATGTCGCCGATCTTCTTGGTCTCCAGGATGCCCCCGCTGGTGAGCAGGTCCGGGTGGATAATGGAGAGGCCACCGCTCTTGAGCAGAGGCTCGAACCCCTCCTTGAGGTAGATGTCCTCGCCGGTGCAGATGGGCACCGTGGTGGCGTCCTGCAACTGCCGGTACTGCTCGGTGTACTGCCAGGGGATTACATCCTCGAGCCAGGCCGGCACGTATTTTTCAATTCGCCTGGCGAGCCGAATGCCGTTCTGCAACGAGATGTGGCCGACGTGGTCAATCGCGAGCGGGATCTCCATGCCGATGACCTCGCGAACCTCGGCAATGTACTGCTCGAGCAGGTCGAGGCCCTTGTCGGAAAAATGGAGGCCGGTAAACGGGTGGGCGACATTATGCAGGTCGTAGGCCGCGTTGCGGGCGCGCCGCTCATCAACGGTCTTGAGTGGGCCGCGGGCAGGATGAACGCGATAGCCTTCCAGTGAGCCGGCAGGAGACACGACCGCGCCGGGCACATCCGCGATCTGCATCAGCCCCAGATCCATCTTGAGGAAGGTGAAGCCGAGCTCCATGCGCTGCTTGAGACGTTTGCCGGTCTCTGTGCCGCTCGGCACGGTTGCATCGGTATCGCAATAGAGGCGCACCTTCTCCCGAAACCGGCCGCCGAGCATCTGGTAGATCGGAACGCCATAGGCCTTGCCGGCGAGATCCCACAGCGCGATTTCGACCGCCGAGACGCCGCCGCCTTGCCGGCCGTGCCCGCCGAACTGCTTGATCCGGCGAAACAGGCGATCGATGTTGCAGGGATTCTCGCCAAGCAACCGGCTCTTCAGCATCAGCGCGTAGGTGGCGCTGGCCCCGTCGCGCACCTCGCCAAGCCCGACGATGCCCTGGTTGGTGTAGATCTTGAGCAGCGCCGTTGTGAACGGTGCGCCGACGATTTCAGCCACCCGCATGTCGGTGATGCGAAGATCGGACGGCTTGGAGTTCATGTTCACCCGATCAAGGGCTTCGTCGGCTCCACCGGTCTTGGGCATCACTTATCCTCGTTTTGGTAGGCGGGCTTTTCGGCGGCATGCAGCCCCGACATGAGGCGACATGCGTCAGCCCAGCTCAATCTCGTGGGCTTGCAGGTACTCGCGGTCCATCTCGATGCCGAGACCGGGCTTCGACGTCAGTTTCAGGCTGCCGTTCGAAACGTCGAGCGGTGTGTCGATGAGATGATCGTATTTACCCAGGTTCCACTCCGACGTCTCGAGCTTGTAAAAGTTAGGAACTGTCATCATCACCTGCGCGCCCGCCACCACGTTGATCGGCCCCGCGGCGTCATGCGGCGAGACCGGGACGTAGTAGGCTTCGCACAGGGCAGAGATCTTCTTGAGTTCGGTAATGCCGCCGGTCCAGGTGACGTCAGGCATGATGTAGTCAGCGAGCTTGTTTTCGAGCACCGGCACGAAGTCCCACTTGGTGTGGCCGCGCTCTCCCCACGAGATGGCGGCGCTGACCTTCTCACGCACCTGCTTGAGGGCATTGAGGCTCTCGGGCGGGCAAGGCTCCTCGAACCAGTCGATCTGGCCGGCTTCCTCGAGGCTTCGGCAGAGGCGAATGGCGGTTGGAACATCGAAACGGCCGTGCGCGTCGATGAGAATGTCGACATCAGGGCCCGCCGTTTCGCGGATCAGAGCCGTGAGTTCGGCCGCTTCGCGCTCGTCCTTGCGAGTCATGCTGCCATCGAGGTAGCCGTCCCGCTGTTCGCGCGACACGCCATCGGCGCTACGTCCCTGATGCGGGAAAGGATCAAACTTGAGCGCGGTGTGTCCGGACTCGACGATGTCCCGAATTTCGCGGACCACCGCCTCCTTGCTGGTAAATTTGGACTGGTTAGGATGGGTGTAGAGCGCGATTTCATCGCGCACCGGCCCGCCCAGCAGCTCGTAGATGGGCTTGCCCAAAACTTTGCCCCGGATGTCCCAGAGAGCTATGTCGATGGCGCTCACGCATTCGACCGCGGCGCCGCGGCTGCCCATATAGGTGAAGCTGCGGAAAATCTTGTGCCAGAGATGCTCGATCCGGGCCGGGTCCTCGCCGGTCACGGCGGCGCCGATCTGCCGTAGGATCGTGCAGAGCGCGCGGTTGGCGAGCTTGGTGGTGGTCGTGATCTCTCCCCAGCCGCTCACCCCCTCGTCGGTCGTCACTTCGACGAACAGGTACTCTCCCCAATAGGACGCATCGGACTTGATCAGCCACGGCCGAATGCTCGTAATTTTCATGTCAGCTACCTCTGTCTGATCGTCGGGCTAGCGATGTTCTGGAACGGGCATTCTATCCGGCCCGAGCGGCGTTGCGCGCACGCATATGTTCGAGGATGTGCCGGCCGGAGCCCTCGACATGGCGAGCAACGAGTTCGGCCGCCTTGTCGGCGTCTCCGGCTTTTACGAACGCGATGAGCTCGCAGTGCTCGCGAATGATCGCGGCACGCCGGGCAAGCGTGAAATTGAAACGCCGGCTCACGGCTCGCAGCACTTCACGATGCTTCCACCAAAGCTCGGCGGCATGGCGGTTGTAATGCCGCTGGTACATCACGGTGTGGAAGGCGGTATCCAGCTCGCTGTGCCTGAACGTATCGGCGAAGTTGTTCTCTTCAATCAGGTCCTGGAGACGTTGGAGTTCGGCGATGTCCTCGCCGGTGGCCATATTCACAAACCATCGCGTCAGGGCCGGCTCGATCAGAACGCCGATCTCATAAATGTCGCGGACAAACTCCTGATCGATAGGCCGGACGCGCGCCCCGCGGTTGGGGAGAAAGGTGACAAAGCCTTCGCCGCGCAACAGCTGCAAGGCTTCGCGCACGGGGTTGGTCGAGGTGCCGTGGCGCCGGGCGAGATCAGTGACCACGAGCCGTTCGTTGGCGGCAAGCCGTCCCTCGATGATGTCTTCCCTGATCAGCTCATAAAGCGAGGCGCCCTCGCTGGACGCCCCTATGGGGTCAATCCCCACCGGTGGCTTGGCTTTGAAATCGTTTGGTTCGGCCAAGGCCGGCTCCCCTGGATTAATACACACCCTTTCCGATTAACACGCAAAGTTTCGATAAACAATGTACGATCTAACGCGTTGACAGGCAATTCATGATCTGAAAACGTACAAGGCTCCCGAACGGGTACACAGATACAAAGACGTCCTGCGATCAAACGAGCAAGACCGCTTTGCCTCGCCGCAAAGCGGCATGGGAGAACCAGGGAGGATACCTATGACGAGGATTATACTCGGCAGTGCGGTCCTGCGCGGCACTGTCGCCAGCGTTTTGGCGGCATCACTGATGTCCACATCGGCGCTGGGCGCGCCGCCGGTCGACCTCAGCAAGTGGTCGCCGGAATATGTCCGCGCCATTGCGGGCACACAGGATTTCGACACGGCGGCCGATTGTGCCAAGGTCACCCCGCTGGACTACAAGGGGCGACTGACCTTCTGGTATCAGGGCGTTTTCGAGGGCGACCCCGACCTCCTGCGCCAATACTACAAGGAATTCTTCGAAACCTTCCGCAAGACCTATCCAAACATCCAGCTCGAGGAACAAGCCCTCACCTATAACGATCTTCTCGACAAGTTCCGCACCGCGCTCCTCGGCAATGCCGCGCCGATGGCGGTCCGCTTGCAAATCCTGGGTGGTACCGAATTCGCTTCAAAAGGCTATCTGCAGCCGCTGAAGCCCGAGGATGTGGGCTATTCGACCGAGGACTTCTGGCCCGGCGCCATGAAGGCCGTGACCTGGGACGGGGTGACCTACGGCATTCCAACCAACAACGAAACGATGGCGTTCATCTGGAACGCCGACATCTTCAAACGCGCCGGCCTCGATCCGGACAAGCCACCGGCAACCTGGGACGACGTCATCAAGTATTCCAAGCAGATCCACGACAAGCTCGGCATTGCCGGGTATGGCCTCGTGGCTCGCAAGAATGCCGGCAATACGCCGTATCGCTTCATGCCGCAGCTATGGGCCTATGGTGGCGGCGTCTTCGACGAAGCGGCGGCAAACCCGACCTATGAGCAGGTCGAACTCGACAGCCCGCAGAGCAAGGCGGCGCTGCAGGCTTCCTACGACATGTATGTTCGCGACAAGTCGGTTCCGGTTTCGGCACTCACCAACCAGCAGGCCGATAACCAGCCCCTGTTCGTCGCCGGCCAACTCGGCATGATGATCTCGCACCCGTCCGACTACAATGTCATGCTCGACCTGCAGAAGAAGGCGACGGGCACCGACAAGGACAAGGCGCAGACCGTCATCGACAACATGCGCTACGGCCTGATCCCGGCCGGGCCCGACGGCAAGCGCGCGGTCGTGTTCGGCGGCTCGAACATCCACATCCTGAAGCCCGAATATGTCGAAGGCGGCAAGGTAGACGAGCCGGCGGCGAAGGCTATCATCTGCATGTGGACGAGCCCTGAATGGTCGCTGAAGATGGCCTATGCCGGATCGAATCCCGGCAACCTGAACGGCTTCAAGACCAAATGGATGAAGGAACGTCTGGACAACATCAAATTCCTCGATGTCACGACCTCGATGCTGCCATACGGCATCCCGTTCCCGGCGCTGCCGCAGGCCCCGGAGATCATGAACATCATCGTCCCGGACATGCTGCAGAATGCCCTGACCGGAGCGATGACCGTCGACCAGGCGGCGGACGACGCGGCCCAGAAGGTGAAAGACCTGATGGGCGGGCTCTAGCCTGCGCCTGACCCACGACCTGACCGGCTGCGCTGACAGCGCAGCCGGTTCGTTCCGAAGAAACAAGGGCATACCATCGTGACGATCGTGACCGGCAAGGCCGAGGCGCGCCGAAAATTGCAACCCGGCAGGTCCGGTGCGCTGCGGGATATCTGGGAGCATCGCGCCGACTACGCGTACGTGCTGCCCGCGATCGCCGTGATGCTCATCGTCATCGCCTATCCGATCTACTACACGATCGAGCTGTCGTTCTATAAGACGCCGCCCGGCTTGCAGCTTCGTGACAAGACCTTCATCGGCTTCGACAACTACACGGCCATCCTCACCAGCGAGGTGTTCTGGAAAGTCACCTGGAACACGCTGATCTGGACATTCGGGTCCACTTTCATCTCCTTTGTCCTGGGGTTTGCTACAGCGCTGGCGCTCCACCGCGACTTTATCGGCCGCGGTGTGCTGCGCGCTATCCTGATCATTCCCTGGGTCATCAGCGCGGTCGCCGCCTCCTATATCTGGAAGTGGATCTACCATTCGGATTTCGGCATCATCGGCGCAGTGCTGGTCGGCCTCGGATTGGCCGACCGACCGCCGAATTTCATCGACAATGTCAGCACCGTTCTCCCCTCCCTGATCGTCGTCAACATCTGGCGCGAGTTTCCGTTCGCCATGATCATGATGATGGCGGGCCTGCAGACAGTCCCCGAGCAATTGCTGCTCGCCGCGAAAGTTGACGGAGCCAATGCCTGGCAGCGCTTCTGGCACGTCACCTTCCCGCACCTTCGAAACGTCTCGGTGGTGACGATCCTGCTGCTGGCAGTGGCCAACTTCAATTCCTTCATCATCCCCTGGATCATGACCGGCGGCGGGCCGTCGAACGCGTCGCATATCTGGATCACCCATATTTACGAACTCGCCTTCGGCCGGCAGCGCTGGGGCGTGGCATCGGCCTATTCGGTGCTCCTGTTCATCATCCTGATGACGCTGGGCTACTTCTATGTCCGTGCGCTGAGCGGCAACGAGCGGAAGGAGGGCGGTGCATGAGCGCGATTGCCGAGACGGTCTCCCGAGGCCAGACCCGTCGCCGTATGCGCGTCGACGGATGGCGGTGGGCCGGGCGCATCTTTCTCGCGTTCATGCTGCTTTATACGGCATTGCCGATGATCTGGATGCTGATCACCTCGATCAAATCCGGGTTCGCGGCGACGCAATTCCCGCCGCAATGGTGGCCGGACGAGCCGACCCTCGCCAGCTATCAGAAACTGCTCGATCCGCAGAACAGCGTCGGCCAGGACTTCCTCCGCTTCTTCTGGAATAGCCTGTTCGTGTCGACCGTCACGACAATCCTTTCCGTAATCGTGGCTGTCCCCGCGGCCTACGCTTTTTCGCGCTTCAGTTTCCCCGGACGGAACTTCCTGTTCTTCGCCGTTTTGCTGCGCAACATGTTTCCGGCAGTGATCTTTCTCGTGCCGCTCTTCATCCTGATGCGCGCGATCGGCCTGGTGAACACGCACGGCTC
This sequence comes from Mesorhizobium sp. B2-6-4, assembly GCF_006441495.1. Lineage (NCBI taxonomy): Bacteria > Pseudomonadati > Pseudomonadota > Alphaproteobacteria > Hyphomicrobiales > Phyllobacteriaceae > Mesorhizobium > Mesorhizobium sp. B2-6-4. The sequence continues at coordinate 117,657 of NZ_VFUE01000001.1, forward strand.
GCTCATTCTCACCTATCTGACCTTCGGGCTGCCGCTGGCGATCTGGCTGCTCAAGGGCTTCTACGACAACATCCCGGTGCAACTCGAGCAGGCGGCGCGCATCGACGGCGCAACGCGGTTCCAGGCCTTCATCCTGATCGTGATGCCGCTCTCGACGCCTGGGATCATCGCCACCGCGATCTATTCCTTCATCGGCGCGTGGAACGAATACATCTACGCCTACACCTTCCTTTCCAAGAACGAGCAATTGACGCTGCCGGTCGGCATCCAGCGCTTCTTCTCGGAAAACACGACGGACTTTCCGGGCCTGATGGCGGCCAGCTTCATGATGAGCGTGCCCGTCGTGGTGCTGTTCCTCGTCCTGCAACGATACTTCGTACGCGCCCTTACAGAAGGCGCGGTCAAGCATTAGGGAGTTGCCGATGGCCCACGTGGTCCTCAAAGATCTCGTCAAGACCTATGGCGGCTTCAAAGCTGTCAACGATGTTTCGCTGACGGTCAATGACGGCGAATTCGTTGCGCTGGTCGGCCCTTCAGGCTGCGGCAAGACAACCACGCTCAATCTCGTCGCGGGGCTGACCTCGATCACATCGGGCGACATCGCCATCGGAGACCGGGTGGTCAATGATCTCGACCCCAAGGACCGGGACATCGCAATGGTGTTCCAGAACTACGCGCTGTACCCGCAGAAATCGGTCTACAAGAACCTGGCGTTCCCGCTGCAGATGCGCAAACTCTCCAGGGACGAGATCGACAAGAAGGTCAGGGAAGCGGCGCGCGTTCTCGACATGACGCACCTGCTCGAGCGCAAACCGCGGGAACTTTCGGGCGGGCAGCAGCAGCGCGTCGCCCTTGGCCGTGCCCTCGTCCGCGACCCCGCTGTGTTCCTCATGGACGAGCCGCTCTCCAACCTCGACGCCAAACTGCGCGTGCAGATGCGATCCGAGATCAAGCGCTTCCACCAGGACCTCAAGGCAACGATCATCTACGTGACGCACGACCAGCTCGAAGCCGTGACCATGGCCGACAAGATGGCGGTGATGAATGGCGGCTATCTGCAGCAATACGATTCACCGGCGCAGGTCTTTGCCCATCCGGTCAACATGTTCGTCGCCAGCTTTATCGGCAGCCCGGCGATGAGTCTCATTCCGCTGGAGGCTTCGACGGCAAACGGCAGCACCGCGCTGACCAGCGCGGAAGGCTGGACGCTTGAGCTGTCGCAACTCAACGCGCGCAAGGTCCAGGGAGCGACCACCAAGAAGGTCGTGCTCGGCGCGCGGCACTCGACGATCAAGCTGCACAAAAGCGCGGTCCCGGGCGCCATTCCGGCCAAGGCCTATACGGTGGAGCCGACCGGAGACGTCACCTTCGTGCAAGCATTCCTGTCGGGCGCCATCGTCAACATCAGCGTGTCGCCCAACGTCGCCGTCAAACCTGATGAGCGGATCTGGCTCGAGTTCGACCAGGAGCGGATGCATCTGTTCGACGGCGAAACTGAAATGGCCCTCAAGGCCGATTGAGACAGGGGATGCGCGTGGAACGCGGGCGTGTATGACCAAGAACCTGAAGATCACCGCGATCAAGCCCTACCCGGTATGGGTGGGAACGCGCAACCAGATGCTCGTCAAGGTCGAGACCGACCAGGGTATCTTCGGCTGGGGCGAGAGCGGCTTGAGCGGTCGCGAGAAAGCCGTGGCGGGCGCGGTCGAGCACTATCGCGAGTTTCTCATCGGCCGCGACCCGATGCAGATCGGCCTGATCTGGCAGGAGGTTTACCGCAGTCAGTACTTCGAAGGAGGCCGGGTCCTGCAGGCGGCGATTTCCGCCATCGACATCGCCCTTCATGACATCAAAGGCAAGGCGCTGGGGGTGCCCGTCTACGAGCTGCTTGGCGGCAAGCAGCGCGACCGCGTGCCCACCTTCGCCTCGACCGGAGACGAAGCCGAGGGCGATGTTGCGATCGAACGCGCCCGCGAACTGCGCGCGCAGGGCTGGCAGGCAATCCGCTTCTTCCCCATCGGACAAAGCAGCAAGGACGTCTTCGAGCCGCGTGAATCGATCGGCCCTACGGCGAGCATGCTGAACAAAGCGCGCGAGGCGCTGGGCGATGAGGTGGTGCTCGGCGTCGATTATCATCACCGGCTGTCGGTGGCCGAGGCGGCGAGCTTCTGCAGCAAGCTCGGCCGCGGCGTGCTTGATTTCCTCGAGGAGCCGATACGGGCCGAGACACCAGAGGCGTACGAGTCCCTTCGTACGATGACCGACATCCCCTTTGCCATCGGCGAGGAATTTGCCAGCAAGTGGCAGTTCCTGCCTTACATCGAGCGCGGCATCCACCAGTTCAACCGGCTCGATGTCTGCAATGTCGGCGGGCTCACCGAGGCGATGAAAGTCGCTGGCTGGAGCGAGGCGCACTATGTGGACCTGATGCCACACAATCCCCTTGGCCCGGTGTGCACGGCCGCAACCGTGCATCTCGCCGCCGCGGTGCCCAACTTTGCGTGGCTAGAAACCAGGATCCCCGAAAGGAAGCTGGGTTTCGACAATTCCGACTTTTTCCCCGTACAGCCAAGGCTCGACGGGCCCGATTATCCGGTCAGCGACCTGCCGGGGCTCGGCGTCGAGGTCAATGAAGCGGCGGTCCAGGCGCAGAGTTTCCGTTTCTGGGAAGCGCCACATCTCAAGCGCCGCGACGGCTCTGTCACCAACTGGTAATTCAATTTCAACCGGAGTCCGAAAATGACGCATACTCCCGATATCACGCGGCCGCCCAAGGACCTGATCGACGCGCTAAGGGAGATCGGCGCCGCCACGGTCGCGGGCACACTTGGCCATATGGGCTTTCGCAATCCGCACATGGTCGGCCCGGTGCCGCAGAACCATGGGAAGTCGATCGTCGGGCCGGCACTGACATTGCAGTTCATGCCGCAGAGACCGGACCTCTTCACCGAGGGAGAATATGCCGATCCGGAGACGCAACTTCACAGACATGTGCTCTACCATGCGCAGGAGGGCGACGTGGTCGTCGTCGATGCGCGCGGCGACATGAGCTCCGGTGTCTTCGGCGATATGATGTCGACCTATTTCAAGGGCAGAGGCGGTGCGGGCATTGTCATCGATGGGTGCATGCGCGACCGGCCCAATGTCGAAAAGCTCGACCTGCCTCTTTGGCTGCGCGGCTGGACGCCAAATTATCATGTGCAGACCAGCATCTATCCCAATGCGGTCAACGTTCCGATTGCCTGCGGCGGTGTCACGGTGATCCCCGGCGACATCATCGTCGCCGATGACGACGGGGTGGTGGTGCTTCCCGTCGCAATGGCCCCGAAGGTCATCGAAGAATCCCAGAAGCATCACGATTGGGAGGAATTCTCACGAATGAAACTCATGGGGGGCGCGCCGTTGCAACGCTACTATCCACTGCACCCAAGCGCGAACGACGAGTACGAGGCTTGGCGGAAAGCCAACGCCAAACCTTGATAGACAGGATGAACTGACAGTCGCCAGCGCGCGTCAGCCATTCCCCCTAATTTATCCTGGCGCCGCGCTGTGCGTCGAACAGGTGCGCCTTGCGCACCATCGTCTCCAGCCCGATCTCCTGATCAGGTTTGAATGGCGGCCGATCCCGGCTCTCCGCCCGCTCGTTGACCTAAGCTGGGTTTAATCCCTGGCCACTCCAGACCTGTCCCTGCCGAAAGCTGGCGGCTTTTGCATCGGGAGATACCTGACCGCGCTGGTGGCGACACATTACCGTAACGGAAGCGGTCCTATCATTCATTCGGTGATTTTGGGCGGGGGCCGGGATCGTCGGCCGGGACCGTCAAGATTAGGGGACCTGATATGGCCACGCAGCTTTGTCACATAGAGACAGCATTCTCGGGAGCGGGCTCGGCAATGGCTCCAAAGTTCGCGGAATCATGCGCTTGGGCGAATGCACGAGGCGTAACAATCTATCAGCGTTCAAAAACGGTATGGATCGCGGCCGGCGGCTATCGAGGCCGCGATTTGAAAGTAAAGGGACGGTCGCCTGCCACCGCGCTCGCACTATGGATTGAGGCTGTCCAGTACAGAGGTTCTACATGAGGCTGACCAACGAGGCGTCCAAGGCACGCAAGGAGATCAGCATCCATCGTATCGCCGCCCTGATACCAGCTTAGGATATCGCAGGCCGTCGCCGAAAATCGATCCCCGGCCAAGCTTTGTCCATGCGATCAGCCCGGCCGCTTTGGTCGAGCTGGTTCATCATGAGCCCGCGAGCGCCAGCATGACGCTCGCCCCAAGTGCGGAACGCACCTGGCTCAACATCAAGCGGACGCCCGGAGCTGAAAATTTTACGCGGCCGCGCCTGGCGCCGCGGCTCCGGTCGCGTAAAAATGCTTCTGTCGAAGCTCGAATCAACTCCGCCATCATGTTTTCTCCAGAAGAAACGCCCATATAAAAGCAGGTTGGCGGGCCGTTGCCATTCGGGCAGACACCGCTGGCGTTGCGGCGGTGATCCGAACCCGCCAAAACGGATGGCGCGCCCTGCCGGACGGTTTGATATCGCGGTCAACACGTAGGGAGAAACACGCGATCGGGTTGCGCTCGGCATGTGTTGATGGTTTGTTGCCGGTCAGCGGAGAACGAGTGATGCGAGAATCCATCGGTCAAGACGAATACGGGTCGACCAGCCCCTTCGATCCGGATGACCTGCCGAATTTGAATGCGATCGGTCCGGCGATGGGCAGCGGCAATGACTTCGAGAGATACGCGGTCGCCGTCATAATCGTGTTCGGCGCCCTGATCATAGGCGGGCTGATGGCCGCGTCGATGACCTTCGGCCACCGCAACGGTTTCCTGTTCGCGCTCGGCGGCGCCACATCGGCCTGGATATCGGGAAACGCGCTTCTGCTCGACCGGCCGCGCATCTACGCACTGTTCGTCGGCATCGCGGCCCTGATGCTGATCGCATCCACCGTCACGCTGATTTCGTGACGGCTTGATCGTCAATTAAAGCGGTCGTTTCACGGAAACCCAGACCGCCCTGTCTTTTCGTTTTCGATGCGATTGCGGACGCGGGTTCACGCGCTTGCGGAGTGCGCCAGTCCCATCAATAGCCGAGCGCCTCGCCGGAAGCGGCGCGGCTGTCGATGGCGCCATTGTAGCGGGCGCCGCCACCCTTCCCAATTTCCGCCAGGCTCTTGCCGCCGACCAGTATGCCCGCTGCCTGACCCCAGGTCTTGTCGCTGAGATCGAGATGATAACCCATGCCGGCCAGCAACCTTTCGGTGTCCGGCGACAGTCCGAACGGCTCGATATAGACCGTGTCGGGCAGCCATTGATGATGGATGCGCGGCGCGTCGATCGCCTCCTGGATGTTCATGCCGTGGTCGATGACGTTGACGATGGCTTCCAGCGTAATGGTGATGATGCGCGAACCGCCGGGGCTGCCGATGACCATGAACGGCTTGCCGTCCTTGGCCACCACGGTCGGGCTCATCGACGACAGCGGCGTCTTCTTCGGCTGGATGGCGTTGGCCTCGCCCTGGACCAGGCCGTAGAGGTTGGGCACGCCGGGCTTCTGGGTGAAATCGTCCATCTCGTTGTTGAGCAGGATACCGGTTCCGTCGGCGACGACGCCGGCGCCAAACGAGCCGTTGAGCGTGTAGGTGACCGCGACCGCGTTGCCGTCCTTGTCGATGATCGAATAATGCGTCGTCTCCTTGCTCTCGCCGAACCCCTTCGGCATCAGGTCCTGAGACACGCCGGCCCGGAACGGATCGATCTTGTCGCGGATGTCCTTGGCGTAGGCCTTGTCCAGCAGTTTCGAGACCGGATTGTCGACGAAATCGGGATCTCCGAGCGCCGAATTGCGGTCGACATAGGCGTGGCGCATGGCTTCGATCATGACATGCACGGTCTCGGCCGAACCGGCGCCAAGATAGGACAGCGGATAGCCTTCCAGCACGTTGAGGATTTCACAGATGATGACGCCGCCGGAGCTGGGCGGCGGCGAGGAAATGATCTCGTAGCCGCGATAGGAACAGGTCACCGGCTTGAGCTCGCGCACCGCATATTGTTCGAAATCGCCCTTGGCCAGGATACCGCCCTTGGCGCCGCTTGCCTTGACGATGGCATCGGCGATGGCGCCCTTGTAGAAGGCGTCGGGGCCTTTTTCGGAAATCGCCGAGAGCGACGCGGCTAGGTCGGGTTGGACCAGCCGCTCGCCGATGCCATAGGGCTTGCCATCCGGCTTCAGGAATATGGCCGCCGCGGCGGGATCCTTCGCCAGCCTGTCGGCACCTCCGGCAAACGAGGCGGCGTCACCCTGATTGAGGATGAACCCGTCCTTGGCATAGCGAATGGCCGGCGCCATGAGGTCCTGCCGGGACAAGGTGCCGTATTTTTCGCGCGCCATCTCGAAACCGGCGACGGAGCCCGGCACGCCGACGGCGAGGTAGCCGTCGAGGCTGGCGCCTTTCACTGGTTTGCCGTCCTTGTCGAGATACATGGTCTTGGTCGCGGCCAGCGGCGCACGTTCGCGGAAATCGAGGAAGGTCGACTTGCCGTCCTTGAAGCGGACAGTCATGAAGCCGCCGCCGCCGATATTGCCGGCATTGGGATAGACGACGGCGAGCGCATAACCAACGGCGACCGCCGCATCGACGGCGTTGCCGCCCTTCTTCAGGACTTCGACGCCCACCTCCGACGCCAGATGCTGCGCGGTGACAACCATGCCGTTCTCGCCTTTGGCAGGCGCTGGCGAGGCGGCGAAGGCGGCCGCCCATGGCGCGAAAGCGATTGTGAAGGAGAGGCTGACGGCGATCAGCGTGCGGCGAGTGATATGCATGGCGAGGCTCCTGGCGGGGGACGCCTAGGAAACCGTGTTGGGGTGATCGAGTCCACTAACAATTGAGGGAGCACGAGAAAGAGCCCCACCCGGATTGCCATCCGACCTCTTCCCTAGTCTAGTGGAGAGGAGGCTGTCAGCGCTCGCGCCAGTCTCTTCTCCCCAGCGGGGAGAAGGTGGCCGCGAAGCGACCGGATGAGGGGCGGGCTCGGCCTCAGACAATGCCACCGCTGCCGCCGGCAACGGCCGGGCGTTCCGCCGCGACCTTGGCGCGGTAGCCTGCCGCCCGGTAAGCGGCGACCGGATCGATGGCGCCGCCGGTGTTCAGCCGCGCCATGGCCAAGATCGGCTCGACATCGGTGCGGTAGGCTGATTTTAGCGTCTGCGTTGCCATCAGCGCGTCATTGCCGTCCTGAAAACCTTCAAGCGCCTTGCGGTCGACCAGCAGCGCCTGCGCGTAGGCGCGCTGCACCTCGACCGCGGACAGCATCAGGCTCTCGATCGGATCGGTGACGTTGTGGCTCTGGTCGAGCATATGGGCCGGATCGAAGCCGTCGGCGCCGGACAGTTCGGCGTCGACCAGTTCGTTGAAGACCAGGAACAGCCGGTAGGGGTCGATCGAACCGGCATCGAGGTCGTCGTCGCCATATTTCGAATCGTTGAAGTGGAAGCCGCCGAGTTTCCTGAACTGGATCAGCCGCGACACGATCATCTCGATGTTGACGTTGGGCGCGTGGTGGCCGAGATCGACCAGGCAGAAGGCCTTGTCGCCGAGTTCCTTGGCAATAATGCAATTGGTGCCCCAATCCTGCACGACGGTGGAATAGAAGGCAGGCTCGTATATCTTGTGTTCGGTGAACAGCTTCCAGTCAGCGGGCAGCCCGACATAAACCTCTTTCATGGCATCGAGATAGCGCTCGAACGCCTTGGCGAAGTTGACCTGGCCGGGGAAGTTCGAGCCGTCGCCGATCCACACCGTCAGCGCCTTGGACCCAAGCGTCTTGCCGATCTCGATGCATTCAAGATTGTGCTCGACCGCTTGCCGGCGCGTTCCGGCGTCGGCATGCGAGAGCGAGCCGAATTTGTAGGACAGCTTTTGGTCCCTGGCGTCGGAGAACGTATTGGAGTTCATGGCGTCGAAGCCGAGGCCGAAACGCGAGGCCGCCTGCTTCAGCCGGTTCGGGTCGGCCTTGTCCCAGGGAATGTGCAGCGACACCGTCGGTGTCGCCTGCGTCAATTGCTTGATGACGGCGCAATCCTCGATCTTGTCGAAGATGTCGCGCGGTTCGCCGGCGCCGGGGAAACGAGCAAAGCGCGTGCCGCCGGTACCGACGCCCCAGGAGGGGATCGCCACCGCGAATTTCTCGACCTTGTCTCGGATCGCGTCGATGGCGATGCCGCGACGGTCGAGCCGTTCGCCGAGCGAGGCGTAGTCACGCTCGAGATCGGCCTTGCGCGCGGCGTTGTTTTTTTCGACGACGTCGGCCGAGATGATGGTTTCGGACACTGCTGTTCCTCCCAGATTTCGTTCGGCTGGCGCTGCCCCTCATCCGCCTGCCGGCACCTTCTCCCTGTGAATGGGGAGAAGGAAGGCCTAGCGCGTAAAGCTCTGCGCGTTGCCGGCGTCGACATTGACGATGTTGCCGGTCGACTTGGCCGACATGTCGGAGGCGAAGAAATAGATCGCTTCGGCAATGTCCTCGGGAAACACCGAGCGCTTCAGCATCGAGCGCGAGCGGTAATGTTCCTCAAGGTCGTCGGTCGACATCTTGTAGGCGGCGGCGCGCTGTTCCTTCCACTCGCCGGACCAGATCTTGGAGCCGCGCAGTACGGCGTCCGGATTGACGACGTTGACCCTGATCTGCGCCTCCGCGCCCTCAAGCGCCAAGCAGCGGGCGAGATGAATCTCGGCGGCCTTGGCGGTGCAATAGGCGGCAGCGTTCGGCGAGGCGGCAAGGCCGTTCTTGGAGGCGACGAAAACGACGTTGCCGCCGATCTTCTGCACCCTGAACAGCCGGAACGCTTCCCGCGAGACCAGGAAATATCCCGTCGACAGGATGTCCATGTTCTTGTTCCACAGCGCCAGCGTCGTGTCCTCGATCGGCGCCGAGGAGGCGAGGCCGGCGTTGGAGACCAGAATATCGATGCCGCCGAACTCGACCGCCGTTTCGGCAAAGCCGGCGACGACCTGATCCTCCGACGTGACGTTGATGACCACGGGGCGGACAAAATCCTTGCCATAGGCCTTGGCCAGTTCGTCGTTGGCGCTGGCAAGTGCTGTCTCGTCGATGTCGGCAAGCACGACGCAGGCGCCTTCGCGCAGCAGCCGGCTCGCCGTGGCGCGGCCGATGCCGCCCGCGCCGCCAGTGACGAGCGCGATCTGGCCGGCAAGAGCCTTGGGCTTCGGCATGCGCTGCAGCTTCAGATCCTCAAGCAGCCAGTATTCGATGTCGAAGGCTTCCTGCGCAGGCAGGCCGACATAGGAGGAGACGGTCGAGGCGCCGCGCATGACGTTGATGGCGTTGACGTAGAACTCCCCTGAAATGCGAGCAGTCGCCTTGTCGCCGGCGAAGGTGAACATGCCGACGCCGGGCATCAGATAGACCACGGCATTGGGATCGCGGATGGCGGGCGAGTCCGCATGCTTGCAGCTGTCATAATAGGCCTGGTAGCCGACGCGGTATTCGGCAATGTCGTCGGCCAGCCGCGCGATGACCGCATCGACATCGGGCTTGGCCGGATCGAACTCGATGACCAGCGGCCGGATCTTGGTGCGCAGGAAATGGTCCGGACATGAGGTGCCGAGTGCCGCCAGCGGGCGCAGATCCCTGGAATTGACGAATTCGAGCACGGCGGCGGAATCGTCGAAATGGCCGAGCTTGTGGCTCTTTTCCGAGATCAGGCCGCGGATTCTCGGCATCAGCTTCGCGGCGATGGCGCGGCGTTCGGCGGCGTCGAGCGACTTTACCGCTTCGCCACCGAAAATGGCGACGCCCTCGGAACGGCGCTCGAACCACTCGATCGCCTGGTTGATCACCGAGATCGTCGTTTCGTAGCATTCCTTCGGGCTTTCGCCCCAGGTGAACAGGCCGTGGCTTTCCAGGATGACGCCCTTGGCGGCTGGATGGTCAAAGCAGAATTTCTCCAGCCACAGGCCGAGTTCGAAGCCCGGCCGCTTCCACGGCAGCCAGCCTATGGCATCGCCGAAGATTTCTTTCGTCAAGGCCTTGGAATCTTTGGCGGCCGCGATGGCGATGATGGCGTCGGGATGCATGTGATCGACATAGGGCTTCGGCACGTAGGCATGCAGCGGCGTGTCGATCGAGGCGGCGCGCGGATTGAGATTGAAGGTGCAATGAGGCAGATAACCCACCATCTCGTCTTCATGCTCGACGCCGCGATAAAGGCCTTTGAGGGCCCGCAATTTGTCCATGTAGAGCGTGGCAAAACCATCAAGCTTGATCGAAGCGCTGTCGCCGCCAGAGCCCTTCACCCACAGCACTTCCACGTCCTGTCCGGTGAGCGGATCCTTTTCCCATATTTTGGAAGAGGTGTTGCCGCCGCCGTAATTGGTGACACGCTTGTCGGAGCCGAGCGTGTTCGAACGATAGACCAGAAGCTCGGGATCGCTCATCCCCCTTGCCTTCGCATCATCCCAAAGATTGGCGAGGCGCGAGCCGGAGCGCTTGTCGAGCATGGGTAATCCTCCCTTGAAGCGCGGACGGTGCGCTCCTCTTTTCGTCGGGAATGTCTACGCAAGGCGGGGCTTTGTCAATCACAAACGATCAACATCAATCATATTGCACTGCACAATGAAATTATATGATCGGAAATGATTGACACTGCGCGATTTCTAATGCCAGATGGCCATGCAGGGAGGAACCATGCACGAAAAAGAGCGCCACAGGATCATTCTGTCCGCCGTCCAGGAAAAGCCTGTGGTGACGGTGCAGGAAATGGTCGACCTGACGGAGTCGTCCGAGGCGACGATCCGGCGCGATATCGCGGCCCTGCACGTGCAAAAGCGACTGCGCCGGGTGCGCGGCGGCGCCGAGGCGATCACGCCGCCACAGTTCATCGGCCTTGCCGGCCGGCCTTTTTCCGTCAACGAGACGCTCAACGCCGCGCAGAAGCGGGCGATAGCGCGGGAAGCGGTGGAGCTCTGCAAGGACGGCGAGCCGATCATCATCAACGGCGGCACCACCACCTTCCAGATGGTGCATTTCCTGACCGGCCGCCGCATGCCGATCTTCACCAATTCCTTCCCGATCGCCGAAAGCCTGCTCAAGCACTCCAAGAACACGGTGATGCTGTCCGGCGGCACCATCTACCGCGAGCAGAACATCATCCTGTCGCCCTTCGACAATGACGTGACGCGCAATTTCTACGCGCGCCGCATGTTCATGGGCGCCCAGGGGCTCGGGCCGCTCGGCCTGATGGAAGGCGATCCGCTGTTGATCCAGGCGGAGCAGAAGTTGATCGACCAGGCCGACGAGCTGGTGGTGCTGGTCGATTCCTCGAAATTCCGCAAACGCTCCAGCCTGATCCTGTGCGGCCTGTCGCGCATCGCCACCGTCATCACCGACGACGGCATCGAGGACCGCGAGGCAAAGATGCTCGAAACAGCGGGGGTAACGCTGATCGTCGCCCGCAAGTCGGCAAAGGAAGAATCTTCGCTGCAAGCCTGAGACACCCTCACGCCCGCAGCGGCGATGGAATGCAACGCTCAAGGGAGGAATATTCGATGAGCTTTCTGAAGAAACTGATGGTTACGGCGGCCTTTTCCGCCGCCATGGTCGTGAATGCCGCCTATGCCGAGAACGTCAAGATCGCGCTGGTGGTGAAATCGCTCGGCAACGGCTTCTTCGACGCCGCCAACAAGGGCGCCGAAGAGGCGGCCAAGGAACTGGGCGATGTCGACATCATCTACACCGGCCCGACCAAGGCGACCGCCGAAGCGCAAATCGAGGTGGTCAATTCACTGATCGCGCAAAAGGTCAACGCTATCGCCATCTCGGCCAATGACGCCGACGCGCTGGTGCCGGTGCTGAAGAAGGCCATGGAGCGCGGCATCACCGTCATCTCCTGGGATTCGGGCGTCGCCAAGGAAGGCCGCCAGCTTCACCTGAACCCGTCCGACACCGGCCTGATCGGCGAGACCATCATCAAGCTCGCCGCCGACTATTTGCCGGAGGGCGGCGACGTCGCCATCCTGTCGGCCTCCTCGACCGCGACCAACCAGAATGCCTGGATCGACGCGGCCAAGAAGGTGCTGCCGGAGAAATTCCCGAAGATCAAGCTCGTCGCCACCGTCTATGGCGACGACGATTCGGCCAAGAGCACCGACGAAGCCAAGGGCCTCTTGAAGTCCTATCCGAACCTGAAGGCGATCATCGCGCCGACCACCGTCGGCGTCGTCGCCGCTGCCCAGGTCGTCACCGATGAGAAGCTGATCGGCAAGGTCAACGTCACCGGCCTCGCGCTGCCGTCGGAGTTCAAGAAGTTCATCGACAACGGCGCTTCACAGGCCGTGGCTCTTTGGAACCCGATCGATCTCGGTTACTCCGCCGTCTACCTCGCCCACGATCTGGCGGTGAAGAAGGAAGAGGCCAAGCCCGGTGCGACGCTGTCGATCGGCCGCGTCGGCAAGGTCACGCTCGACGACACCAATTCGGCTGCGATGGCTCCGCCCTTCCAGTTCGACAAGACCAACATCGAGAAGTTCTCCAAGATCTACTGATCCGGAGCTTCAAGCTGACGCGGCGGGGTTCACGCCCCGCCGCAACTTCAAACGCACCTTGTTTCAGGGCTTGATACGACCATGGACACGACAGCCCAACACGGCACGGTGAAGGACGGGCCCCTGGCCTCCACGCCGCGCCTGACGCTGTCCGGCATCTCGAAGAGCTTTCCCGGCGTGCGCGCGCTGCACAATGTCAGCCTCTCGCTCTATCCGGGCCAAGTGACGGCGCTGATCGGCGAGAACGGCGCCGGCAAGTCGACGCTGGTCAAGATCATGACCGGCATCTACCAGCCCGACGCGGGCACGATCAGCATAGACGGGCAGGACGTCACCCTGCCCAGCGCGCACGCCGCCTTCGGCCACGGCGTTACCGCCATCCATCAGGAAACCGTGCTGTTCGACGATCTGACTGTCGCCGAAAACATCTTTCTCGGCCATGCGCCGCGCACCCGCTTTGGCACCATCGACTGGCGCACCATGCGCAGAAATGCGCGCGAAGTGCTCGACACCATGCATGCCCGCCATATCGACGCCGATGCAAGGCTGAAGGACCTCGGCATTGCCAACAAGCATCTCGTTGCCGTGGCGCGGGCCATGTCGATCGACGCGCGGATCGTCATCATGGACGAACCGACGGCCGCCCTTTCGATGAAGGAGATCGAAGAGCTCTTTTTGCTGATCGAGTTCCTCAAGAGCGAAGGCAAGGCGATCCTGTTCATCAGCCACAAGTTCGACGAGATCTACCGCATCGCCGACCGCTACACCGTGTTCCGCGACGGCGAGATGGTCGGCGAAGGGCTGATCAAGGATGCCGCCCAGAGCCAGATCGTGCGCATGATGGTGGGCCGTGCGGTCGATCACATCTTTCCACAGCGCAAGGCCGAGATCGGCGCGCAGGTGCTGTCGGTCTCCGGCCTGTCGCACCCCACCGAATTCAACGACATCGGTTTCGAACTGCACAAGGGCGAGATTCTCGGCTTCTACGGTCTTGTGGGCGCCGGCCGCAGCGAGGTGATGCAGGCGATTTCAGGGATCACTCGCACCTCCGGCGGCACGATCACGCTGGACGGCAAGTCGATCGTGCCGAAATCGGCGGCGGATTCGATCGAGGCCGGCATCGTCTACGTGCCGGAGGAACGCGGCAAGCAAGGCGTGGTGATCGGCCTGCCCATCTTCCAGAATGTTTCTCTCCCGTCGCTGGCACGCACCTCCAAATCCGGCGTGCTGCGGCTGGCGGAGGAATTTTCGCTCGCCCGCTCCTACACCGAGCGGCTCGACCTCAGGGCCTCCTCGCTCAGCCAGGATGTCGGCACGCTGTCGGGCGGCAACCAGCAGAAGATCGTCATTGCCAAATGGCTGGCGACCACGCCCAAGGTCATCATCCTGGACGAGCCGACCAAGGGCATCGACATCGGCTCCAAGGCCGCCGTGCACGGCTTCATGGCCGAGCTGGTGGCGCAAGGCCTGTCGGTTATCATGGTGTCGTCGGAGCTGCCCGAAATCCTCGGCATGTCCGACCGCGTCGTCGTCATGCGCGAGGGCCTTGTCGCGGCCGTCTACGACAACAACGGACTGGACGCCGAGACGCTGGTCCGGACGGCGGCGGGGATTGCGGCATGAAGGCTTTGCTGAAATATCGCGAAATCTGGTTGCTGGCGGCCATTCTCGTGCTGATCGGGCTGATCTCGACGCGTTTTCCCGCCTTCGCCGACCCCGGCAATTTGCGCCAGGTGTTCAACGACACCTCGATCCTGATGATCCTGGCGCTCGGGCAGATGGTGGTCATCCTGACCCGTTCGATCGACCTGTCGATGGCGTCGAACCTCTGTTTCACCGGCATGGTGGTGGCGATGCTGAACGCCGCTCACCCGGCGATCCCGATCCCGCTGCTGATCGTCATTGCCCTGGTCGTCGGCCTGGTGCTCGGCGCCATCAACGGCCTTCTGGTGTGGCGGCTGAACATCCCCTCGATCGTGGTGACATTGGGCACGCTGACCATCTATCGCGGTGCCACCTTCGTCCTGTCCGGCGGCGCCTGGGTCAATGCCGACAAGATGAGCCCCGAGTTCATCGGCTTCCAACGCGCGGCCTTCCTCGGCATTCCGGTGCTGTCCTGGATCGCCATTCTGGTCATCGCGCTGTTCTTCATCCTGATGACGCGCACCGCGCTCGGCCGCTCGATCTATGCCATCGGCGTCAATCCGACGGCGTCGGTCTATGCCGGCATCGATGTCGGGCGGACGAAATTCATCGTCTTCTGCATCTCCGGCATGATCGGCGGGCTCGCCGGCTATCTCTGGATCTCACGTTACGTGATCGCCTCGGTCGAGGTCGCCAACGGCTATGAGCTCAACATCATCGCCGCCTGCGTCATCGGCGGCATCTCGATTGCCGGCGGCATCGGTTCGGTCGGGGGCGCGGTGTTGGGGGCGCTGTTCCTGGGCATCATCTCCAACGCGCTGCCGGTCATCAACATCTCGCCCTTCTGGCAGATGGCTATTTCGGGCAGCGCCATCATCCTCGCCGTCGTGCTCAACGCGCGCGGCGAACGCCAGCAGGGCCGCATCATCCTGAGAAAAATGGAGGCGGCATGACCGACGTCCCTGCCCCGCGCCATATTCCGGACCGGCTCGACAAGCCGTTTCGTTCGGCGATCTTTTCCTGGGAAGCGCTGCTGGTTGTGGTGGCGCTCGCCATCTTCGCCATAAACAGCTTCGCCTCGCCCTATTTCCTCGACCCCTATTCGCTGTCGGACCTGACCTTCAACTTCACCGAGAAGGGCCTGATCGCCTTCGCCATGGCGCTGCTGATCATTTCGGGCGAGATCGACCTGTCGGTCGCCGCCATCATCGCGCTGGCCTCGACCATGATGGGCATGGCGGTGCAGGCCGGCGCCGGCACGCCAGTGCTGGTGGCGATCGGCATCGTCGTCGGGCTCGGCTGCGGCGCGTTCAACGGCCTGCTGGTGACATGCCTTGGCTTGCCGTCCATCGTCGTCACCATCGGCACGATGAGCCTGTTTCGCGGCATCGCCTTCATCATCCTCGGCGACCAGGCCTACAAGGGTTATCCCGAGAGCTTCGCCTTCTTCGGCCAGGGTTATGTCTGGTGGGTGCTGTCGTTCGAGCTGGTGCTCTTCCTCATCGCCGCCGTCATCTACTGGTTCGCGCTGCACCGCACGAGTTTCGGCCGCCGCGTCTTCGCCATCGGCAACAATCCGGTCGCGGCACAGTTTTCCGGCGTGCGAGTGGGCCGCATCAAGTTCATCCTGTTCTGCCTGACCGGGCTGATGTCCGGCATCGCCTCTGTGCTGATCACCTCCCGGCTCGGTTCGACCCGTCCCTCGATCGCGCAGGGCTATGAGCTGGAAGTCATCACCATGGTGGTGCTTGGCGGCGTCAGCATCCTTGGCGGCGCAGGCAGCATTGTCGGCGTCGTGCTCGCCGCCTTCATCATGGGGCTGGTGACCTTCGGGCTCGGCCTGCTCAACGTGCCCGGCATCGTCATGTCGATCTTCATCGGCCTGCTCCTGATCATCGTCATCGCGCTGCCGATCGTCTGGCGGCGGCTGCGCGGGGGACGCTGATGGCCGAAAAATACGCGTTCAAGATGATGCTCAAGCCCGGCATGAAGGCGGAATACAAGAAGCGTCACGACGAGATATGGCCATCGCTGGTCGCGCTGTTGAAGCAGGCCGGGGTTTCCGACTATTCCATCCATCTCGACGAGGAGACCAACATCCTGTTCGGCGTGCTGTGGCGGCGGGACGACCATGGCATGGCCGACCTGCCGAAGCATCCGGTGATGCAGCGCTGGTGGGCAGACATGGCCGACCTCATGGCGACCAAGCCTGACAATGAGCCGGTGGCCGTGCCCCTGGAAACCATGTTCCACATGGCATGAGTGCCCCGCGCCACATCGCCGTCATCGACATCGGCAAGACCAACGCCAAGGTGGCGCTGGTCGACCTCGCCACGCTGCGCGAGGTCGCGCTGCGCCGAGTGGCTAACGCGCCGGTGCGGCAAGCCCGCTACCCGCATCACGACGTCGAGGCGCTGTGGGCCTTCATCCTCGACAGTCTTGCCGATCTCAACCGCGAACAGACCATCGACGCCGTTTCGATCACTACCCATGGCGCGACGGGCGCTCTGGTTGAGGCCTCCGGCGAGCTGGTGTTGCCCGTGCTCGACTACGAATTCGACGGCCCCGAGGAACTCGCGGCCGAGTATGACGCGATCCGTCCGCCCTTCGCTGAAACCGGCACGCCGCGGCTGCCGCTCGGCCTCAATCTCGGCGCGCAATTCTTCTGGCAGCAGAAGCGCTTTCCGGCGGAATTCGCCAGGACAACGGCGATGTTGATGTATCCGCAATATTGGGCGCTGCGGCTGACCGGCATCGCCGCCAACGAGGTGACCTCGCTCGGCTGCCACACCGATCTGTGGAACCCGTGGAAAGCGGATTTCTCGGCGATGATCGACCGCCTCGGTTGGCGCGCGTTGATGGCGCCGGTGCGGCCGGCAAGGGACCGGCTCGGCCCGCTCCTGCCGGCGCTTGCCGAGCGAACGGGGCTCGATCCGCGGACGCCTGTGTTCTGCGGCCTGCACGATTCCAACGCCTCGCTGTTGCCGCATCTTCTCGCCGACGCGCCGCCTTTCAGCGTCGTCTCGACCGGCACCTGGGTGGTGTCGATGTCGGTCAGCGGCAGATCGGTGGCGCTCGACCCGGCGCGTGATACGCTGGTCAACGTCAACGCGCTGGGCGATCCCGTGCCATCGGCGCGCTTCATGGGCGGCCGCGAATTTTCCGTGCTGACGGATGATCAGCCGGAGAACTGGACCGAAGACGATGTCGGGGCCGTGCTGGCAAAAAGGACGCTGCTGCTGCCATCGACACAACAGGGGTCGGGACCGTTCCCGCATCATGCGGCGGCGTGGCTCAACGCTGACGGCATGAACAGCGGCCAGCGCTTTGCCGCCATCTCTTTCTATCTGGCGCTGATGACGGCGACCTGCCTCGATCTGATCGGCGCCGACGGCCCGACCATTGTCGAAGGCCCTTTCGCCCGCAACCGGCTCTTTGTCGGCATGCTGGCGGCGGCGACCGCCAGAAGCGTCGTCGCCTCCGAAGCCGCGACCGGCACCAGCATCGGTGCCGCGTTGCTGGCATCGGACAAGGCTGAGGCGCATGGCAAGGGCTTGAGACAAGAACCGCCGGTCGACCCCGCCTTGACGGATTATGCAAGCACCTGGCGTGCGGCGGTCGAAGGGCGGGGCTAACTACGGATCCGCTTGCCTAATCTTCATAGACCAGCCCCTGTGGATCGATTTCGGGCTTTCGGCCGGCGACGAGATCGGCGAGGAATTTGCCCGAGCCGCAGGCCATGGTCCATCCGACATGGCCGTGGCCGGTGTCGAGATAGAGATTTTTGTAGCGGGCCCGGCCGATGACCGGCACGGAATTGGGCATCATCGGCCGCAGGCCCGCCCAGAACATGGCCTTCTTCTCGTCGAAGGCGCCAGGGAAAAGATCCTTGCCGGTGCTGATGATGGTGTTGAAGTCAGCGGGCTTGAAGCTTCGGTCAAAGCCGGTGAACTCGGCCGTCGAGGACATCCGCAAGCGGTTGCCCAGCCTGGAATAGCCGATCAGCCGGTCCTCGTCGGCGCCACCCATAGTCGGCCCCTTGCTTTCGTCCTCCAGGGGGATCGTCGCGGTATAGCCTTTCACCGGATAAACCGGCAGGTCGATGCCGTAGCGGCGGCCGAGTAGGCCGCTTTCCGGGCCCATTGCGATGACAACCGCATCGCCGGCCACCGGGCCTGACGAGGTGATGACGGCCCGCACCCTGTCGCCTTCGATATCGAAACCTTCGACCGTGGTGCCGAACCGGAACTCGGCGCCAAGCCTCTCGGTCGCATAGGCGGCGAGCCTGTCGACAAACAGTTTGGAATCGCCAGTCTGGTCAGTGGGCGAATAAACCCCGCCGGCTATCTTGTCCTTCACCCCGGCAAGCCCCGGCTCCAGTTCGACCAGCCGGTCGCGCCCGACGATCTCGATCGGCAAGCCATGCTCGGCAAGATAGCGATAATTGTCGGTCCCGGTGTCGAGACTCTTCTGCGAGCGGAAGAAGTAGAGGATGCCCTTCTTGCGCTCGTCATAGTGGATGCCGGTCGCCTCCGACAGCGCATTGATGCAGTCGCGCGAATAGAGCGCGAGCCGCAGCTTGATGTCGGTGTTGGCGCGCAGGCGCGCCACCGTGCACTGGCGCAGGAAGCGCAGGCTCCAGGCGAGAAAATAGGGATCGAAGCGCAGTCGCACCTTGATGCCGAGATCGTGGTTGTAGAGCCCGCGCAGGAAGGTCTTCAGCGCCGCCGGGGAAGCCCAGGCGGTGGCATCGCCCGGCGACACCAGTCCGGCATTCGACTGGCTGGTGCCCCGCGCCGGCGCCGGATGACGCTCGATGACGGTGACCTCATGGCCGTCGCTCGCCAGATAGTAGGCGGCCGCCGTGCCGACGACGCCGGCCCCGAGCACCGTTATCTTCATGTCGTCCCCCCAAAAAAGGTCGAACCGGGCAGCGCGCTTCCGCACCCTCCGCGAACGCTTCCATAGCGCTTCGCGGAGCGGCTTGCGAGCCCTTGGGAAAACCCGCTCAACCGCGTGCGGAATTCTTCCCCGTCAGGATACGCTCCCAGGCGAGCGCATCTGCAACGATCTGGTCGAGATCGTCGCGTTGCGGCGTCCAGCCGAGTTCCGTCCGGGCGAGATCGGAATTGGCAACCACCGCGGCGGCGTCACCGGGGCGGCGCTCGCCCGTCCTGACCTCGAAATCATGGCCGAAGGCGCGGCGCACGCTCTCGATCACCTCCAGCACCGAGTAGCCGTGGCTGTAGCCGCAATTGGCGACGAGGCTCGCGCCCCCGGCGCGCAGCCGCTCAAGGGCCAGGCGATGCGCCGCGGCCAGGTCGCTGACATGGATATAATCGCGCATGCAGGTGCCGTCGGGCGTCGGATAATCGGTGCCGTACACCTGCATGAACGGCCGCTTGCCGAGCGCCGTCTCGCAAGCGACCTTGATCAGATGCGTGGCGCCCGGCGTCGACTGGCCGGTGCGCCCCCTGGGATCGGCGCCCGCGACGTTGAAATAGCGCAGCGCCGTATAGCGCAGGCCATGCGCGATCGCCGCATCGCGCAGCATCCATTCGCTCATCAGCTTGGAGAGGCCGTAGGGCGATTCCGGCGCCAGGCGGGCATCCTCGCGCACCGGTTCCAGCCCAGCGCCGCCATAGACGGCGGCTGTCGAGGAGAAGATGAAGTTCGGCACGCCCTCGCGCACCGCCGTTTCGATCAGCGTGCGCGTCTTGCAGGTGTTGTTCTCGTAGTAGCCGAGCGGATCGGCGACGGATTCGGGAACGACGATCGAGCCGGCAAAATGGATGATCGCATCGACATTGTTGTCGCGGATGATGGAGCCGACCAATTCCTTGTCGGCGACATCGCCGACGACCAGCTTTGCCTCCGGTGCCACCGCCCATTCGAAACCGGTCGAAAGCCGGTCGAGAACGACCACGCTTTCGCCCGCATCCAGCAATTCCCAGACCATATGGCTGCCGATATAACCGGCGCCGCCCGTCACCAAAACCGTCATTCCGCGTCCTCGCATTCAAGATCTATCGGAAACTGTCTCAATACCGCTCTACTGGAAAGCCCGCCCCATGACCAATAAAACCCTGCGTAACCGACTTGGCCGGCATATGGCATCATGTCGAAACAAAAGCGCCCTACAGGCCGTTATCGCCAGGAAATAGGCCATGATCCGCCCCTCGTTAGGAACAGGTGCGGGGCGTGGCATTTTGACCAAAACGGGCCGGTGGACGGCCAATCGGGCAATGATTATGATCCAGCGCAAAACTGGGAAGCCGACATGAATTATCAGCGGTTCTTCGAGGACGCGATCGACCAGCTCCATGCGGAACGACGCTACCGCGTCTTTGCCGACCTCGAGCGCATAGCGGGCAAATTTCCGCGTGCCATCTGGCGCGCCAACGGCCGCGCAGAGGAAATCACCGTCTGGTGCTCCAACGACTATCTCGGCATGGGCCAGCACCCGGATGTCATCGCAGCGTTTCAGAACGCGGCGGGCCGGATGGGTTCGGGCGCCGGCGGCACCCGCAACATCTCCGGCACCAGCAATCCGCTGGTCGAACTCGAGCATGAGCTCGCCGACCTGCACGACAAGGAAGCCGCGCTGGTCTTCACCTCCGGTTTTGTCTCCAACGAGGCCTCGATCTCGACCATCGCGCGGCTTTTGCCCAACTGCCTGATCATCTCGGACGAGTTGAACCATGCCTCGATGATCGAAGGCGTGCGGCGCTCGGGCGCGGAAAAGAAGATTTTTCGCCACAACGATGTCGCGCACCTGGAAAGCCTGCTGCAGGCGGCGGGCCGCGAACGCGCCAAGCTGATCGTGTTCGAGAGCGTCTATTCGATGGATGGCGATATCGCGCCGATCAGAGAGATCGTCGACCTCGCCGAGCGCTATAACGCCATGACCTATATCGACGAGGTCCACGCCGTGGGCATGTATGGTCCGCGCGGCGGCGGCATCACCGAGCGGGAAGGCCTCGCCGACCGCATCGACATCATCGAGGGCACGCTCGCCAAGGCTTTCGGCACGCTGGGCGGCTACATCACCGGCAGGAGCGCTGTCATCGACGCCGTGCGCTCCTATGCGCCGGGCTTCATCTTCACCACCGCGCTGCCGCCGGCCATCGCCGCCGCTGCCACTACCTCGATCCGTCATCTCAAGCGCTCGCAGGCCGAGCGTGACGCCCAGCAGCAGCAGGCGACGCGGACCAAGCAGATCCTCTCCGCCGCCGGCCTCCCGGTGATGGAATCGGCGACCCACATCGTGCCAGTGCTGGTTGGCGACCCCGAGCTTTGCAAGATGGCAAGCGACCGGCTGCTCGGCGTGCACGGCATCTACATCCAGCCGATCAACTATCCGACCGTGCCGCGCGGCACGGAGCGGCTGCGCATCACGCCGACGCCGTTCCATTCGGATGCGCTGATCGCCGAGCTGCAGGACGCCCTGGTCGAGACCTGGGACGCGCTCGGCATTTCCTATGGTTCAGCAGGACGACCTTCCGTGGCCAAGACCGACCGGATCATTCCCCTGCTGGTGCCCAAGTCAGGCGGCTGAAGCCGTTTGAAACTCCACTCCGGCGGCCGTCTGGCGCGCCGGAGCGACTTTCAATTCGGGCTTCGTCAACCTCTCAAACAGCCGTCATCCACTTCGCCAGCCGGTGCGCCGCCTCCTCGAGCTGGTCGAGGCGGCGGTGGAAGCACAGCCTGAGGAAGGCTTCGCCGCCCGGGCCGAAGGCCGTGCCCGGCGCCAGGCCGACATTGGCCTTGTCGACGATCTCGAAGGCGGCGCTGCGCGAATCGGTGATGCCGTCCACCCTGAAGAACAGATAGAAAGCACCTTGCGGCACAGTGAACCGGGCGCGGTCGGTGGCGCCGAGAATGCCGCAGACCAGATCGCGCGCCTTTCTTGCCCTCTCCACCTGTCCGGCGACGAAGACATCGCCTTCATCGAGCGCCGCGACCGCGCCGCGCTGCATGAACTGGGCGACACCTGAATTCGAATACTGGATCAGGTTCTCGAACACCTGCTGCAAGCTCGGATGGGTCTTGATCCAGCCGACGCGCCAGCCGGTCATCGCCCAGTTCTTGGAGAAGCTGTTCACGAACAGGATGCGGTCCTCTGCGGTCGCGATGTCGAGGAAGGACGGCGCGCGGCCTTGGCCATAGTGGAACAGCGAATAGATCTCGTCGGCGATGATCCAAAGGCCATTTGCCCGGGCGAGATCGAGAATGGCGCGCAAAGTCTCATGGTCGGCGGTCCAGCCGGTCGGATTGGACGGCGTGTTGACGAACAGCGCCCTGGTCCTGGGCGTGATGGCGGCCGCGATCTTCTCGACGTCGCACGACCAGCCATTGCCGGATTGATCGAGCGTGACCGGCACCGGCACTGCACCGGCGATGGCGGCGGCGGCGTCGAAATTCGGCCAGGCGGGCGACAGATAGATCACCTCGTCGCCGGCACCGGCGAGCGCGTCGAGCGCAAGCTGGATCGCATGCATGCCCGAGCCGGTGACGATGAATTCGTCCTCGGCGAAGTGTTTGCCGAAATGCCTCTGGTAATAGCGGGCAAGCGCCTGCCTGAGATCGGGGATGCCCCTCTGCCAGGTGTAGAACGTCTCGCCACCGGCCAGCGCCTTCGACGCGGCATCGGTGATGAAGGACGGCGTCGGCAGATCGCCCTCGCCGGCCCAGAGCGGGATCAAGCCGTCGCGCAGCCTGCCATAGTTGACGACGGCGACGATACCGCTTTCAGGCGCAGCCAGGGCCTCGGGGCGCAGGTTCTGGATCAGGGTCATGGGCAGGTCCGTTCGAACAGGGATAGCATGCCGGCTGTTCTACTACGGGCGAAAGCAAAAAACCCCGGCCGTGAACGACCGGGGTTTTGGTCCAGAAAAACCTGATGTCTTTATCTCCTGGCGAGCAGATCGCGGATTTCGGTCAGAAGCTGCACATCGGCAGGCGGCGGCGCGGCGGCAGGCGCGGGCTTTTCGGCCTCCAGGCGCCTGCGCAGGTTGTTCACCGCCTTGACCATCAAGAAGATGATGAATGCGAGGATGAGAAAGTTCAGCACGACGGTGATGAAGCTGCCATAGGCGAAGACGGCGCCCTCTTTCTTTGCCTCCGCCAGCGTGCCCGAGTGGACGTTCGAGGACAGTCCGAAGAAGTAGTTGTTGAAGTCCAACCCACCGAAAATCGCGCCCACGATCGGCATGATGATGTCGTTGACAAGGGAATCGACGATCCTGCCGAAAGCAGCGCCGATGATGACGCCGACGGCCAGGTCCATCACATTGCCCTTGGAAATGAATTCCTGGAATTCTTTCAGCATTTCGACCCTCCTTGCCATGATCGGCCGCATTCTCCAGCGCCGGCCAAGCCCACAATAGCAAAAACCTCCGGTTGCAAAACCGGAAAAAGGGCCAAGGCACCGGTTTGTTTTTACCCGCATCATCAGACGTCCATGCGCCGATGGACTCAGCTTCCAAGCTGTGGTTGCGTGCGGTGAGCGGGCGTCGAGCCGGCCAGGGAGGAAGCGCGAGCCGTGCAGGGCTTGTTCATCGTTGTCATCGCGATCGCTTATGTGACGCTTCTATTCGCCATCGCCAGCCTTGGCGACCGCCGCTCGGCCAGCTCCGGGCCCGGTCGCGCACGTCCGTTCATCTACGCGCTCAGCCTGGCCATCTATTGCACCTCCTGGACGTTTTTCGGTTCTGTCGGCCTGTCTTCCGAGCGCGGCCTGGAGTTCCTCGGCATCTACACCGGCCCGGTGCTGGTGTTCGTGTTCGGTTTTCCCTTGCTCAACCGTCTCGTGCGGCTGGCCAAGACCGAGAAGATCACCTCGATCGCCGACTTCCTCGGCGCGCGCTATGGCAAGAGCTTCACCGTGGCCGCCATCGCCACGCTGATCGCGACCATCGGCGCGGTGCCCTACATCGCGCTGCAGCTGAAGGCGATCTCCGGTTCCGTCAGCCTGATGGTCGAGCATTACACCGGCTCGCCGCCCTCGTTCGATCCTTTCGTCAGCGACATCTCGCTGGTGGTCGCCATGCTGCTGGCGCTGTTCGCGGTGCTGTTCGGCACGCGCCACGCCGACGCCACCGAGCACCAGGACGGGCTGGTGCTGGCGGTGGCGGTCGAAACCGTGGTCAAGCTTGCCGCCTTCCTGGCGATCGGCCTGATGGTCACTTTCCTGATCTTCGGCGGGCCCGGCGACATGTTCGGCAAGCTGGCCGAAAACGGCCAGGTGCGGCAGGCGATGGGCTATTCGACGTCACTCGCCACCTGGCTGGTGCTGACCTGCCTGAGTGGCTTCGCTATCATCCTTCTGCCCCGGCAGTTCTACGTCACCATCGTCGAGAACCGCAGCGAGGCGGAACTGCGCACCGCGACATGGGTGTTTCCGCTCTATCTGGTGGCGATCAACCTGTTCGTGCTGCCGATCGCCTTCGCCGGACTGTCGCTGGTCGGCACGAAGACGAGCAGCGACCTATATGTGCTGTCGCTGCCCTTGTTCGGCGGTCACGATTTCCTGGCCATGGCTGCCTTCATCGGCGGCCTGTCGGCGGCTACCGCCATGGTCATCGTCGAGAGCGTGGCGCTGTCGATCATGATCTCCAACGACCTCATCATCCCGCTGTTCGTGCGGCGGCTGCTGAGGACGACGTCTTCCGAAAACGAGGACTGGTCTACGCTCATCCTCAACGTGCGGCGGGCATCGATCTTCATCATGCTTTTCATCGCCTTCCTCTACTACCGCGAGAGCACCGACAGCGCGCGGCTGTCGTCGATCGGCCTGATGTCGTTCGCGGCGATCGCGCAATTCGCGCCGGCGCTGATCGGCGGGCTGATCTGGCGCGGCGCCAATGGCAGGGGCGCGGCCCTCGGCATGGTCGCCGGCATCCTGATCTGGGGCTACACGCTGCTGTTGCCATCGCTCGTCGCGCCCGAAACCGGCATATTGGTGCATGGTCTGTTCGGCTTCGAAGCGCTGCGGCCGCAGGCGCTGTTCGGCACCGTTGCGGAGCCGTTGAACCACGGCGTGCTGTGGAGCCTGTCGATCAACGCACTGTTTTTCGTGCTGGGCTCGCTGTCGCGCGCCGCGGTGCCGCTGGAGCGCATCCAGGCGTCGATCTTCGTGCCGCGCGAAGCCGGGCCGATGCCCAGCCTGCGCCGTTTCCGTACCGCCGTCACCGTCAACGACCTGAAGGACACCATCGCGCGCTATCTCGGCGTGCAGCGCACCGAGCGGTCGTTCCAGTCCTTCGAAAAGACCACCAACGTCATCCTGCATGGCAATGAGCAAGCCAGCATGGACGTCATCCGCTTTTCCGAGCAGCTTTTGGCCAGCGCCGTCGGCTCTTCGTCGGCGCGGCTGATCCTGTCGCTGCTGTTTCGCCGCCACGACCGCGAATCCAGGGATGCCTTCCGGCTGCTCGACGACGCCACGGAAGCGTTGCAACACAATCGCGACCTGTTGCAGATCGCGCTCGACCAGATGGAACAGGGCATCACCGTCTTCGACCGGGATTTCCGGCTGATCTGCTGGAACCGCCAGTACCGCGAGCTGTTCGACCTGCCCGACGACATGGGCCAGGTCGGCGTCTCGCTCGACCAGATCCTGCGCCATCTGGCGGAGCGCGGCGATATCCCGACCGACCAGCGGGTGACGATGCTCAACCGGCTGACCAGCTTCGTCAGCCCCTGGCAGATGGAACTGAAGACCAGCGGCCGGATCCTGGAGCTGCGCTCCAACCCGATGCCGGACGGCGGCATCGTCGCCACCTATGCCGACATTTCCGGCCGCGTCGAGCAGGACCTGGCGCTGAAGCGGGCGAACGAGTCGCTGGAACAGCGGGTGAAGACCCGCACCATCGAACTGACCAGGGTCAACGAGGAGTTGACCCGGGTCAACGAGGAACTGGCGCAGGCGCAGATGCTTGCCGAGGAGGCCAATCTGGGCAAGACGCGCTTCCTCGCCGCGGCCGGCCACGACATCCTTCAACCGCTCAACGCCGCCAGGCTCTACTGCTCGTCGTTGATCGAAAAGGCCGGCAGGGGCCCGGCCGGCAAGGCCGCGGTCAACATCGACTCCTCGCTGGAATCGGTCGAGACCATTCTGGGCGCCGTGCTCGACATTTCCCGCCTCGATGCCGGTGCCATGAAACCGGACGACACGGCCTTCAACCTAGACGCATTGCTGCGCCAGATCGGCAATGATTTCCGGCCGCTTGCCGCGGAAAAGCAACTCAAGCTGACGATCATGCCCTCGTCGCTGACAGTGATGACGGATCGCAACCTGTTGCGCCGCCTGATCCAGAACCTCGTTTCCAACGCCATCAAATACACACGTCACGGCCGCATCCTGGTTGGCGTGCGGCGGCGCGGCGAACTGGCGGAAATCCAGGTGATCGACACTGGCATCGGCATTGCCGGCGACAAGCTGAACACGGTGTTTCGCGAATTCACCCGGCTGGACGAAGGCGCGCGCGAGGCCGAAGGCCTCGGCCTCGGCCTTTCGATCGTCGATCGCATCGCGCGGGTGCTGAGGCTTGAAATCCGTATTTTCTCCAATCCGGGCAAGGGCACGCGCTTTTCCGTCATCCTGCCGGTGGCGGCCGTGCAGGAACCGAAACGCGAGGTCGAAACCAGGGCGCCGGCCCGCGCGGCGGCTTCGCTGGCCGGACTGAGCGTGCTGTGTATCGACAACGACGCCCGCATCCTGGAAGGCATGCGGCTGCTGCTCGAAGGCTGGGGCTGCGCCGTCGAGACCGTGTCCGGCACAACGAACCGGGATATCGCGATCCGCCGCCCGGACATTGTCCTTGCCGACTATCATCTCGATGGCGAAACCGGCCTCGACGCCATCGTCGGGCTGCGAGCGATCCACGGCGACGACCTGCCCGCCGTGCTGGTCACCGCCGACCGTTCCAACGAGGTACGCACGGCGGCGGCCGGGCTCGACGTCCCGGTGATCAACAAGCCGCTCAAACCGGCCGTGCTGCGCTCGATGATGGCCAGGGTCAGGCCGCTGGCGCCGGCGGCGGAGTAACTGTCAGATCTGCTTCATTTCGGCCCCGCCGACGGCGCCCAGGCTTCGAGATAGGCGCAAAACATGTCGGCCATCGCATCGGCATGGCTTCTATCTCTGCCGACGGGCGAGGCGTTTCCGAAAAACTGGTCGCCGGGCCGACATCCGCATAACCATCCGCCAGGTTCGGGCGCTCAGCTCACCGGCTGCAGCGGATCGCTGCCGATCTTGGACAGCAGGATCACCGCCTGGGTGCGGCTGTCGACGCCGAGCTTCTGCAATATCGCCGAGACATGCGCCTTGATCGTCGCCTCTGAGACGCCGAGCTCATAGGCGATCTGCTTGTTGAGAAGGCCTTCCGCCAGCATGCCGAGCACGCGGGTTTGCTGCGGCGTGAGCGCCTGCAAGCGCTTGATCAGGTCCGATATTTCGGGATCGCGCTCGACACCGAGATCGATGCCGGCCGGTGCCGCGATATCGCCCGCAAGGACCGATCGCACGGCGTCGCGGATTTCCTCCATGCTGGCCGATTTGGAGATGAAACCGGACGCGCCGAGGTCGAGCGCGCGCCGGATGGTCGCCGGGTCGTCATGGGCGGAGACCACCACCAGCGGCGCCGCCGGATGGATGCCGCGCAACGAGATCAGGCCGGAAAGGCCGCTCGCGCCCGGCATCGACAGGTCGAGCAGCACCAGATCGACCTCCTCGTTGGCCACGACCAGCGCCTTGGCGCTTTCGAAATCGCCGGCTTCGTGAATAGCGGTGACATTGCCGATGCCGGCAAGCGCTTCGCGCAACGCACCGCGAAACAGCGGGTGATCGTCGGCGATGACGAAAGAATAGCCTGATGGCAAATATCCCTCCCCGGATCCCTTGATGGTCTTCTGTTTTCTCGGGACCTGATGCAACGATTATGAGGCGCTTCGCGCTGTTTTCAAGCAGCAAAGCCGGCGCACCGGATTTCCCCAGACGGCCTGTCTTCAGGTCTTCTGCGAGTTGGGTTTGGCGCCGTCGCCGCTGTCCTTGTCCATATCCTTGACGATGCCCATGAAGCCCTTCAGGAAACGCTCCATGTAGCTCATCGTCTTGTTGAAATCCTCCTCGCTCGGCAATGTCGATTCGAGGCGGGCCGAGAGCGAATTCTCGAGCCTGGTGACGCGCTCGTCCATGGCTTTCATCGAAGTTTGCAGGCGATCGACCTCGTCCTGGAAGGCAGCGCGTTCATCGGCCGCCATCTTGCAGACGAGTTGGCCGGAGCGCTCCTCGCAGATCGACATCGCGCCTGTCTGCGTGTCCATGCGGACATAGCCGTTGGCGGATTTCTCCAGACGATAGCGGTCGGTCTCCTCGGAAAAGGCGGACGCCGCGACCAGCGAAACGAGCGCGGCGGGGATCAAGATGTGCTGCAGACGCATGTTGTCCTCCATGGCCAAAGCCTGAGATATCGCATGTTTGCGCCGGAAATGGGGAAGACGCTTGGCACGGCCTTCCCCGCACGGCTGGTTCGGACTATAGCGCAACCATGTCTCAGATTATCTACAAGATAACCCCGGAAGGGCCCTGGCGCGAGGCCGAAGCGAACGGCCGCTTCACCGGTGCGCCGATCGATGTCGCCGACGGCTTCATCCATTTCTCCACGGCGGCACAGGTCAAGGAGACGGCGGCGAAGCATTTTGCCGGCCAGGCGGGGCTTCTGCTGGTCGCCATCGACGGGACCAGCCTGGGCGATGCGCTAAAATACGAAGCCTCGCGCGGCGGCGCGCTGTTTCCGCACCTCTACGGCGTGCTCGACCTGAAAGCCGTGCTGTGGGTCCGGCCGCTGCCGCTCGGCGCCGACGGCACCCACCAGTTCCCCGCGCTGGAGGCCGAATGAGCGTGCTCGACCGGATTGGCCAGAAGCTGCTCTTCACGTTCGACCCGGAAACCGCGCATGGCCTGTCGATCGCGGCGCTGCGCTGTGGCCTGCCGGTCGGCGCACGGACGGCGCGAGATGCGCGGCTGAAGGTCAGCCTCTGCGGCCTCGATTTCCCCAATCCGCTCGGCATGGCTGCCGGTTATGACAAGAATGCCGAGGTGCCCGATGCGCTTCTCGGCCTCGGCTTCGGCTTTGCCGAGGTCGGCACGGTGACGCCGCTGCCGCAGCCTGGCAATCCGAAGCCGCGCATCTTCCGGTTGCCGGCGGATGAAGCGGTGATCAACCGGCTCGGCTTCAACAATGAAGGCCATGCGGCCGCCGAGAAACGCCTGGTCGGCCGCGAGGAGCGCCCCGGCATCGTCGGCGTCAACATCGGCGCCAATAAGGACAGCGCCGACCGCGTCGGTGACTATGAGCGCGGCGTCATCCGCTTCGCGCCCTACGCCAGCTATCTCACCGTCAATATTTCCTCGCCCAATACGCCCGGCCTGCGCACCATGCAGGCGCGCGAACAGCTTGGCGAGCTCCTGTCGCGCGTCATGGCCGCGCGCGCGGCGGCGGCAAGGCAGCCGCCGGTGTTTCTCAAGATTGCGCCGGACCTGGTCGAAGCCGAGCTGGAAGACATCGCCGCCGAGGTCACCCACAACGCCATAGACGGCATCATCGTCTCCAACACCACCATTTCTCGCCCGGCGCTACACTCCAGCGGTGCGGCAAGCGAGACCGGCGGGCTTTCCGGCCGGCCGCTATTCGAGCGCTCGACCATCGTGCTGGCCCGTATGCGCAGGCTGCTGGGGCCGGACATGGCCATCATCGGCGTGGGTGGGGTCAACTCCGCCGAGACGGCGCTCGAGAAGATCCGCGCAGGCGCGGATCTCGTCCAGCTTTACACCGGCATGATCTATGCCGGGCCGGCGCTGCCGGGACGCATCGTCGCCGGCATGGCGCGTTTCGCCGACACGGAACGGCTCAACTCCATCAGCGATTTGCGCGACCGCCATCTCGACCAATGGGCTTCAAGGCCGCTCAACTGAATGCCGTCCGCAGCCGCAACCGCAGGATAGCCAGCAGGCTGAGGCCACGCACCAGCAGGAAGACATGCAATGCCGCCCACAGGCCATGATTGCCGAAAGCGGGCGCCAGCGTAATCAGCGCGGCGGCGAAGGCCAGGAAAGACAAAAGCATCATGTTGCGCATGTCGCGCGACCAGGTCGCGCCGATGAAGACGCCGTCCATCTGGAAAGCCAGCACGCCGCTCAGTGCGGTGAAGGCCGCCCAGGGCAGGTAGGTGTCGGCCACCGAGCGGACTTCCTGCGACGTTGTAACGACGGCAACCAGATTGGCACCGGCCAGCAGAAGCACCAGGGTTGCGGCGCCCGCCAATCCGAACCCCCAGAACAGGGTCAACCGCACCGCGCGCCGGAACGGGTGCTCAGCCCGCGCACCGACGGCGCGGCCGGCGAGCTGTTCCGCGGCGGTGGCGAAACCGTCGAGGAAATAGCCTGCGACGAGGAAAAAATTCATCAGCACGGCGTTGGCGGCCAGCGTGACCGTACCGAATTGCGCACCCTGGCGGGTGAACAGCGCAAAGGCGGCAAGCAGCGAGAACGAGCGGATCATGATATCGCGGTTGAGCGACAGCATGCGCAGGAACGCGCTCATGTCGAGCAGGCGTTGGCGTGGCACGGGCGGGCTTGCCCTGAACCGCCTGATGACGATGGCGAGGCCAAGCAACATGGCCAGGAATTCGCCGGTGACGGTTGCCCATGCGACGCCGGCGACGCCCCAGCCAAGCTCCAGGCCAAGCAGGATGCAGAGCGCGATGTTGATGCCGTTCAGCACCAGCTGCAGCACCAACCCGAGCCCGCCCTCGCCTCGGCCGAGGACATAGCCGAGAATGGCGTAGTTGATCAGCGAGAAAGGTGCCGCGAGCAATCTGATGCCGATATAGACGCCCATCGCCCCGCTGACGCGCGGCCCGGCATCCATGAACCACCGCCCGCCGGCCGCGATCAGCGGCGAAAGCGCAGCCAGCACGATGCCGGCGACAACAGCGATCAGCACGGCGCGCCAGAACACCGCCTGTTCCTCCAGCGCGTCGTCGCGCCCGAAAGCCTGGGCGACCAGACCGGTGGTGCCGGAGCGCAGGAAATTGAAGGTGGTAAACACGACGTCGAAGACCAGCGCGCCTGCCGCCAGGCCGCCAAGCAAGGCGGCGTCGCCGAGCTGTCCGACAACAGCCGTATCGACCATGCCGAGCAGCGGCGTCGTCAGGTAGGCGAGCGTCATCGGCACGGCGATGACGAGCACCGTGCGGTTGGTGACGACAAAGGATCCGGGAACGATTGGGGATCCGGCGTCGGCTGGGATTGCACCCTTCTCCAAAGAATTGCTGCCTTGCTGATTGCGGCTTGATCGAACAGCCGGTGTGCCCCATTTTCCGGCCACCGCGCAATCCATCCTTGCCATGGCGGCCAACCGAAATTCCGGTCTGGCGCGAGCCGCCGGATCCGGTCCATGTCCCTCCAGATCGTCCATCACCCCGACTACGACGCCGGCTTCGCCGTCAACCATCGCTTTCCGATGAGCAAATATCCGCTGCTGATGGAAGCCTTGCGCGCACGCGGACTGGCCGTGCAGGGGGCGCTCAGCATGCCGGAAGCGGCACCCGCACCATGGCTGAAGCGTGCCCATGCGGCTGACTATGTCGACCAGGTCATCAGCTGTTCGGTGCCGGAAAAGATCGAACGCGAGATCGGCTTTCCGGTCGGCCCGCGCGTCTCGCTGCGCGCCCAACTCGCCACCGGCGGCACAGTACTGGCGGCCCGGCTGGCCTTGCGCCACGGCATTGCCTGCAACACCGCCGGCGGCAGCCATCATGCGCGCCGCGCGCAGGGCGCGGGCTTCTGCACCTTCAACGACGTCGCCGTCGCTTCGCTGGTGCTGCTTGCCGAAGGCGCGGCGCGGAACATACTCGTGGTCGATCTGGATGTGCATCAGGGCGACGGCACGGCGGATATCCTGGCTGGCGATCAGCGCGTGTTCACCTTCTCCATGCATGGCGAGCGCAACTACCCCGCGCGCAAGATCGCCTCCGACCTCGATGTCGCACTGCCCGACGGCACGGGCGATGCCGCCTATCTCGAAAGGTTGGCCGCCATCTTGCCGGAGCTGTCCGCCCATGCGCGCTGGGACATCGTTTTCTACAATGCCGGCGTCGACGTCCATGCCGAGGACCGGCTCGGCAGGCTGGCGCTTTCAAACGACGGGCTTCGTGCCCGCGACGCCATGGTGATCGGTCACTTCCGCTCGCGCGGCATCGCGCTATGCGGCGTCATCGGCGGCGGCTATTCGACCGACGTAGCCGCGCTCGCGGCGCGCCATGCCATTCTGTTCGAGGCGGCGGCGGACTACGCCTGACCGCTATTTCCTGTAGTTGGCGATTCTGAGCAGGATGAACGCCGGAACCACGATCGCCGCACCCAGCAGAATATAACCCAGGAAGCGGTCGATGGCATGAAAGCCCAGATTCCAGAGATCCAGGAAGAATTTGCGGATGCCGTAGAGCACGTCCATCGGCGACCAGCCGAAGGCGGTCATGACGAGGCCGACGAGGAACGACACCACCAGCAACTTCAGGAGTACCCTGAGCGGGGTGTCGCCGAGAAAGCGCGTCAATGCGGACAAGACCTGTCTCCGGCTCTGATCGCCCGATTCGGCGACAGGATCAGAAATACGCACTTGGCCGCCCCGCTTCAAGCCGGGCGGGCCAAGCCGCCGAACCTTGGCCGACAAAGCCTATGACGGCCAATCCGGCTGTGCCAGCGGTTCCTTACTAGGAATTTTTTCCTTGACGGGGTGAAGGCAACTATGGTAGATATTTGGCTATGGTGCTGAGCTGCGCCAGGGACCCGCCGCACAGGCGGGTTTATCCGTTCAAGGCTCCGTCAACAGCGCGCAGTCGAAGGCTCCGAAGGAACTCGTTAACGCGGATCGTGCCCTGGTACCAAGCCGGCGACCATAGGCGCATGGCAGGCGAGCGGCCGGTGGCGGCTGATCGCGGCCGGCTTATCTGTTTTCTAACCAATTGCCGCTATTGCCATTCCTGGAGCGGGAGCCAGGCTTTGATGGAAGCGGAAAAAATCGGCGCGCGCCGCGCGGTCATGCTTTCGGTTGTCGTGCCGTGCTATAACGAGCGGGACGGCGTGGCTGAGCTTCACCGACGCGTCACCGCCGCTTGCCTGGCGCAAAACCCTTCCTACGAGATCGTGCTTGTCATCGACGGAGCGACCGACGGCACCCGCGAGGCCGTTTTCGAACTGGCGCAAAAGGACGACCATGTCGTCGCCATCGACCTTGCCCGCAACTATGGCCACCAGATCGCGCTGAGCGCGGGGCTGGAGTTCTGCCGGGGCCAGCGCATCCTCATTCTCGATGCCGATCTCCAGGATCCGCCTGAACTGCTCGGCGCGATGATGGCGAAGATGGATGAAGGCTTCGATGTCGTTTACGGTCAAAGGGCCAAGCGTGATGGCGAAGGCTGGTTCAAGCTGGCTTCCGCGTCGATGTTCTACCGGCTGCTGCGCCGGATGGTCGACGTCGAGATCGCGCCGGACACCGGTGATTTCAGGCTGATGAGCCGCCGCGCCCTCGACCATCTGAACGCCATGCCGGAGCGCTACAGGTTCATTCGCGGCATGGTGAGCTGGATTGGGCTGAGACAGGCCGCCTTCTCCTATGAGCGGCAACGGCGTTTCGCCGGCGCCACCCACTATCCGCTCAAGAAGATGGTCCTCCTGGCTGTCGATGCGATGACCAGCTTTTCCATCGCGCCGTTGCGGTTTGCCTCGCTTCTGGGAATGCTTTCCGGCGTGCTGGGGATGGTCGTGCTCGGCTATACGCTGCTCGAGTGGTCGCTGGGAAACGTGCTGCCGGGTTGGACCAGCCTTGCCGCGATCATGCTGATCCTGGGCAGTGTTCAGCTTCTGGTGCTCGGCATATTCGGCGAATATCTCGGCCGGATGTACATGGAGACGAAGCGGCGGCCGCTCTATTTCGTCAACGAGATCGTTTCGCGAAGCGATGTGGCCGTCGAAAACCAGGACCTGCCTGTCCACCGCCTCCAGGAAATGGTGAAGAGAGCCGCGCGTGGCTAAGGCGACGATCGACCGGCCGCAACGGGACCTCTCGACCGGAACGAACGCGAAATGGCCGGGAGCCGCGACATGAACCAAGCCACGGCAATCGCGATGGCTACGCCGTCGCTCGAGGATGCACAGCGCAGCAGGCTGTTGTTCTGTCTTTTCTGCGCCTGCACCGTTGCCTACGTGCTGATGAGGCATGCCAACTCCCTCCTTCTGGATCCTGACAGCTGGTGGCAGGTGAAGGTCGGGCTGGATTTCCTGGCGAACCTGACATTTCCGACCGTCGACCCCTATTCCTATACCTTCGCCGGCCAGCCCTGGATCGCCAAGGAATGGCTGGGGCAGGTGCTTCTGGCGCTCGCCTATGGCGCCGGTGGCTGGAATGGCGTCGTCACGCTGATCATCGCCACGATCGGCCTGACAGTCTTCCTGATGGGATGGTTCCTCAGCGCATGGCTGAAGCCGGTGTTAGCGGTGGTGCTGGCTTTCGTCGCGGCTTTCCTTGTCGCCCCGATCTATACCGCGCGCCCCCACGTTTTCACTTTGCCGATCATCGTCATTTGGACGGCAATGCTGTTTCGCGCGGCGCAGGAGGAAAGAGCGCCATCCCCGTGGCTGCTCGCGCTCGTCGTGTTGTGGGCGAACCTGCATGCCACGTTCACCTTGAGCTTCGTCATCGCCGGCTTTGCCGGTCTGTATCTCCTGTCGCGCATAGGCCTGTCGAAACCGGTTCTCCTGGCGAAATGGGTCGCGTTCGGCCTGCTCTGCCCAGTGGTCAGCCTGGTCCATCCCTATGGCGTCAAGGCCATCCTGGCGACGCTTACCGTCGCCTATGGCAATGAAGCGGTGCCGCTTATCCTGGAGTGGCGGCCCTTCAACGCCCAGGAAGAGCTCGTCAAGGAAGCCGTGATGCTGCTGGCGCTTTTCGGGCTGTTGGTGTCACGGCTGCAGATCGGCTGGGCCAAGGCACTGTTCATCCTCTTCACCCTGCATGCCTATCTCAGTCACCAGCGGTTCATGTATCTGTTCTTCCTGCTGGTTCCGCTGGTGATCATGGCTGAGGTCGCACAGCAATATCCCGCACTTTCAGCCGCGACCTGGCTGGCGCAAAAGCGCGACGGATTGGAAAATTTCTTCGCCAGGCATTACTACGCCATCTCAGGCGCAGTGGCCGTCCTGCTGATCGGCGCGGTCTCGGTCCTCGGCAGCGTCCAACAGATCGCGCCGAGCCCGAAGACGTCCGCCATCGGAGCACTCGCCTTCGCAAGGGATCAGCACCTGTCCGGCAACGTGCTGAATTCCTACAATTTCGGCGGCACGCTGATCTTCCACGGGATCAAGACCTACATCGACGGCAGGACGGACCAGCTGTTCCTGGACGGGTTCACGAAAGCCGACGACGCGACCGGACACAGTGACGGCAAACCACTGCTCGAGGCCCGGCTGAAGAAATACGCCATAGGCTGGGCGCTGCTGGCGGCCGGCGACACCCGCATTCCCTTCTTCGAGGAATTGGGCTGGAAGCGGGCCTACGCGGACGAATACGCCGTGATCTACCTGCCCGGCGCCTGATCCGCGGCGCCAGCCCAAACCGGCTTCGGCCCTCCAGCATTCGCCTTGACACCGATGTTGCGGTGCAGCAAATTGCACCGGAGAGGACGAGCAAAGTGGGATCGAGAATCAAGGCTTTCTCGCATCGCGGCAATGCCGCCGCATGGGCCGGTGAACCGGGTGCGCCACGACTGCCGCCGGCCATGGCGCGCGAACCGGCCGCATGAACTACAGACGCGACATCGACGGCCTGCGGGCCATAGCGGTGCTGCCTGTCGTCCTCTTTCATTTCGGCTTGTCCGTCATCCCAGGCGGCTTCACCGGCGTCGACATCTTCTTCGTCATATCGGGCTATCTGATCAGCGGCAGCCTGCTCGACGATCTCGAACGCGGCCAGTTTTCGATCGGCCGCTTCTATTGGCGCCGCGCTCGGCGCATCCTGCCGGCGCTGACCTTCGTCATCGTGCTCGCAGGCACTGCCGCCTGGTTCATCCTTTTGCCATCGGACCTGCACGAATTCAGCCTCAGCGTCATCGCGGCCTCGACCTTCTGGTCGAACATCTATTTCTGGAAGACGACGAACTATTTCTCGATCGACGCCGAGCTGCGGCCGCTGCTGCACACATGGTCGCTCTCGGTCGAAGAGCAATATTACATCTTCGCGCCCATACTGGTGTACCTGATCTATCGCTATGCCTCGAAACGCTGGCTGACGATATTGCTGCCGATCGCGATCGGCAGTTTCGCCCTGGCGGTCATGGCGACCTCGATGGCGCCCACGGCGGGTTTCTACCTGTTGCCGACGCGCATCTGGGAACTGGCGCTGGGGGCCATGCTGATGCTGAGAAAGCCGCCGGCACTTGCCAGCCGGCCGGCAATGGAACTGATCGGCCTCGCCGGCTTTGCCATGGTCGCCTTCGGCTTCGTCACGATTTCGGAGAGCGACCCGTTTCCGGGCTACAATGCCTTGTTCCCCTGCATCGGCACCGCCTTGCTCATCTATGCCGGCCATGACAGGGCGGGCGAACGGGGGCCGGCAACCATCGCCACGCGGGTGTTGCAGTTTCCGCCGCTGGTCTGGATCGGCCTCATTTCCTATTCGCTCTACCTCGTTCATTGGCCGATCAATTCCTTCGTCCATTACGTTTCGCTGAAAGCCATCGGCGTGCCGACGATCATCGCCATGACCGTGGCAAGCTTCGCCCTGGCGGCGTTCTCGTGGAAATATGTCGAGCAGCCGTTTCGGCGGAAACGGGCCTACACCGCACCGCTGCCTATCTTCGCCTTTTCCGCGACGGCAATCGTCCTGCTCTGCGTCGGCGGCGTGGCCGGGGCGCTCGGCAACGGTTTCCCGCAACGCTTCCCGGACTTTTCAACGGAACGGATCCAGGTTGGCGACTGGCGCAACGGCATCTGCTTCAACGAAGGCTCGAACCGGATCGAGGACTGGAACCTTGCCGCCTGCACCCGAACGAGCGGCTTTGCCACCAATGTGCTGTTGTGGGGCGATTCCTTCGCCGCCCACTATGTCTCGGGACTTGAAGCCAACGCCCAGAAAATCCAGGCTAACGTCATCCAATACACCTATGCCGGCTGCCCCCCGGACCTGACCTATTTTTCCTATGCCCGACCTGCCTGTACCAGCTTCAACGAGCGGGCCCTGTCGATCATCCGCGAAGCCAACATTCAGGCCGTGATCCTGAGTGGCCGATGGACCGACTACGAGGTCAGGGGCTTCGGCGGTCTCCAGAAGACGATCGACCGGCTTCGCCAGATGGGCGTCAAGGTCTACGTCATCGGCCAGTCTCCCGAATTCATCGCCGACGTCCAGAAAATCGCCTTCTTCGCAAGACGAGGAGATACCGCGAACATGTCCTGGCCGATGGCCATGGATCCGGACATCAACAAGCGGGTTCTGCCCTTCGTCAAAGGCGCTGACTTCATAGACCCGCTGACCTATCTGTGCGACGCCGCAGGCTGCTCGTATGCCGATGCCGGCAACAAGCAATTTCTCTATTTCGACTATGGTCACTTCTCTTCCGCGGGCGCAGCACTCGCCATCTCGAGATACTGGCCGAGCTTTGCAGCCGGCACCGAGATCGCGAAAGTGAGATAGCAGGCGTGACCGGCATGCGGCGCGCCGGTCGCTGGGACGGTACCGTGTGAAAAGTGAGCCGCTTTGCGATTGCCCGATGGCCAGCCCTCATGGTAACGAGGCTGCTGCGCGGGTATGATGTAATGGTAGCCTGTCAGCTTCCCAAGCTGAACGCGCGGGTTCGATTCCCGCTACCCGCTCCAGTCTGCGCCAAGGGTTTGAGCCCTTACCAAGCCGCTCCAACTACCGGTTTCTCGCGCAATTCCGGGAAAACCGCTCCAGCCGTTTTCCCGGTATCGTTTTAGAGCCAAACACTAACCCAGACGCGCCTGCGCCAGCAGCGGACATGGCGGCGACCGCGGCGCCAATAGCTGCGGCAGACCCTGCGCCAGGCGCGGCGGCGCCCATGACGACGGTGCCGGCGATGCCACCGGCGATGCGAGATCTGCTCCACCTCGGCTTGATCGTCTCCTTCGAAGACGGCCGCATCAGCCCTGTCGAGGTCGTCCTTATCGAGTTCGTCAAGGATTCCGTTGCCGTTCGGGACCCCGGCAACTGCTCTGCCAGGCCTGGCCAGGCCTGCAAAAGCAACTGCCCCCGCGACGCCAAGCATTCCAGTAAGAAACAACCGACGTTCCATCAAAATCTCCCGAGTTGTTTATCATCGGCGCATCGTTCCCCGGCTCAAAACGAGCTCCGGCGCGAACGCCGATTGGCCTTTGAACGCACTTACCTGGTTTTTGTTCCGGTCACCCCACTTCGCGCAGGATGAAATCATGCAGCATCTTCGCCGCCGGCGACAGCGCACGGTTCTTCACTGTGATCAGGCTGTAAGGCCGAACCTCGATGTCGAATTCGGTCTGCACGACGTCGATGGCGCCGGCCAGCCCTTCGGGATTCTGGATGAATTTCGCCACCTGGACCGAGACCGGCGCGATGGCGTCGGAGTGCGCGACCATGACCAGGGTCAGGAGCAGCGAACTGGTGTTGAGGATGCGGTCCGGCAGCGCGATGTTGCGGTTCAGGAAATTGCTCTCCATGGCCTGGCGCAGCGGCGAGCCGCCGGACTGGAAAACCCAGTCATAGGCCGCGGTCTCCTCCAACCGCACCGCCTTGCCCTCGGTCAGCGGATGGCCCCGGCGCACGATCAGGCAGGCCTTCTCGACGCCGATGACACGGGACTCGAACAGCCGCGGGTTGAGATCGTCGGGGATGCGCGCGATGATGAAGTCATGGCGCGACGCGATCAACTCGCGCGCCAGCACGTTGGAGGTCTCGACCTGCATGGTGATCTCGATGCGCGGGTAGATGCGGCGGATTTCGCGGATCGCCGGGACCGCGAGCTCGATCGCGGGCGCCGTCACCGCACCGAGGAACACCGAGCCGCCCTTGCCCGCCTTGAGTTCGGAGATCTCGCGATCGACCTCGCGCATCTCCAAAAGGATGGAGCGCGCGCGCCTGGCCAACGCCTTGCCATAGGGGGTCAAGGTGACGCCGCGCGGCAGCCTTTCGCAGAGCGTGACGTCCAGCACGGCTTCCATCTCGGCGATCATGCGCGAGGCCGCCGGCTGTGAGATATTCATGACCTGGGCGGCGGAACTGACCCGGCCGTGATCGTCCAGTGCAACGATCATGCGCATATGGCGCAGGCTGAGGCCGCTGCGCAGCAGGGTCTCGCCGTCACCGGGGAGCACCTCGTAACCTTCTGAAATCCCGCCAGGATTGCGCAACGTTGCCATGGATTTCCCTTCGCTCCCAATGCCCTGAGTTCAGCGTCAACGTATACCAGTTTCGGTATAGCAATCATCAAAGATCGCATTTGACAGTTATGGCAAAGGGACACACCCTTCGCGCGTCCTGGGGCGTGCCAGTCGATGACGAGGAAAATCGTGTCGATTGAATCAGTCCCAGGGCCGATTGGGAGGATACCGGAGATCGATAGACGACAGCGGCGCTTGCGCTTCTGCTCGCCTGCGCGGCCCGCGAAGCCCCGAGGTGTCGCGTCCATCAACCAGGGAGAGTAATTGTGAAGATCATCAAGACGCTGGCCGCCGTCGCGGCCCTTGGCATCGCTGCCATGACCTATTCGGCGCACGCCGCCGACAAGGGTCTCGTCGGCGTGCTGATGCCCACCAAGACCTCGCAGCGCTGGATCAACGACGGCGACGCCGTCAAGTCCCAGCTCGAGGCTTTGGGCTATACGGTCGACCTGCAATATGCGCAGGACGACATCCCCAACCAGCTCAGCCAGCTGGAAAACGAAATCACCAAGGGTCCGAAGGCGCTGATCATCGCCTCGATCGACGGCACCACCCTGTCGGATGCGCTGCAGAAGGCCGCTGATGCCGGCGTCGTCGTCGTCGCCTATGACCGCCTGATCAAGAAGACGCCCAATGTCGACTACTACACCACGTTCGACAATTTCGGCGTCGGCGTGATCCAGGCGAATTCGCTGGTCAAGGGCCTCAAGGAGCGCTTCCCGAATACCAAGCCGTGGAACGTCGAATTGTTCGGCGGCTCACCCGACGACAACAACGCCTTCTTCTTCTACAATGGTGCGATTTCCGTCCTGCAGCCGCTGATCGACGACGGTTCGATCAAGATCAAGTCCGGCCAGACCGGCATGGACAAGGTCGGCACGCTGCGCTGGCTCGCCGCCACCGCCCAGGCGCGCATGGACAATCTGCTGTCGGCCAACTATTCGGACGGCAGCCGCGTCGATGGCGTTCTGTCGCCCTATGATGGCCTGTCGCGCGGCATCACCGCCTCGCTGCGCGCTGTCGGTTACGGCACGGAGGCCCAGCCGTGGCCGATCGTGACCGGCCAGGACGCCGAGACCGCCTCGGTCAAGCTGATCATCTCGGGCGAGCAGTACTCGACCGTGTTCAAGGACACCCGCGAACTGGCCAAGGCCACCGTCGAGCTCGTCGACAAGGTGCTCTCGGGCGGCAAGCCGGAAGG
Source organism: Mesorhizobium sp. B2-6-4 (assembly GCF_006441495.1). Taxonomy (NCBI): domain Bacteria; kingdom Pseudomonadati; phylum Pseudomonadota; class Alphaproteobacteria; order Hyphomicrobiales; family Phyllobacteriaceae; genus Mesorhizobium; species Mesorhizobium sp. B2-6-4. The sequence goes on from NZ_VFUE01000001.1 coordinate 158,566, forward strand.
CCTCGACACCAAGACCTACAACAACGACGTCAAGGTCGTTCCCTCGATCCTGCTGACGCCGCATGAGGTCGACAAGTCGAACTACCAGGCCCTGGTCGTCGACTCCGGCTACATCAAGGCCGACGAACTGAAGTAAATTCGGTTGCATAGCCAGGGGTCCTGCGCAACGCAGGGCCCCTTTTCGTTCACCAGCGACCCCGGTATTGTTGCGGGTCTCGCAGGAGCACTTTACCCATGGCCTCGACGATTTTGGAGATGCAGGACATCACCAAGACGTTTCCCGGCGTCAAGGCGCTGTCGAACGTCAACCTTCGGGTCGAGGAAGGCGAGATCCACGCCGTGGTCGGCGAGAACGGCGCCGGCAAATCGACGCTCATGAAGGTGCTGTCGGGCGTCTATCCCTCCGGCACCTATGACGGCCAGATCATCTTTCAGGGCCAGGAATGCCAGTTCAAAGGCATTCATGACAGCGAACGCAAGGGCATCGTCATCATCCACCAGGAGCTTGCGCTGGTGCCGATGCTGTCGATCGCCGAAAACATCTTCCTCGGCAACGAACACGCCCGATACGGCGTCATCGACTGGAATGCCAACGAGGCGCGCACCAGCGCCCTGCTGAAGAAGGTGGGCCTCAAGGAGGACCCCAAGACGCTGATCACCAATATCGGTGTCGGCAAGCAGCAGCTGGTCGAGATCGCCAAGGCGCTGAGCAAGGAGGTCAAGCTCCTGATCCTCGACGAGCCGACGGCGTCGCTCAGCGAAAAGGACAGCCAGGCGCTGCTCGACCTTCTGCTCGAATTCAAGCGGCAAGGCATGACCTCGATCCTGATCTCGCACAAGCTCAACGAGGTGAACCGGGTCGCCGACAAGGTGACCGTCATCCGCGACGGGCGAACCATCGAGACGCTGTCCAGGAAGGACATCTCGGAAGACCGCATCATCACCTCGATGGTCGGCCGTTCGCTCGACGATCGCTATCCGCCGCGCGAGCCCGATATCGGCGAGGTCGTGTTCGAGGTGAAGAACTGGTCGGTCTATCACCCGCTCCATGCCGAGCGGCAGGTGATCAAGGGCATCGACATCAATGTGCGCAAGGGCGAGGTGGTCGGCATTGCCGGGCTGATGGGCGCCGGGCGAACCGAATTCGCCATGAGCCTGTTCGGCCGCTCCTATGGGCGCCGCATCACCGGCGAGGTGCTGCTCAAGGGCAAGCCGATCGACGTCTCCTCTGTGAGCAGGGCGGTCGAACACGGCATTGCCTATGTGACCGAGGATCGCAAGACCTACGGCCTCAATCTCATCGACCATATCAAGCACAACATTACGCTGGCCAATCTCGGCGGCGTGTCGCGCCACAGCGTGATCGACGATTTGCGCGAGCTTGCCGTCGCCAACGACTATCGCAAGCAGACCAACATCCGCGCCTCCAGCGTCTATCAGATGACCGGCAATCTTTCCGGCGGCAACCAGCAGAAGGTGGTGCTGTCGAAATGGCTGTTCGCCGACCCGGAAGTGCTGATCCTGGACGAGCCGACGCGCGGCATCGATGTCGGCGCCAAATATGAAATCTATACGATCATCGCGCGCCTTGCGGCCGAAGGTAAGGCGATCGTGGTCATCTCGTCGGAAATGCCAGAACTGCTCGGCATCACCGACCGCATCTATGTCATGAACGAAGGCCGCATCGTCGGCGAAATGCCCGCGGCGGACGCAAGCCAAGAAAGAATAATGCGCGCCATCGTTCGGGGAGAAGGAAAAGCAGCATGAGCACGGAAAGCGCCCCCGCCCCGCAAAGCAACGTCGCCGAAGATGTAGGGCAGCGTCCACGCATCGCCGTATCGGCGCTGGCGACGAACCTGCGCGAATACGGCCTGATCCTGGCGCTGATCGCCATCATGGTGTTCTTCCAGTTCACCACCTCGGGAACGCTGTTCAAGCCGGTGAACCTGAGCAATCTGGTGCAGCAGAACTCCTTCATCATCGTGATGGCGCTCGGCATGCTGCTGGTCATCGTATCGGGCCATATCGACCTCAGCGTGGGGTCCGTGGCCGGCTTCATCGGCGCGCTGGCGGCGATGATGATGGTGATCTGGCCTCTCGGCATATTCAGCAACCCGCTGGTGGTTTCCATCGTCTGCCTGATCGTTGGCGGCCTGATCGGCGCGGCGCAAGGCTACTGGATCGCCTACCATCGAATACCGAGCTTCATCGTGACGCTGGCCGGCATGCTGATCTTCCGCGGCATATGCCAGGCGCTGCTCGGCGGCGGATCTTCGGTCGGACCGCTGCCGCCCGAGTTCAAGGCGCTCAGCTCCGGCTTCATTCCAGATGTCATCGGACCGCTGACGCTGATCCCGCCAACGGTGAATGCAGCCGGCAAGACGATTATGGGCAGCGGTCTGACGCTGCACATGACGACGATCGTGCTGGGCCTGATCGCCGTGCTGGCCTATGCCTATTTCGGGCTACGGACGCGACGCAAACGCGAACGCCACGGCTATGAGGCCGAGCCCTTTACCCTGTTCGTCATCAAGACGCTGGTCGGCAGCGCGCTGGCGCTGTTCCTGGTCTACCAGTTCGCCAGCTATCGGGGCCTGCCGGTGGTGCTGCTCGTCATGGGCCTGCTGATCTCGCTGTTCGTCTTCGTCACCAAGCGCATGACGATCGGCCGCCGCATCTATGCGATGGGCGGCAACGCCAAGGCCGCGCAGCTGTCGGGCATCAAGACCGAGCGGCTGACGCTTTACGTGTTCGTCAATATGGGCGTGCTGTCGGCGCTTGGCGGCCTGATCATCGCGGCGCGCCTTGGCCAGGCCGTGCCGGCGGCAGGCCTCGGCAGCGAGCTCGACGTCATCGCCGCGGTGTTCATCGGCGGCGCCTCGGCGATGGGCGGCGTCGGTCAGGTCATCGGCGCGGTGGTCGGCGGCTTCATCATGGGCGTGATGAACAACGGCATGTCGATCATGGGCGTCAATGTCGACTGGCAGCAAGTGGTCAAGGGCCTGGTGCTGCTCGGCGCCGTGATCTTCGACGTCTACAACAAGAACAAGGCCTGAACAGGTTTCAGGCGAGGCAAGCAGGAGGCATACGGTCGCGGCGCTGCCGGCAATTCGCCGGCTTGAAGAAGTCCTTCAGGGACCGGGCTCGCGAGCGCAATCCGGACGACGAGTTCAACCCGTGGCACGGCCAGTCCGAGCCGCGCAGGTCAGGGTTTGCCAGAAGGCAGCCATGCCAAGATATGAGAGAGGACTGATCATGCTGATCTCGCAGATTCTCGACGACGCCGAGACCATCCGTGTCGTTGCACGCACGGGCGGCAAGACCCGGATCATCAACGGCGCACGCAGCGTCTATTCGCTGGCGATGGAAGCCGCTCGTACCGGCGTCGGCCTTGCCGCGTTGATCGAACGCAAGGGGCTCGGCGAGACCGTCGATCTCGACGCCGCCTACAAGAAGGGGCGGCTGCTGTCGCCGATCAATCATCCCGATCCGGCGCATCTGCATCTGACCGGCACGGGGCTAACGCATCTCGGCTCGGCGGCGACGCGCGATTCCATGCACAAGAAGCTCAGCACCGATGGCGAGGAGCAGCTCACCGATTCCATGAAGATGTTCCGCATGGGGCTGGAAGGCGGCAAACCCGCGAAAGGCCAGATCGGGGTGCAGCCGGAATGGTTCTACAAGGGCAATGGCACGATGGCCGTGGCGCCGGGTGCCGCGCTCCTGTCGCCGGCCTTCGCCAAGGATGCCGGCGAGGAGCCCGAGGTTGCCGGCATCTATGTCATCGGCGACGACGGCGCGCCGTTCCGGGTCGGCTTCACGCTGTCCAACGAATTTTCCGACCATGTGACCGAACGCGTGAACTACCTCTTTCTCGCCCATTCCAAGCTGCGCAACGCTTCCTTCGGACCGGAGATCCTGGTCGGCGACCTGCCCGCCGACATCAGGGGCTCCTCACGCATCTGGCGCGACAGCAAGTTGATGTGGGAAAAGCCGTTCCTGTCGGGCGAAGCGAACATGTCGCACACCATCGCCAATCTCGAACACCACCATTTCAAATATTCGGCTTTCCGCCAGCCGGGCGACGTGCATGTGCACATGTTCGGCACCGCGACCCTGTCCTTCGCCGACGGCATCAAGACCGAGGCCGGCGACGTGTTCGAGATCGAGGCCGGCGATTTCGGCCTGCCGCTGCGCAATCCGCTCGAAATCGAACAGCCGGTGAAGGTGGCGGTGAAGGCGCTCTGAGGGTGGCCATCATTTCCTTCTCCCCTGTGGGATCCGAAGGACGGGGCGAGACCCGTGGCTCGCCCCAGGGCAGTGGATCAGCGCGCAGCGCCGAGACGGTTGAGGGGTGCTGGCCGGAGTGAGGCGTTGGCGTTCCCTGGAACACCCCTCATCCGACCTCGCTTCGCGAGGCCACCTTCTCCCACAAGGGGAGAAGGTAAGAAGCGTCTCAGATCTCAATAAATATCGAAATCGAAATACTTGTCCTGGATCTTCTTGTAGGTGCCGTCGGCGACGATGGCGTCAATGGCTGCGTTGAGCTTGTCGCGCAGCGCCGTATCCTCGAGGCGCACGGCAATGCCGGCTTCGGTCTCGGTGCCCTTGACGTCGCCGACCATCTTGCAGCAACCGTCGCTCGCCTTCTTCATCCAGTCCATCAGCACGAACTTGTCGGAAAGGACGGCATCGAGGCGGCCGTTCTGGAGATCGGTGATTGCCTCTTCCTGGGTCGGATAGAGCTTCGCTTCGGCGCCGGCCTTGCCATAGACGTCCTGGGCGTAGTTGGCCTGCGTGGTCGCCGCCTGGGCGCCGACCGTCTTGCCGGCGAGTGCCGCCGGTTCGGTCGAGGCGATGTCGCTGTCCTTCAGGGCGACGAGCGACAGCGGCGTCGTATAGTATTTGTGGGTGAACGCGACCTGCTTCTTGCGCTCCTCGGTGATGCTCATCGAAGCGATGATGGCGTCGAATTTCTTGGCCTGCAGCGCCGGGATGATGCCGTCCCAGTCCTGGGTGACGATCTCGCATTCGACCTTCATCTGCGCGCACAAGGCGTTGGCGATGTCGATGTCGAAGCCCTCGACCTTGCCGTCGGGCGTGATGGTGTTGAACGGCGGATAGGCTCCCTCGGTGCCGATCTTGATTTTCTCCGCCGCATGCGCCGACAGGGCGCCGGCACCAAGCGTCAGCATGGCGGCGGCCGCCGCCGATATGATCCATTTCGAAATCTGCATTTTCATTCCCCTTGAGCGCCGCCACGTCGGCGGCCGGCGAGGCAGCCAAGCATGGCGAGCCGGCGCAGGCAAGTATCTTGCCTGACGGTGATGAGCGTTCAGGGCGCGGCGCGAAAGTGCTTGGACAGCTTCAGGCCCTGCGCCTGGTAGTTCGAGCCGAGCTCGGTGCCGTAAAGCGCCTGCGGCCGCTTCAGCATATGCTCGTAGACCAGCCGGCCGACGATCTGGCCATGATCGAGGATGAACGGCACCTCATGGCTGCGCACTTCGAGCACGGCGCGGCTGCCGGTGCCGCCGGCCGCCGAATGGCCGAAACCCGGATCGAAGAAGCCGGCATAGTGGACACGGAACTCGCCCACCAGCGGATCGAAGGGCGTCATTTCGGCCGCGTAGAGCGGCGGCACATGCACCGCTTCCTGGCTGACGAGGATGTAGAACTCGTCCGGATCGAGCACCAGCTCGCCGGCGCCGCTCTTGTGGATCGGCTCCCAGAAGTCGACGATCTCCTGCGCCGCGCGTTTGTCGACATCGACCAGGCCGGTATGGTGCTTGCCGCGATAGCCGACCAGCCCGTCACTGTCGCCGTTGAGATCGATCGACAATGCGATGCCGCCGCCGGAGATGTTTGGCGGTTCGGTGGCGACCAGCATTTCGGCCCGGTGCAATTGATGCAACTCTGCTTCCGAGAGCAGCGCATTGCCGGTGCGGAAGCGTATCTGCGAAAGGCGCGAGCCGGCGCGCACGACGATCGGGAAGGTCCGTGGGCTGACTTCGAGATAGAGCGGACCATGATAGCCGGCGGCGATCTTGTCGAACTCGTGGCCGCGATCGGTCATCACGCGGGTGAAGATATCGAGCCGCCCGGTCGAGCTCTTGGGATTGGCGGACGCCGAAATTTCCGCCGGCAGCGCCAGGCTTTCGAGCAGGGGCACGATGTAGACGCAGCCGGTTTCCAGAACAGCGCCGTCGGCCAGGCTGATCTCGTGCAGCTTCAACCGGTCGAGTTTTTCACTGACCTTATGGTTGGGACCCGGCAGGAAGGACGCGCGCACCCGCCACGCCTTGTCGCCGAGCCTCAGATCAAGGCTGGCCGGCTGGATCTGGTCGGCGTCGAGCGCACGCGACGACTTCAGCGCGCCGGACTGGAACAGCGCCGCAATGTCCTGATCGGGAAGAATTCCTGTCTGCCGCAAAGTCTGGCTCCGCTCTGCTGGTACAAGTCTCTTAATGAAGCCGGCAATTGACGCAAGCGTGGCGCGGGTCTAAAGGGTCGTTATCCCGTGGTGATTTGGCCGGTCGGCTTGCAGCCACGTTAAACAAGTCGCTAAAGGACCGTCGGGCCGCAAGGCCGCATGGACCGGTTGCGACTTTTTCGCGGCCGGTTTTTTTTGTGTTTGGATAGGACGATGACGAGCAAGACGCGCAACTGGAAGCCTCAGACCGCACTCGTGCATGGCGGGACCCTGCGTTCCGGCTTCGGTGAAACTTCCGAGGCGATGTACCTGACCCAGGGCTATGTCTATGAAACGGCCCAAGCCGCCGAAGCCCGCTTCAAGGGCGAGGAACCGGGCTTCATCTATTCGCGCTACGCCAATCCGACCGTCGACATGTTCGAGAAGCGCATGTGCGCGCTCGAAGGCGCCGAGGACGCGCGCGCCACCGCGTCCGGCATGGCGGCGGTGACGGCAGCACTCCTGTGCAGCGTCAAGGCCGGCGATCATATCGTTGCGGCGCGCGCCCTGTTCGGCTCCTGCCGCTGGGTGGTCGAGACGCTGGCGCCGCGTTACGGCATCGAGGCGACGCTGGTCGACGGCACCGACATCGCCAATTGGGAAAAGGCGGTTCGGCCCAACACCAAGCTGTTTTTCCTGGAAAGCCCGACCAACCCGACGCTTGAGGTGGTGGACATCGCCGCCGTCGCTTCGCTTGCCAATTCGATCGGCGCGCGGCTGGTTGTGGACAATGTCTTCGCCACGCCGCTCCAGCAGAAGCCGTTGCAGCTCGGTGCGCATATCGTGGTCTACTCTGCGACCAAGCACATCGATGGCCAGGGCCGCTGTCTCGGCGGCGTCATCCTGTCGGACAAGAAGTGGATCGACGAGAACCTGCACGATTATTTCCGCCATACGGGCCCCAGCCTGTCGCCGTTCAATGCCTGGACGCTGCTGAAGGGCCTGGAAACGCTGCCGCTGCGCGTGCACCAGCAGACGGAGAGCGCCGGCAAGATCGCCGATTTCCTGGCCGAGCAGCCGGAGATCGCCCGCGTCATCTATCCCGGCCGCGCCGACCATCCGCAGGCCGATATCGTGAAGAAGCAGATGTCGGGCGGCTCCACCCTGATCTGCTTTGACGTCAAGGGCGGCAAGCAGGGTGCCTTCGCCTTGCAGAACGCGCTCGACATCGTGCTGATCTCGAACAATCTCGGCGACGCCAAAAGCCTGATCACCCATCCGGCGACGACGACGCACAAGAACCTCAGCGATGAAGCGCGCGCCGAGCTCGGCATCGGACCCGGCACGCTCAGGCTGTCGGTCGGGCTGGAAGATACCGACGATTTGCTGGACGACATCGCGCAGGCGTTGAAGGCCCGATGAGGACTGGTGGCAGACCGAGGATTACAGGCCTGCCGCTTTGCGCAATGCTTCGTTCATGCGCGTCTGCCAGCCATCACCACCGGCCCTGAAACGGTCGACAACATCGGCGTCGAGGCGCAACTGTACCGCACGTTTGGGTCGCGCAAGCGGCGGTCGGCCAACTTTGCGGCGCGAAGCGGCATCGGTCGGCTGCGCATCCGGATCGGCCTCGGCGGCGGCAGTGATCGCAGCATCTTCCTCGTCGGTCCTCGCGCCAAGCGCCTTTCTGGCGAGCCCCAAAGCATCAGCGCGCGACTGCTTTGGGGGAGTAGCCTCGCGGCGCACGATCGTCTTAGAGGTTTTCGACATAGTCCGTAATCTCCTGTCTCGTTGCCTTGCGTAGCGAAATTACGCGGATCGCATGGCTTCGCTCGACATAGACCATCACATAAACGCCAGCCTCGATCAGACCGATGGCAACAAGACGATCCTCGCCAAAATCCTCGCTGTCATCGAGCCGGATAACGGCATTGGCGAAATCGAAGGACGGAGCGATCGCGAAATCCACGCCATGCTTGGCCCTGTTTGTCTTTGCCTTGTTTCATCCCACTCGAACAGCATCGCCGTCGGGGCGCTCCATAGGTTATTGTATACACAAAAATAGAGCCTAGTTCAACAATTTTTGTATATACGATAACCTTCCTCGACATCAAGCTGAACCGCCGACATCAAGCGCGGGAGGGCGTCTCTTCGAGCTCGGCCGCCTGGGTGCCGATGGTCATGGCGTTGCCGCGCCAGTCGACGGCCCCGCCCAGCCAACCGCGCATCCAGATCGCGGGCAAAATCAGGTCGCGTGCGATCATCGCGGTGACGATGCGCGGCGACAGATACCAGCCCTTTGCCGAGGCGAGCATGCATTCCGGCAGGTAGGCGAGCGCCAGCACGCAAAGCGCTGTCATGGGCAGGCTGACGCCGGCGCTGGCCGCGGCGATCAATGCCAGCACGAGCGGAGCCGCCACGCCGGTCAGGATCTCGGGTGCGAAGAACAGCGGAAAGGTGACGCGGCGCAGGCGCGCCCAGCGGGCCTGGCGCGACCAGATCTCGCCCGGCATGCGCTGCCCGAGCGGCTGCTCGAAGGGCGAAGCGACGAGATTGACGCGCAGGCCGAGCCTGTTGACCAGTTTGGTCGACGCGGCATCCTCCGCGATCTCGGCGGCGAGCGCACGGATGCCGCCATTGGCGTCGAGCATCTGCTTGTTCCACAACATGCTCTTGCCCTGGGCAAAGCCGAGGCCAAGCGCCTCGCCGGCATATTGCCAGCGCGCCTGCAGCGTGTTGAGGAAAGCGCATTCGACTTCTGCCCAGAAGCCGTCGGGCCGCGAACCGATCGGCGTCGAGCAAACCAGGCCGGTGTCCCGCCGCCATGCCGCCATCAGGTGCTGGACGTAGTCTTTCGGCATCAGCACGTTGGAATCGGCGAGAATGACCCAGTCGTGGCGCGCTGCCTCCCAGCCCTTGACGCAGTTGTTCAGTTTCGGGTTGGCGCTGACGCGGTCGTCGCCGGTGAGCAGGCGGGCCGGCACGGCTGGAAAGCGGGCAATCGCGGCGCGGATCGGCTTGACCGCGGGGGTCGTCGGCATGGGCGACACAGAAGATCAGTTCGTAGCGCGGCCAGTCGAGCGAGAAAGCGCGCTCAAGCGTCTCATGGGTAAACAGCTCGACGCCGCGCGCCGGGATGACGATCGAGACAGGCAGCGGCTTGCCGGCCGGCGGCGCGATGGCGGCGCGCCGTTTCAGGCGCGAGCAGGCGAGCAGGATGCTGGCGAGATTTGAGGCGATGAGAGCGATCGAAAGCGAGCCGGTTATGAGAGCGAGTTCCATCGATATCCGGTCACTCCAGAAAACCCGGCCCGCTTGGCGGCCGTTTTCGACAGTTCGACAGAGCGCCCGAGTCGCCCGGCATTGCTGGTGCACACCATCATTGTCATGTGTCACTCAAATGACATTGTTTGTCGGCACCTGCCCTTCAGGGACAGCAACTCGGACGCGCACGGTTGATCGAACCGCAAAGAGCGCCGAATGTTCCACACCGGATTTGTTTTGGAGCCGCTCATGTACCGCGCCGTCACGCGCAACATCGAAGTGCAGGTCAGGCCGTTCTATCTCGAGGACCGCTCGGATCCTTCGGAAAACCGCTATGTCTGGGGCTACCAGATAACGATCGACAACCAGTCCGACGAATTCGTGCAGCTGTTGTCGCGCTATTGGCACATAACCGACGGCGCCGGCCGGGTCGAGGAAGTGCGAGGCGCCGGCGTGGTCGGCGATCAGCCCGAACTCAATCCCGGCGACAGCTACCAATACACGTCGGGCTGTCCGCTCTCGACGCCGTCGGGGATCATGGTCGGCCACTACACCATGCGCAACGAGCGGGGCGAGACATTCGACATCGCCATCCCCGCCTTCTCACTCGACCTGCCGGGGACAAGGCGGACGGTGAACTAGGCCAGGCGAAATCGGCGACAGCGTCGTTCCCCCGTCACTATGCGGCGAGAAATGTCCGGCAGGAATGAGGGGCAGCGCCGTCCCTCATCCGCCCTTCGGGCACCTTCTCCCCGTAGAACGGGGAGAAGGTGGAACCCTACTGCGTCGTAAATTCCGCCGGGTCGAAGTCATATTGCGTCGAGCAGAACTCGCAGGCGACGTGGATCCCACCGTCCTCGGTGCTGTCCTTGATCTCCTGCGCGGAGAAGCCCTCGAGGATGCCGCGGATCTTGTCGCGGGAGCATGAGCACTGATCGGCGACGGGAACGCCGCCGAAGACGCGCACGCCATGCTCGTGGAACAGACGATAGAGCAGCCGCTCGGCGCCGATGGTCGGATCGATCAGTTCGGTCGGCTCGATGGTGCCGAGCAGCGCCAGCAATTCCTGCCAGGAATTGTCTGTGGGATCGTGGATCTCCTCGCGCGGATCGCCATCCCCGCCGGGCAGGTCAGGAACGCGCATGCGCTCGGAGGCCTGCGGCAGGAACTGCGCCAGGATGCCGCCCGCCCGCCACTGCTCGCGCGCGCCGCCGGGGCCGGGCGTCAAAAGCTTGGCGACCGAAAGCCGGAGATCGGTCGGGATCTGCTCCGACTGGCGGAAATAGGTGCGCGCGGCCTCTTCCAGGGTCTCGCCGTCGAGCTGGACGATGCCTTGGTAGCGCTGCGTGTGAGCACCTTGGTCGATGGTCAGCGCCAGCACACCATTGCCGAGCAGCGTTTGCTGCGAGGTCTCGCCGGCCGCAATCAGCGCCTCCAGCCGGTCGGCATCGAAGCGCGCATAGGCGCGCAGCGCCGAGGGCGTGGAAAAATCCGCGACCAGCATGTCGACAGGGCCGTCGGTGCGGGTCTGCAGGATGAACTTGCCCTCGAACTTGAGCGAGGTGCCTAGCAGCACCGTCAGCACACAGGCTTCCGCCAGCAACCGGGCGACCGGCTCGGGATAATCATGGCGGCCAAGGATCGCATCGAGCATCGGCCCGAGCTGCACGGTGCGGCCGCGCACATCGAGCGGGCCGACCTCGAAAGGCACGACGTGATCATCGCCGGCGTAACCGAATTCGCCGAGTTTGGGGTGATGTTCAGCCACTTGATGGGTTTCCAGCATGACAAAGCTCCAGGGCGCGGCCATGCCGCCCTTTGGGGAGCATGCGTCTAAACGCGCTTGATTTGCGTGATGCCGCGCAGATAGGCATCGCGCCTCCGGAGATCAAGTTCCCCGGCACGTCAAGCGCCAAGACACTTCAAGTCCACTTCAGGCCCCAAGACACCAGGCAAGCACGGCCTTCTGGGCGTGGAGCCGGTTCTCGGCCTCGTCGAAGACCACCGAATGCGGACCGTCGATGACCTCGTCCGTCACTTCCTCGCCGCGATGCGCCGGCAGGCAATGCATGAACAGCGCGTCGGGCTTTGCCTTGGCCATCAGCTTGGCGTTGACCTGGTAGGGCGAAAACACGTTGTGGCCGCGGGCGCGGTGCTCCTGGCCCATCGACACCCAGCAGTCGGTGACGATGCAGTCGGCCTGGTCGACGGCTTCCTCTGGCGAGCGGGTAAAGGAGAGCTTGCCGCCATGCGCCTTTGACCAGTCGACATGCTTCTGCGCCGGCTCGCTGCCTTCAGGCACGGCGACGTTGAGGTTGAAGCGGAACCGCGCCGAGGCTTCCAGCAGCGAATGCAGCACGTTGTTGCCGTCGCCGGTCCAGGCGATGGTCTTGCCGGCGACCGGACCGCGATGCTCCTCGAAGGTCATGATGTCGGCCATCAGCTGGCAAGGATGGGTATCGTCGGTGAGCCCGTTGATCACCGGGATGGTCGCATTCTCGGTCAGCTCCAGCAGCCGCTCATGCGACGTGGTGCGGATCATGATGGCATCGACATAGCGCGACAGAACCTTGGCGGTGTCGGCGATGGTCTCGGAGCGGCCGAGCTGCATCTCGGTGCCGGTCAGCATGATGGTCTCGCCGCCAAGCTGACGCATGCCGACATCGAAGGAGACGCGCGTGCGCGTCGACGGCTTGTCGAAGATCATCGCCAGCACCTTGCCTTCGAGCGGTTTCGAGCGCTCGCCCGCCTTGAGGCGCGCCTTGCGCTCCACTGCGTCGGTCAGCATGGAGCGCAGGTCGCCTTCGGAAACGGCGGAGAGGTCGGTGAAATGACGAAGTGACATCAGGAGCTTTCGAATTTACTTCGCGGCTTCAGCGGCGATGGCCTCGGACAGGGCCTTGGCGCCGGCGCGAATGCGCTCCAGCGCTTCATGGATCTCGCTGTCCGTGACGGTGAGCGGCGGCAGCAGGCGAATGACGTTGTCGCCGGCCGGAACCGCGAGCAGATGCTGGTCGCGCAGCGCCATGTTCACCTTGCCGTTGGGCATGGCGCATTTGAGGCCCAGCATCAGCCCCGTGCCCCTGATGTCCTCGATGACCTCGGGGAATTCGTCGGCCACCCCTGCCAGCCCTTGCTTCAACAACAGCGCCTTGCGCTGCACATCCGCCAGGAAGCCCTCCTCCAGCACCACGTCGAGCACGGCATTGCCGACCGCCATGGCCAGCGGGTTGCCGCCGAACGTAGTGCCGTGGACGCCCGCGGTCATGCCGACAGCCGCCTCGTCGGTGGCAAGGCAGGCGCCCATCGGGAAGCCACCGCCAATGCCTTTGGCGATGGCCATGATGTCTGGAGCGACCCCCGACCATTCATGCGCGAACAGCTTGCCGGTGCGGCCGATGCCGCACTGGACCTCATCGTAGATCAACAGCAGGCCGTGCTGGTCGCAGAGCTGCCGCAGCCGCTTCAGCGATTGTGTCGGCACCGGGCGGATACCGCCCTCGCCCTGCACCGGTTCGATCAGGATCGCCGCGGTCTCCGGCGTGATCGCCTTTTCGGCGGCGTCGATATCGTCGAAGCCGACCTGGTCGAAACCCTCGACCTTCGGGCCGAAACCTTCGAGATATTTGTACTGGCCGCCGGCCGCGATGGTCGCCAGCGTGCGGCCATGGAAGGCGCCTTCGAAAGTGATGACGCGGAAGCGCTCGGGATGCCCCTTGACGAAATGGTAGCGCCGCGCCGTCTTTATCGCGCATTCCAGCGCCTCGGCGCCAGAATTGGTGAAGAACACCTTGTCTGCGAAGGTGGCGTCGGCCAGCCGCTCGCCGAGCCGGCTCTGCCCCGGGATCTCGTAGAGATTGGAGACGTGCCAGAGTTTGGCAGCCTGCTCGGTGAGCGCCGCGACCAGATGCGGATGGCCGTGGCCCAGCGAATTGACGGCTATGCCGCCGGCAAAGTCGAGATATCGCTCGCCCTTGTCGGTAACCAGCCAAGTGCCTTCCCCGTGATCGAAGGCCAGGGGTGCGCGAGCAAAGGTCTCGAAAAGCGCCGAACCGCTCATTATATGCGTCTCCGGAACCGGAAAATCAAAAAAGCCGCCAAAGCGGCGGCCTTTGCGGCTTATCGGGTTTTTCAGCCATGAAGTCAACGAAAACGTCGCGTAGTGGCGCGCGGCAAGCCTCCCGACGGGACGCCGGCTCATAAGTGAGCTGGCAAGTTGGGGAAAACCGAAAAAACCGATTCGTGTTGCACTTCGGACTCTTGTCACCGAGTCAGCGCATAAGGTAGTTGTAGTCGGGAAATAACTAGATTTCGTGCGGCGGACCTAATCACCAGATATATGTGGTGTCTGCCCCAGCAGTGGTGCTGGGCCGGGAATGGATTCCGATTGCCGTACGCTTAGCAGGAGCGCGGTCATGAATTGGACTGACGAGCGGGTCGAACTCTTGAGAAAACTGTGGTCGGAGGGTCTGAGCGCAAGCCAGATTGCTGCCCAGCTTGGAGGGGTCAGCCGCAATGCCGTCATCGGCAAGGTGCACCGGCTGAAATTGTCGGGCCGCGGGCGCGCCACGGCAGCGCCGGCACGCCAGAAGAAGACGGCGCAAGGGTCGGGCGCGCAAAAATCGGTGTCGCGCCCCGCGAGTGCGACCCGCCACGTCACGACATCGATCGGAGCAACGGCGCTGCAAGCGCAGTTCGATGCCGAGCCGGTGGCCCGCCACTATATCCGGCCGGTCGAGAATGTGGTGGTGCCGATCTCGCGGCATCTCCAGCTCACCGAACTCACCGAGCGCACCTGCAAATGGCCGAACGGCGATCCGCTGTCGGAAGACTTCAATTTCTGCGGCAACGAAGCCGCCGAAACCGGACCCTATTGTAAATACCATGCCCGCGTGGCGTTCCAGCCGGCAGCGGAGCGGCGGCGGAATAGATAAGGGACTAAGGCAGTAGGGCAGTAGGGCAGTAGGGCAGTATGTTTTGAATTTGCGCTCCCGAGCGTTTAGCCTACTGCCTACTGCCTACTGCCTACTGCCTACTGCCCTACTCTCACAGCCATCCATTCTTGCGAAACCGCCAGTAGAGGAAGCTGCAGATCAGCGCGATCGCCAGCAGCACCATCGGGTAGCCGTATTCCATCTTCAGTTCCGGCATGTCGCTGAAATTCATGCCGTATATGCCCGCGAAGGCTGTCGGCACGGCCAGGATTGCCGCCCATGAGGCGAGCTTTTTGGAGATCGCCGTTTCCTGGCTCTGGCCCACCAGCAGGCTCGCCTCGAAAGCAAAGGCCAGCACTTCGCGCAAGCTGTCGATCTTTTCCTGGACGGTGCGGATATGGTCGGTCACGTCGCGAAACAGCGGGTGCATGGCTGAATGGATCTGCGGCAGGTCGGCGCTGGTCAGCCGGCGGCAGACCTCCACCAGCGGCAGTGCGGCATTGCGCAGCCGCAACAGATCGCGACGCAGCATATAAAGGCGTTCGATATCGGGGCCGGTCATCGGCTTCAGCAGGACCCGGTCCTCGATCGCCTCGACCTCATCCTCGATCTGCTCGAGCACCGGCATGTAGTTGTCGACGATGAAATCGAGAATGGCATAGAGGACGAAATCCTCGCCCTTGGCCAGTGAATGCGGGCAGCTTTCCCAGTGCTGGCGCACCACAGCATAGGATGTCGAAGGGCCGTGCCTGACGCTGACGATGTAGCCGCTGCCCACGAACAGATGCGTCTCGCCGAAGGTGACGCGGCCCTCGATCAGCTGCGCGGTGCGGGCGACGATGAACAGCGCATCACCATATTGCTCGATCTTCGGCCGCTGGTGCGGATGCTCGGCATCCTCGATTGCGAGCTCATGCAGATGAAATTGCGCCTGCACGCGCAGCAGAAGCTCGCGGTCGGGTTCAAGCAGCCCGATCCACACGACGTGTCCCGCTTTCCTGGCCCATGTGCCGGCTTCCTCGATCGGGATGTCGGCGATGCGGCGCCCGGCTGTGTAGACGCTGGAGGCGATGACGGCCGATGTCGGCGGCGCGGGCTTGAAGTCCCGGACATATTCCATCGCAGCCTCCCGAAGCACTGCCTTTGCGGGGAACCAGCAGGCTTGCCTCAGGGATAGTCTAGCGCAATACGACCAAGCGTTCGAGAGAAAGTGCGTTCACTTGATCGGCTGCGTTGCGGAAAGGCCGATCTTGTCCGTCTTGTCGCCCTTCGGCCGGTCGGCAGGCATCTGGTCGCCGGTGACGATATAGTAGATCGTCTCGGCAATGTTGGTGGCATGGTCACCGATGCGTTCGATGTTCTTGGCGCAGAACAGCAGATGCGTGCAGGGCGTGATGTTGCGCGGATCTTCCATCATGTAGGTCAGCAATTCGCGAAACAGCGACGTGTACATGGCGTCGATCTGGTCGTCGCGGTCACGTACGAAGCCGATCCTTTCGACCGAGCGCGAGGCGTAGACGTCGAGCACTTCCTTGAGTTGGGTCAACGCCAGGTCGGCCAGGGCTTCGAGGCCGCGGAACAGGCTGGTCGGCTGGCGCCCGTCGGCAACCGCCACCACACGCTTGGCGACATTCTTGCCGAGATCGCCGACCCGCTCGAGATCGGCCGAGATGCGGATCGCGCCGACGATCTCGCGCAAGTCCGTCGCCATCGGCTGGCGCCGGGCGATGATGATGATTGCCCTGTCGTCGATTTCGCGCTGGCCTTCGTCGAGGACGGCGTCGTCGCGGATCACCTTCTGGGCAAGGCCGGGATCGGCATTGACCAAGGCGGAGATCGCCTGTTCGACCATGCGTTCGGCATGTCCGCCCATGGCGGCGATGCGCTTCGACAGATCTTTCAGCTCCTCGTCATAGGCGCTGACTATGTGCACGGACTGCATGACCGGATGCCTTCCCACGGATGATCTGATTTTGAGTCGTTTCCTCGAATCCCCGCTGATACGCTAACCGGATGACAGAAAAAAGAAATGGCACCTTGGAAACTAGGGCGGCTCAGGCCGCCGGCAAATGAACCGAGAAGGCGGCGCCCTTGCCGACTTCGGACTTGATCGAGAGCCTGGCGTTGTGGCGCGTCAGGATATGCTTGACGATCGACAGGCCAAGGCCTGTGCCCTTCTGGGTTCGACTGCTCTCGACGTCGACGCGATAGAAGCGCTCCGTGATGCGCGGAATGTGCTCCTCGGGAATGCCGGGGCCAAAATCCCTGATCGTCACGTCGATGCCCGCTTCGCCCTCGGCGTCGCCGCGCTCGATCGACACCACCACGCGGCCGCCCGACTGCCCATATTTGCAGGCGTTTTCCAGAAGGTTCTCGAAGACCTGGAACAGTTCGTCGCGGTCGCCCGGCACGTCGAGAGGGCCGTCGGCGAAATCCCGCTCGATGACGACGCCGTTTTCCCGCGCCAGCGGGGCCAGCGAATCGATGACGCTGTCGACGGTCTGGCGCAGGTCGACCTCGGTCCCCGGCCGCAGATAGGGCTTCATCTCCAGCCGCGACAGCGACAAAAGGTCATCGATCAGGCGTGCCATGCGGCCGGTCTGGTTCTGCATGATCTGCAGGAACTGCTCGCGCGCCGCCGGGTCATTGCGGGCCGGTCCGCGCAGCGTTTCGATGAAACCCGATATCGAGGCGAGCGGCGTGCGCAATTCGTGGCTGGCATTGGCGATGAAATCTGCGCGCATGCGGTCGATGCGGCGCGCTTCGCTCTGGTCCTTGAACACCATCACGTAGAGATCAGTGCCGTGACCGACGGAGGAGGCACTGACCCGGTAAGTCCGCTCGACCGGCAGCCTCTCGGTGTAATCGATGACATCCGACGCGACCTCGCCCGACAGCACGCCGTCCAGAAGAGCCTGCATTTCCGGCGCCCGGAATTTCAGCGACAACGATACGCCAGGCGCGATGCCGCCGAAGGCGGCGAAGGCGGCGGCGTTGGCATGAACGATGGCCGCGGCATGGTCGAAGATGATCAAGGGGTCGGCGACGGCCGCCGCCAGATATTCGCCGGACAGGCGTTGCAGGCCGATGGCCTCGATCGCCGCGCCGCTTTCGCCGGGCTGGCGCGTGGCTCCAGCCGGTATCATCGCCGCCACCAGCAGCAAAGCCAGCGCCGGCAGCAGCACATAGGCGGAAATGCCCGCAAAGGCATAAACCGCCATGACCGCGACAAGACCGGCGACCAGCAACCATCGGCTGTTCCACAGCCGCGCGGCAAGCGCCTGCGTCACGCCCTTCTCATCTGCGCCCTGGTCCGCCATTCGCGCCTGCGCCCCGCTCCCGGTCCGGCAATTTCGCTGGACCGGCCTGGCGCATGACGCCGAAAAATCAGAATCGATTTTCGGAAAGGATCATGCGCAAAATCCAAAAGTGCAGCGCCCTTTGCGTCTGAAGCGGCGCGCGGCACTGCAATGGCTCAATAGCACGAGTCCGTAAGCTGGAAAGGTTCGTCTCGATGAAAAAAGCCAAGGAAAACACCGCCGCGCCGACCCCGGGGCCGCTGAAGCTCAGGATCAACGGCAAGGAGCGGGAGTTCGACATCGAGAATCCAGCACTGCCGGACTGGATCGAGGAGCGCAAGCTGACCGCGGGCGGCTATCCCTACGACAAGAAGATGAAAAGCGACGAATATGACGAGACGCTCGAGGCATTGCAGATCGAGCTGGTCAAGGCGCAGGCGTGGCTGCAGTCGACAGGCAGGCGGATGATGGCGCTGTTCGAGGGCCGCGACGCGGCCGGCAAGGGCGGCACGATTTTCGTCCTGCGCCAGTACCTCAATCCGCGCACGGCACGCAACGTGGCGCTGACCAAGCCGACGCCGACCGAGCTGGGGCAATGGTACTACCAGCGTTATGCGGACCACTTCCCGACCGCGGGCGAATTCGTCACGTTCGACCGTTCCTGGTACAACCGCGCCGGCGTCGAACCGGTGATGGGCTTCTGCACGCCAGAACAGCACGAGAAGTTTCTCGACGAGACACCGCACTTCGAAAGGATGATCGTCAATGACGGCATCCACTTCTTCAAATTCTGGCTGAACATCGGCCGGGAAACGCAGCTCGAGCGATTTCACGATCGCCGCCACAGTCCGCTGAAGAGCTGGAAGTTTTCGCCGATCGACATTGCCGGCATTACCAAGTGGGACGATTACACCAGGGCGCGCGATACCATGTTCGAGCGCACCCACAAGGAATTCGCTCCGTGGATCATCGTGCGTGCCAACGACAAGCGCCGCGCGCGGCTGGCGGTGATGCGGCGCATCCTCCTGTCGCTGCCTTATGACGGCCGCGACCTCGACATCATCGGCAAGGAAGACAAGAAAATCATCGGCGAAGGGCCGTCATTCCTGGCAAAACAGGACTGACGGTGCCTGCGCCACGCGGCACTGGACCGCGTGGCGCAACGCCTTCGGCGCGACGCTCAGGCCGCCAACCGGGCAATCCGCTGCAGCCGCCGCAGCGTGGTGTCGTCCTGCAGCGCCTGCTGGAACAGCGAGATCTCCTGATCGATGCGTTCGCAAAGTTCCGCGGGGTTCCCCTTGAGCAGGCCCCGCGTCTGCAGCAACGCGGCGACCGGCTTCCTGGCGAGCTGCCTTGCCCGGCCGAGGGTTGCCTCCTCGACGCTGCCTTCGGAGACAATCTCGGCGACCAGCCCGAGCGCCCTGGCGTCGTCGGCGCGCAGCGTGTCGCCGAGGCAGAAAAAGCGGAAGGCGCCGGCGTAGCCGAGCTTCTGCGGCGCCAGGATGCTGGTCGCGGCATCCGGCACCAGGCCGAAATCGACGAACGGCACCCGGAACGTGCTTTCGGCGGACGCGATCACCATGTCGCAATGGAACAGGATGGTGCAGCCGACGCCGACCGCATCGCCGTCGACACAGGCCAGTATGGGTTTGGGGAACGTCGCCAGCGTGCGGAACATGTCGGTGACGGCGGCGATCAGCTTCTGGTGCTTGGTAGCATCGAGGAATTCGGAAAAATCGCCGCCGAGGCAGAAGCAGCCCGCCAGGCCGCGCAGCACGACGACACGAACGTCGTCATTGTCGGCGGCTTCGTGGAACGTCCTTGCCAGGCTTTCATAGGCCCTTCTGTCGAGCACCGGCCGGCCGTCGGTCGACGATACGGTGACGATCAGCGTGTGGTTGCGCAGTTCGGGTTGCGGGTGCGCGTTCATGGCCGTTTCCGATCTCATGACGCCCGCCTTTGCCCGAACATATCGGGATATCCCCTGGCCAGAACGGGAGCGTGGTGATTGCGGCGCGAACGCACCACATCCAGCGTGTGCTCATTGAAGGTGAGCAGCGTCGCGACGACCTGCTGGTTGCCATAGGTGCGCTGATAGCCCAGCGGCGTGGCCAGGAAATGCAGCTGCAGCGCGCGCAGCACCCACATCGGCTCGAACTCGATGATCACCTTGTCGACGCCGCGCTTCAGCCCCCACTCGACGAAGCCGGCAATGAGCTCGGTACCGACGGTCGAAACGCCTCGGCGGCCGTCGCGAAAGCCGGGTGCCACTGCATAGCGGGTCAGTTCCCAGATGTTCGGACCCGACGGCGGCGTTCCCACGGAAAGATCGGCCAGCACCTCGGTCAAGAGATGTGGCCGCGTGGTCGGCAACATCCTCTGATAGCCCGCGACCTCGTTGCCTCTGATGACGATCTGATGCACCGCTTCGTCATGATCGAACTGGTCGATCTCGAAGCCATCGGGGCGCCGCAGGTCCTCCCACCCCATTTCCTCGACGAAAATCCTGTAGCGCAGCCGATGCACGGCCTCCCACAGATCGGGATGTTCCATCAGTTCTTTTGTTGTAAGGGAAAAAATCATTTTGCCGTCTCCTGTTCAAGAGGAAGATACGGCCGTGCCCTCGCAAGAAAATTACGCGATCACGTAGGCAGGAATTTCTAGGCCGACCCGGCCGACCTAACTAATATAGCCGCGCCTTATCGCTTCAGCGACTGCCTGTACGCGGTTGACGGCACCGAGTTTGCTTTTGGCGTTAAGGAGGTGTTTCTCCGACGTGTGTTCGGAGATGCCGAGGATTTGCGAAATCTCCCATTCGGACTTGCCGACGGCGGCCCATTGCAGGCATTCGCGTTCGCGCGGCGTCAGCTCGACATTATCGATGGTCTTGCTGGCCTTCGTGTGAAGCTGCATGGCGCGACCCACCGCATAGGTCGACACCAGCGACACCAGGCCGAACTCGGCGGCGGACAGTTCCACGGCCTCGCCGCCCAGTGACACCATGACGATCTGGCCGTCGAGCGTGATCAGCGGGAATGCCAGCCCGTCGCGCAGCTTGAACACGACGGCGTCGCCCATCACTTCGCCGCTGCTTCTGTCGATGCTAACGCCCTGGGCCGCTTCCCGCCACTGGAACGGCGCCTGCAACTGTTTCATGTGGCTGACGATCGGGTCGTGATCGACATAGTTGCGCGCCACGTAGCGCTCCAACCATTCGACAGGCCAGTCGCAAAGCAGCACATGCTGCTTTTGCTGGCCGGTCGGCGTGCCCGGTTGCGGTACGGTGCCCGCCATCAGAGCGGTCAGGCCAAAATCCGACGTTATGCCCAACAGCCTCTCGCAAACCGCAGCCGCCGTTCCGGCTTGCTGCAGGTGATCTATGTATTCCAGCGTGCGATCGAACTGACCCATCGCAACATCAAACCCCATGTTGCCTCGTTGAAATCGATGATCCGTGCCTTGTTGGCACTTCGCCACCGACCAGGGATTGCAAAGCGTTGCCTTGTGGTTGTGGTTCTCGACCCTGGTCCCCACCCGGGCAGCCACCGCTGTTTGCAAACCTGCTAAAGCATATCCTGAAATCGACGCGTTGAAATCAAAAAGCATTGTGCCTGTACTATTTTCGTACCAGAACCGATGCGAACACAGGTGCGGTGGAAGTTTATCATGGCGTTCCAGCGGAGGTCTCTCGTCCTTGCGTCGATGCTGATCGCGTCGCTGGCGTTGGGTGAGCGCGCGCGCGCGGCCGAGCCGCAGGTGCCGGTGCTGTGGGATGCCAAGGAGCGGCTACCGAAACCGGAGCTCTCCGCACTGCCGCGGCTGCGGTTCCTGACCACAACCGATTTCCCGCCCTTCAACTTCCTGGACGCCGCGGGAAAGCTGTCCGGTTTCCACATCGACCTGGCGCGCGCCATCTGCGCCGAGCTCGGCATCGTCGACAAATGTCAGATCCAGGCATTGCCCTGGACCGAGCTCGAAGGAGCGCTTGAGAAAGGCGAAGGCGAAGCGATCATTGCCGGCATCGCCGCGACGCCGCAGTCACGCCAGACATACGCCTTCTCGCGCTCCTACCTGCAATTTCCGGCGCGCTTCATCATGCCGAAGGGCGAGGCGCTGACCGAGCCGCTGTTCGCCAAGCTGCGCGGCAAGCGTGTCGGCGTGATATCAGGCTCGGCGCATGAGCGCATGCTGCGCGATTATTTCAACACCGTTCAGGTCGTCACCTTCGACAGGCCGGAAGACCTCTACGCCAACCTCAAGGCCGGCAAGATCGATGCCGCCTTCGGCGATGGCATGCGTTTCGCCTTTTGGCTGGGCGGTTCGGATGCGGCCGGCTGCTGCCGCTTTGCCGGCGGACCTTATCTGGCGCCGGAATATCTGGGTTCGGGCATGGCCATCGCCGCCCGATCCGATGACCCGGCGCTGGCCGCCGCTCTCGACTACGCGCTGCAGGAGATTTCGCTGAAAGGCACGTTCGCCGAGTTCTACCTGCGCTATTTCCCGGTCAGTTTCTTCTGATCCGGTCCCGGTCAGCTTTCTGATCCGGTCCCGATCAGTTTCTTCCGGTCGGGTTGAGTGTCGCCGCTCAGGTCAGCGTGCGCAGGCGCGCCTTGGCCGCACGCGCGATCGCCGCGACGGTCAGCGTGTCGAGATCGAGCTTGAGGCGAATGAGTTGGAGCACCCGCACCTCCTCCATCCGCATTTCGAGATCGACGGCCGCGACCTCGAAGGCGGCCGCATAGGCGGTGTCGCGCAGGCGCTCCGGCAGGGCCTCGGCCACGCTTGCCAGGACACCCTCCAGCCCTCCCTTTTCATGCAGCTTCTTCTGGCAGGCCTGGGCGACGCCAACCAGGCGGTCGTGGTCGAAATCCTCGAACACCGGCCATGAGCGGACGACCTCGCCGATCCGCGCCAGCTCGACATCCGTCATGTCGCGGTCGGAGGCGGAGGTGATGACCATCAGGTAGATCAGCGCTTCATGCGGGGTCGGCATTCAACAACTCCTCGATACGGGCTGCGAAGGTAGGAACGCGTTCCCTGCGCTGCAAGGAAAAAGCGCCGCGCTCGTTGACGCTCCGGTCAGGCGCGCATAGAGACCGGTTGAAAATCCTCACTTGCGGCTTTGCCGGCGTCTAATTTGGAAAACAGTGACATGGCGGGATCAAACATCATCGATCTCAATCCCGAAGTGCTGACGGCGGCGGCCGAAAGCAAGGCGTGGCCGTTCGAGGAAGCCCGCAAGATCATCGAGCGCTACAAGGGCCGCGAACTCCCGCAAACGGTGCTGTTCGAAACCGGATATGGCCCGTCCGGCCTGCCGCATATCGGCACGTTCGGCGAGGTGGCGCGCACGTCGATGGTGCGGCATGCCTTCCGCGTCATCACGCAGGACAAGGTCGCCACCAAGCTGCTGTGCTTTTCCGACGACATGGACGGCATGCGCAAGATACCCGACAGCGTGCCGGATCGCGCGGCGATGGAGCCGCACCTGCACAAGCCGCTGTCTTCGGTGCCCAACCCTTTCGGCGGCGATTATGCGAGTTTCGCCGACCACAACAACGCGATGCTCTGCCGCTTCCTCGACACGTTCGGCTTCGACTATGAGTTCGCCAGCGCGACGCAGTACTACAAGACCGGCCGCTTCGACGCGATGCTGTTGCGCGCGGCCGAACGCTACGACCAGATCATGGCGGTGATGCTGCCGACGCTGGGCGAGGAGCGGCAGGCGACCTACAGTCCGTTCCTGCCGATCTCGCCGAAGAGCGGCCGCGTGCTCTACGTTCCCATGAAGCACGTCGATGCCAGGGCGGGCACCATCACCTTCGACGATGACGGTACCGAGACCACGCTTCCGGTTACCGGCGGCAAGGTGAAGCTGCAGTGGAAGCCCGATTTCGGCATGCGCTGGGCGGCCCTTGGCGTCGATTTCGAGATGTTCGGCAAGGACCATCAGACCAATGCGGTGGTCTATGACCGCATCTGCAACATCCTCGGCGGGCACGCGCCGGAGCATTTCGTCTACGAGCTGTTCCTGGACGAGAACGGCCAGAAGATCTCCAAATCCAAGGGCAATGGTCTGACCATCGACGAATGGCTGACCTACGCGCCGACGGAGAGCCTGGGGCTCTATATGTACCAGCGGCCGCGACAGGCCAAGAAGCTCTATTTCGACGTCATCCCGCGGGCCGTGGACGAATATTACACCTTCCTTGCAGCCTATCGGAGGCAGGACTGGAAGGAACGGCTGGGCAACCCGGTCTGGCACATGCACGACGGCAATCCGCCCGCCATCGACATGCCGGTGCCGTTCTCGCTGCTGCTCAACCTAGTCAGCGCCTCCAATGCGCAGAACAAGGACGTGCTGTGGGGCTTCATCTCGCGCCATGTGCGGGGCGTGACGCCGGCGACCCACCCTGAGCTCGACAGGCTGACGGGTTATGCGATCCGCTATTTCGACGATTTCGTGAAGCCGACGAAGACCTTCCGCGCGCCCGACGACGTCGAGCGGGAGGCGCTGGAAGCGTTGGATCAGGCGCTCGGCGCCCTGCCGGCGGGCTCGGACGGCGAGGCGATCCAGAACGCCGCGCTCAACATCGCCCGCAAGGTGGAACGCTATCAGGATCATTCCAAGAAGAGCCCCGAAGGTGGTCCGGGCGTTTCGGGCGCCTTCTTCCAGATGATCTACCAGGTGCTGATCGGGCAGGAGCGCGGACCGCGCTTCGGCTCGTTCGCGGCACTCTACGGCATCGCCGAGACGCGCGGGCTCATTCAGAAGGCGTTGGCTGGTCAGCTGGCTTGAGAATGCCGCCGACCTCTTCCAAGATCGAGCCCGGCGCTTGCGGCGCCGGGGCGCGGGCGGCCGGCATCGAAGGCACGCCTGAAAGGCTTGGCGCCGATCCGAAAATGCCTTTCCTTTCGCTGCGCGCTTTTTCCCCGACTTCGACGTAAGGGCCGCCTTTGGCGGCGCGCGCCCAGCCGTTCTCGACCAGCCATCGGCCGACATCCTGCTTGCCGATCCGGCAGTCGGCGGCGATCAGGTCGCGGCCGCCTTCCGGCGGCACGGCGCAGACCACCGCCCGGCCGCGCAGGAAGGCGCGGAACGCCGTGCGCGCGCGGACGCCGCAGGGCCAGGATTTACCGTCCGAGGTGCAGGTCTCGTTCTGCCCGACAATGTCGACGCCGGAAACCGCGACAGAATAGCCCTTCGCCTCGATCAGTCCGGCGGCGGGCGCGACCGGCTGGAACAGCTTCGTCCCTTTCCAGTCGTCCGGCATTTTCGGCTTGGGCGGCATGGCCAGCGCCAGCTTGCTCAACGGCGCGCGCGGCTCCACCCGCTCCAGCTCCTTGCTGGGAAGCTCCGGCGGCGCCACGACTTGGGGATCGATCGCACGCGAGTGCAGGCTAGCGGCGGGGGGCGGCGGAGCGGCAATGGCCGATGTGGCCGGCTCCTCCGGCACACCGTCGGTGCCTGGCTGAGAGACCGTATCGGCGCTCGGATCGATCTGTTCCACCCCGACGGCAGCTTCGCCGCTCTTCAGCGCGCGGCCGCCGGCGACTACCAGCGCGGCCATTCCAGGGACCATCAGAACCGCAAGGACAAGATGAGGAAGCCGCACCAGCCCGCACCCTATTGGCTTGCCCAGACGATCCGCGCCACCCATTCAACCTCGCGCATGGGAATGTCGCGGTCCGGATGATCGGGATTGAGCGAAACCAGTGCGATCGACCTAGCGGTCTGGCGATCGAGCACCTTGGCCATCACCTCGCCGCCCGTCGTCTTGACGACGACGCGATCGCCCTTGCGGATGAGGGCTGCCGGCTCGACGATGAGCACGTCGCCATTGCGGTAGAGCGGCAGCATTGAATCGCCTTGCACCTGAAGCGCATAGGAACTCTCGGTCGATTGCGCCGGCAGTTCCACCAGATCCCAGCCTTGACCGGCCGGGAAGCCGGCATCGTCGAAAAACCCGCCGGCGCCGGCCTGGGCAAAGCCGAGCAACGGAACGGCACGCCCGCGGGCGGGCATCGCGCCGTGGCCGGCCCGACCTTCTATCAGCCCGGTGAATTCGTCGAGCGAAGCGCCCGTCGCCTCGATGATCTTGGCCAGCGATTCGGTCGAGGGCCAGCGCGGCCTGCCGTCCGACGACAGTCGCTTCGACTTGTTGAAGGCAGTCGAATCAAGGCCGGCCCGCTTCGCCAGGCCGGAAGCCGAGAGCGAATACCGCTCGGCCAGAGCGTCGATGGCGGCCCAAACACGGTCATGCGAGAGCAATTCCGCTCTCCTTGCAAAAAGGAAAAAATGCCTTTCCTTTCTAGTCTTCGAATGAAGGTTTGTCCACCGGTTGTGCCATGGCACTACATCTTCCTGCTGGCCGCGCCAATTCCGGTTTCCGGGTCAACCGATCCGCTTGGCCTGCCCGCGCAGGTTCCGGTGCGAGGCCATGAACGCCCGCTCGGCTTCGCTGGGCGGACGCGGCTGGGCGGAGCGGCCAAGCGCGGCGACGACCTCGTCAATATCGAGAAAGCGCCGGGCGGCGCGGTCGTAGACGCCGGCTGTCGTCATGATCAATGCGGCGGTCTCGCCATTGTCGAGGACGAAACGGTGCTTGCCGATGACCTGGCTGCCTTCCCAGGTCTCGATCGAAGACACCACTTCGAAACGCCGCCACAGTTTGATCTCACGCACATAGGCCGATTGCAGCCCGCCGATCATCGGCGCCCAGCCATTCGTTCTCGCCAGCGTGATGAGGCCGGCGCGGATGAAGATATCGATGCGGCCAAGGTCCGCCAGCATCATATAGCGGGCATTGTTGAGATGGCGGTTGAAATCGATGTCCGTCGGCAGGCAGCGAAAGGCCAACCGGCTTTCGTCACCCATCTGGTAGGAGCCACGGCTGCCCGCCGTGGCCATCATACGCGCAAGGCGCCCCCAGACATACATTACGGCGCGGCGCGTCTTTTCGGACGCGCAAGGGACGCCGCGGCACCTTTGATTCCGGCCACGCTCAGGCCGCCTGCTTCACGTCGCCCTTCGCGTAGGTGTCGAAGCGCTGGTAGAAAGTCTCGCCCTTTTCTGCCATGTCGTGCAGCAGCCTGGGCGCCTTGAACTCGGCGCCGTATTTCTTCTGCAAGCTCTTTGCGATCTTGACGAACTGCCCGGCGCCGATGCCGTCGATGTAGGACAGCGCGCCGCCCGTATAGGGCGCGAAGCCGAAGGCCAGGATCGAGCCGACATCGGCCTCGCGAGGATCGGTGACGATGCCCTCCTCCATCACCCGAGCCGCTTCCAACGCGATGGTGACCAGCAGGCGCTGCTGCAATTCCGCATAGTCGACCTTCTCCGGCTTGAGCTGCGGATAGAGCTCCTTAAGGCCCGGCCACAGCTTCTTCTTGGCCGGCTTGGCCGGATAGTCGTAGAAGCCCTTGCCGTTCTTGCGGCCGAAGCGGCCGTGGTCGTCGGCCATGGTGTTGATCAGCGCCATCTGCTTCGGGTCGATCGCCTTGTCGCCGAGATCCCTGATGGTCTGCTTCATGATCTTCTGGGCGAGGTCGATGGCCGTCTCGTCGGTCAGCGCCAGCGGGCCGACCGGCATGCCGGCGGCCTTGGCGGCGTTCTCGATCATCGGTGCCGGAACGCCCTCGATCAACATCTTGTAGGCTTCCGACATATAGCGCAGGACGCAGCGGTTGACGTAGAAACCGCGCGTATCGTTGACGACGATCGGCGTTTTCTTGATGGCGCGCACGAAGTCGATCGCGGTGGCCAGCGCCTTGTCACCGGTCTTCTTGCCAAGGATGATTTCGACCAGCATCATCCTGTCGACCGGCGAGAAGAAATGGATGCCGATGAAATTCTTCGGCCGCGCCGAATTCTTGGCCAGGGCGGTGATCGGAATGGTCGAGGTGTTCGACGCGAAGATCGCCGACGACTTCAGCACCGCTTCCGCCTGTTCGGTGGCGCTTTTCTTCACCGCGGAATCCTCGAACACCGCCTCGACCACGAGATCGCAGCCGGCAAGGTCGGCATAGTCCGATGTCGGCGTGATCAGCGACAGGAGCCTGTCCTTGTCCTCGGGCTTGGCACGCCCCTTCTTCACCTGATCCGAGATCAGACCATCCGAATGGGCCTTGCCCTTCTCGGCGGACTCCATGTCGCGGTCGAGCAGCACCACCGGGATGCCGGCTTTGGCCGTGACATAGGCGATACCGGCGCCCATGAAGCCCGCGCCGAGAATACCGATCTTCTTGAACCTGGTTTCCGGCACGCCGGCCGGGCGGCGCGCGCCCTTGTTGAGTTCCTGCAACGATACGAACAGCGAGCGGATCATCGCCGCCGCTTCCTTGGTCTGCATAATCTCCGTGAAATAGCGCTGTTCGATCCTGAGGGCGGTGTCGAACGGCACCAGCAGGCCCTCATAGACGCATTTCAGGATCGCCGCGGCGGCCGGATAATTGCCATAGGTCTCGCGGCGCAGGATGGCGATGGCCGGCGGCCACAGATTAGCGCCCGCCGCCGAATAGACCGGGCCGCCGGGCAGCTTGAATCCCTTCTCGTCCCACGGCGCTACCGGCTTGAGGCCGTTCCTGATCATGGCCTTCGCAGTCTCGACCAGCTTGGCCGGCTCGGCGACCTCGTGGATCAGGCCCATCGCCTTCGCCTTCTGCGGCGACAGGTTCTGGCCGGAGGTCAGCATTTGCAGCGCCTGCTGCTGGTCGGTGAGACGCGGCACCCGCTGGGTGCCGCCGGCGCCCGGGAAAATACCGATCTTCACCTCGGGGAGCGCCATCTTCACCTTGTCGGAATCGGCGGCGACGCGGCCATGGCAGGCCAGCGACATTTCGAATGCACCGCCCATGCAGGTGCCGTTGATTGCTGAAACCCACGGCTTGCCCGATGTTTCCAGCTTCCGGAACAGACCGGTCATGGTGCCGGCGTTTTCGAACAGCGCCCTGGTCGCCTTTTCGAGATCCTTGCCCTTTTCAGCCGCGAAGGTCGTCAGCATCTTCTGGAGCATGGTGATGTCGGCGCCGCCTGAGAACGTATCCTTGCCGGAGGTGATGACCGCGCCCTTGATGGCGGCGTCGCCCGCCACCCTGTCGACAATGGCGTTCAGCTCGCGCATCACCTCCTCGGTGAAGACGTTCATCGAGCGGTCCGGCATGTTCCAGGTGACCAGCGCAATGCCGTCGGCGTCGATGTCGAGGGTGAAATTGGTGTAGCTCATCGTTTCTCTCCCCGTCAGACGCGTTCGATGATGGTTGCGGTGCCCATGCCGGCGCCGATGCACAGCGTCACCAGCGCGGTGTTCAAATCGCGGCGCTCGAGCTCGTCCAGCACGGTGCCGAAGATCATCGCGCCGGTGGCGCCCAGCGGATGGCCCATGGCGATGGCGCCGCCATTGACGTTGATCCTGTCGTGCTCGATATCGAAGGCCTGCATGTAGCGCAGCACCACGGAGGCGAAGGCCTCGTTGAGCTCGAACAGATCGATGTCCGACAGCTTCATCTTGGCGCGCTTCAACAGCTTCTCGGTGACGTCAACGGGGCCGGTCAACATCAGCACCGGCTCGGAGCCGATGTTGGCGAAGGCGCGGATGCGCGCGCGCGGTTTCAGGCCCATGGCCTTGCCGGCCTTCTTCGAACCGAGCAGCACGGCGGCCGCGCCATCGACGATGCCCGACGAATTGCCGGCATGGTGGACGTGATTGACCTCCTCCACTTCCGGATGCTTCTGCACCGCCACGGCGTCGAAGCCGCCCATTTCGCCGGGCATGACGAAGGAGGGATTGAGCGAGGCCAGCGACTGCATGTCGGTCGATGGGCGCATATGCTCGTCATGGTCGAGGATGGTGAGACCATTCTGGTCCTTGATCGGGATCACCGAATTCCTGAAGCGGCCATCGGCCCAGGATTTTGCCGCGCGCTTCTGGCTCTCGACGGCGTAGGCGTCGACATCGTCCCGGCTGAAGCCGTATTTTGTGGCGATCAGGTCGGCCGAAATACCTTGCGGCACGAACCAGCCGGGCAGGCCGACCGAAGGGTCCATGAACCAGGCGCCACCCGAGGCGCCCATGCCGACGCGCGACATCGATTCGACACCGCCGGCAATGACGATCTCATCGGCGCCCTGGGCTATCTTGGCGGCGCCGAAATTGATGGCGTCGAGGCCGGAGGCGCAGAAGCGCGAGATCTGCATGCCGGGCGCCGAGGTCGCGTAGCCGGCCTCGAAGGCCGCGGCGCGCGGAATGACCGACCCCGCCTCGCCGACCGGGTCGACACAACCGAAGATGATGTCGTCGACAGTTGCAGTGTCGAGCCCGTTGCGGTCGCGCAGCGCCTCCAGCGTCCTGGCGGCGAGCCGCACTGCCGGCACTTCGTGCAGCGAGCCATCCTTCTTGCCCCTGCCGCGCGGCGTGCGAACGGCGTCATAGACGTAAGCTTCGGCCATTTTCCTGCTCCTTGGGTTTGCCGACCGATGCTCAGAGCGAGCGGCCGATCAGCAATTTCATGATCTCGTTGGTGCCGCCATAGATGCGCTGGACGCGGGCGTCGCGGAACATGCGGGCGATCGGATATTCATTCATGTAGCCATAGCCGCCATGCAATTGAAGGCATTCGTCGACGACTTTGCCCTGCAGGTCGGAAAGCCAGTACTTGGCCATCGACGCCGTCACCGGATCGAGACCGCCATCGATGTGGCGCGCCACGCAATCATTGTAGAAGACGCGGCCGATCGTGGCCTCGGTCTTCAGTTCGGCCAGCTTGAACTGGGTGTTCTGGAAATCGATGACCGCCTTGCCGAACGCCTTGCGCTCCTTGACGTATTCGATGGTCAGCGCCAGCGCGCGCTCGACCATGGCAATCGCGCCTGTGCCGATCTGCAAACGCTCCTGCGGCAATTGCTGCATGAGCTGGATGAAGCCTTGTCCCTCCTCGTGGCCGAGCAGGTTGGAGGTCGGCACACGCGCATCGTTGAAGAACAGCTCCGATGTGTCATTGGCCTTCAAGCCGATCTTGTCGAGGTTGCGGCCGCGCTCGAAGCCGTCGACCTCGTCGGTCTCGACGACGATCAGCGAAGTCCCCTTGGCGCCCTTGTCCGGATCGGTCTTGGTGACGACGATGATGAAATTGGCGAGCTGGCCATTGGTGATGAAAGTCTTGGAGCCATTGATCTTGTATTGGTTGCCGTCCCTCTCGGCCCGCGTCTTGACGCCTTGCAGGTCGGAGCCGGCGCCGGGCTCCGTCATGGCGATGGCGCCGATCAGTTCGCCGGTGGCGAGCTTCGGCAGCCATTTCTTCTTTTGCTCCTCCGAGCCGTAGTGGAGGATGTAGGGGGCGACGATCGAATTGTGCAGACCGATGCCGAAGCCGTCGACGCCGACATGGCCGATGGCCTCGATGATGGCGCTCTCATGGGCGAAGGTGCCGCCCGATCCGCCATATTCCTCCGGCATTGAGGCGCAGAGCAGGCCGGCGGCACCGGCCTTCAGCCAGCTCTCGCGGTCGACCATTTCGTTCTTCTCGAACTCGTCGTAACGCGGCGCGATCTCTTCGGACATGAAGCGGTGCGCCATGTCGTAGAGCATGCCGACCTCGTCCGCCGCCCAGGCGGGCTTCGGCAGGCCAAGGATTTCGGCTGGGTTGGTCATGCGATGATCTTCCTCCCAAGGTCTGCCATCGAAATTGAGATCCGCGCACTGTCGCGGCGCCCCCTCCCGGCCCCTCTGGACCGCCCTCCCCTCAAAGGGAGAGGGACCATTTCTAGAACGCTTCCGCCGGCAGTGCCATCAACGTATCGGCGCCACTGGAGATGCGGGCGAGACGCGTCGCGGTTTCCGGCATGATCCGCTCCATGAAGAAGCGCGCCGTCACCAGCTTGTTGTCGTAGAAGGACGACGCGCCGTTGGCGCCCGGCTTGCCTTGGGCGGCCCTGGCCATCTGCGCCCACATATAGCCGAGCGCCACGAGGCCGAAGAGATGCATGTAGTCGGTCGAGGCGGCGCCGGCATTGTCGGGCTTGGCCATGCCGTTCTGCAGCAGCCACATGGTCGCCGTCTGAAGATCGTTGAGGCTCTTCTTCAATGCCTTGGTGAAGGGGGCCATCTTCTCGTCGGCGCGGTTCTCTTCGCAGAATTCGCCGACTTCCTTGAAGAACAACTGCACCGCGCGGCCGCCGTTCAGACCCAGCTTGCGGCCGACGAGGTCGAGCGCCTGGATGCCGTTGGCGCCTTCATAGATCATGGCGATGCGGGCATCGCGCACGAACTGGCTCATGCCGTGCTCTTCGATGTAGCCATGGCCGCCGAACACCTGCTGCGCCATCACGGCGTGATCGAAGCCCTTGTCGGTGAGCACGCCCTTGACCACCGGCGTCATCAGCCCGGTGTAGTCGTCGGCCGCCTGGCGGTCCTTGTCGTCGGCGGAGCGATGGGCGATGTCCGACTTGATCGCCGTCCACAGCGCCAGCGCACGGCCGGCCTCGTTGAAGGCCCTCATGGTCATCAGGCTGCGGCGGATGTCGGGATGGACGATGATAGGATCGGCCTTCTTGTCCGGCGCCTTCGGCCCCGACAGCGAGCGGCCCTGCAAGCGGTCCTTGGCGTAGGCGACGGCATTCTGGTAGGCAATCTCCGACAGCGACAGCCCCTGCAGGCCGACGCCGAGCCGTGCCTCGTTCATCATCGTGAACATCGCCTTGAGACCGCCATTGGCCTCACCCAGCAGCGTGCCTTGCGCCTCGTCATAATTCATGACGCAGGTCGAATTGCCGTGGATGCCCATCTTCTCCTCGATCGAACCGCAGGAGACGGTGTTCCTCTCATCGGGATTGCCAGAAGCATCGAGCTTGAGCTTCGGCACGATGAACAGCGAGATGCCCTTCACCCCTTCGGGCGCCCCCTCGATGCGGGCCAGCACCAGGTGGACGATGTTGTCCGCCATGTCGTGCTCGCCGGCCGAGATGAATATCTTCTGGCCCGAGATCTTGTAAGTGCCGTCGCCATTCGGCACGGCCTTGGTGCGCAGCAGGCCCAGATCGGTGCCGCAATGCGGCTCGGTCAGGTTCATGGTGCCGGTCCAGGCGCCCTCGACCATCTTCGGCAGCCATTTGGCTTTCTGCTCGTCGGTGCCATGGGTGATGATCGCCGCGATCGCGCCCTGCGTCAGGCCCGGATACATCATCAGCGACATATTGGCCGACACCATATACTCGGCCACGGCGGTATGAACGGCATAGGGCAGGCCCTGGCCGCCGAACTCGACGGGCGCCGCCAGCCCCATCCAGCCGCCCTCGCGATACTGATCGAAGGCTTCCTTGAAGCCCCTCGGCGTCGTCACCGAGCCATCGTCATGGCGCACACAGCCTTCCATGTCGCCGACACGGTTGAGCGGATGCATGACGTTTTCCGCGAGCTTGGCGCCCTCGACGAGGATCGCCTCCAGCACGTCGGGCGTTGCATCGGAAAAGCCGGGGAGATTGGAATAGCGCTGGTAGCCCAGCACCTCGTTGAGCACGAACAGCGTATCCTGCACCGGCGCCCTGTAGATCGGCATGCTCTTCTCCACCCTGCGGACCTGATCCGACCCCCCCGAATTCATGTCAGGCGGCATGCGGACCCGTGTTCAGCGGGAGATAACAAAAATTGACGTTTGCGTAAACGTCAATTCAGCCGATGCGACAAAATTTCTCCTGCACCGCAGCAAACCGCACGCGATGCAGTACATGTGTTGGAACCCTCAATGACAAAAGCCGCGTGGCGCTCGCCACACGGCTTTTTTCGATCATGGATGTTGCGCCGCAAGGCGGCGGCCCAAATCAGCCGGCGACGCTCGCCTGCGGCGCCGAGCGCTCGACCAGCATCTGCCGGACGGCAGCCATGGAGGTGCTCAACTCGCTGATGGCGTCATCGATGAGCGTGCGCTGCTTCTGGAGGCGGGCAAGCTGCTTCTCCGACTTGTCCAATGCCAGCCGCAACTGCTTGGTGTTGGAGCCGGTGGGATCATAGAGATCCATCATCTGCTTGACGTCGCGCAACGAGAACCCGACCTTGCGGCCGAGCAGGATCAGTTTCAGCCGAACCCTGTCGCGGCGCGTGTAGAGGCGGGTTGAACCGTCGCGCTGCGGGTTGAGCAGGCCCTTGTCTTCGTAGAAACGCAGCGTGCGCAGCGTCACGCCATATTTCTTGGCCATTTCGCCGATGCGGACGAGGTCCTCGCCCGAGTCGACGGATATAGTGTTGGTATTGGCCGCGGTCTCGCCGGCCGAGATAAGCTTCATGGTCACTGGCTTTCCCCGTCTGTGGCGTCGCGGTCCTGGACCAAGCGATGCCTGACTGAAAGCGGGGGCGTGCTTCCAGCCGTGGTTTCGACAAACAAATCGCAAACAGCACGCTTGATGCGCCTTTTACGTTTACGTCAATTCTATACCGATAGCCCTCTCATGACGCAAGGGCGTTGTGCGGGCGGCGCTTTATGCCGCAGCGACCGGTTCACCGCGAACTTCGTCGCAACTTCTTAAGCTTGGTTAACGCGTTGTTTACCACGTTGGGCGAATTGTGCGCATGTCGGCTACCCGTGTTTATCTTGTATCGATTTTTTCACGGTTTTTCGGAGCGCGGGTGAACCCTGGGAAGCTTGTCTTCCACCGTGGTGCGGTCGCCTTCGTTCCGGCGAGGATTTGGGGAGCTGGTCGCAAACCGGCCAATCTGAAAGACGGACGCACCGATGAACAGCAAGCGGTCCTACCTCGACACACTCAACGCCGGCAGGCAGCGCAGGCCTCAGACCACGCTCGAGCAGTTGAACCGCTCGCTGGAGACGCTGGAACAGCGCCTGGAGAGAACGCGCGAGGACACGATTGGACGTCCCGATCCCCGGCACTATGGCACCGAACCGCGCTATCCCGCCGCACAGCCTTCGGCTCAGCCGCGCTGGTACCAGGATCCGCAGCCCGCAGCGCATCCGCAGGCCCCGATGCCGGCGCCGGCCGTCGGCCAGAACTACCAGAACCTTGCCCGCGATATCGACCGCATCCGCGGCCAGGAAGACAGCGTTGCCATGGTCGGCAAGATCGCCGGCGAGCTGCGCGGCATGCGCGAGGAATTGCGCCACCAGATGACTGCCGGGCTGCAGAGCGAATTCGAGGCGCTGCGCAAGGACATCGACCGCGCACTGCTGGCAAACGCCAAGTCAGGCGCTTCGGGCAAGGGCAGCGCCGAACTTGGCCTCGAATTCGAGCGGCTTTCCGGCGCCATCAAGACGCTGTCGGAAAAAAGCGACGACAGAAGCGTCAACATGCTGCGGCTCGAACTCGAACAGGTCAAAGCCGCGCTCGACACGCTGGCGCGCGAGGAGAGCGTGCAGAAGGTCGACCGCCGCTGGGACGATTTCGATCGTCGCTGGACAGCCTTCGAGGACCGCGTCGACGCCGACCAGCGCAACCGCTCACCGGACCCCGCCATTTCGGGCCTGACCGATCGGCTGGAGCAGATCAGCAACGCCGTCAACAACCTGCCGGAATCGCTATCCCTGCGCTCGCTGGAGGAAAAGGTCCGCACGCTGGCCAGCGCCGTGGATCATTTCGCCAGCCAGCAGGACAATCGCGGCGGCAGCACGCTGGCCATGATCGACGAGCGGCTGGACGAGATCTCCCGCGCCATCGTCGCCTCGACCGTCGCGGCACAGGCCAATACGCTCGACCATGAAGCCTTCGAGCGCATCGAGAAACGGATCGATTCGCTCGCCCGGCAGATCGAGGAAGTGGCGCAGGACCACCCCGGCAACGCCGTCGTCGACCGGCTGAACACGCTGTCGAGCCGGGTCGACGAACTCGCCGGCCGCGCCGCCCTGCCCGAGCAGGCAATGGAACGGCTGGCCAAGCAGATCGCGCTCATCGCCGACAAGATCGACCAGGCGCCGGCCATGCCAGACGCCGACTATATCTTCCACGGGCTGGAGCAACGCTTCGACGTGCTGTCGTCGATGATGGAACGGCGCCAGGGTGACGCCATCGAACAGGGCAACATGCTGTTCCGCGATCTTGAGCGCCGACTGGACGAGGTTGCCGACCGGCTCGACCGGCGCATGCCGCAAGTCGACGGCGCCGGCATCATGGAAGCCATCGATGCCCGCTTCACGGCGCTCGCCAAGCGCATGGAAACACGCATTCCCGACCCCGCCGGCGAAGCCGCGATCCGTGGCCTGGAAAGCCGGCTCGAAGACATTTCGAGCCGCCTGGACTCGTCCGCCGCGCAAGTCGCCGGCATCGATCCGGCGCTGATCCGCAGCCTGGAGGCGCAAGTCGCCAGCCTGTCCGCCCACCTGTCCAGGCCCAGCGCACCGCTGCCGGAGTTCGAGGACATCAGCCCACGCCTCAATGAAATCGAGAAGGCGCTGGCGGGAACGCGCGACTCCATCCTTGGCGCGGCGCGCGAGGCGGCCGAGAACGCGGTGCGCTCGCTGGCCGGCTCGGGCGCCGACACGTCGGCGGTTTCCGGCCTTGCCCAGGACCTGAAGACGCTCGAGACGCTGACACGCCGTTCCGACGAGCGTAACTCGAGAACGTTCGAGGCCATCCACGACACCCTGCTCAAGATCGTCGACAGGCTGGGTTCGCTGGAACCAGGCGAACCGTCCGAGGCGATGAGCGAGCTCCTGGACGCACGCCCGGATGAAGCGATCGGCAAGCGCCGTGGGCGAGCCGGCAAGATGGCCGTGGACGCTCCGTCGATGGATATCGACGAGCCCATGCCGCTGACAGGGGACATGGCCGATCTCGACGGCCGCGCCGCCGCGATCATGCGCAGCCAGCCCGCTTCGCCACGCGGGCCGGGTGCGCGCTCGCCCGCGGAGGCGGCGGCCGCCGCCGCCATGGCCGCGCTTGGTTCCGATCCGATCGCCGGGAAGGGCGAGCCGGCAAGCCGCCGCAAATCGATGTTGGGCGGCCTGGCGCGCGCTTTCAAGGGCAAGAAGGAAGCAGACGTTCCGCCGCTGGCGAGCTCGATGCCGGGTCCGGAAATCCCGAGCGTCGACCTCGACGAGCCGCTCGACCCGAAAATGGCCAATCGGCCACTGGAGCCTGGCTCCGGCGCGCCCGACCTCAACGCCATCATGAAGCGCGTGCGCGACGAGCGCGGGCAACCGGCGAAGCTCAGCGACAGCGATGCCGCAAAATCGGACTTCATCGCGGCTGCCCGCCGCGCGGCGCAGGCCGCCGCCGCCGAGGCCGACGCCTTGAAGCGCCAGTCGACGATGAAGGGACCGGTGAAGGCGCTCAGGATCGGCGACCTGCTCAAGGCGCGGCGCAAGCCGATTCTGATGGCGGCCGCCGCGATCATGCTGGCGCTTGCCGGCCTGCAGCTTGGCAAGGCGTTCCTCGCCGATCCCGCCCAGGTGGCAAGCAATGATGCGCCGGCCGTTGCCTCGCAACCGCTGGAAACCGCATTCGTCGACGCTGCGAGCCCGCCCAGGCCGGAAACCCAGTTGGCGGCAGCGAACAGCGAACCGGCCCGTGAGGTCAGGCAGGCCGAGCCCTCCGCTCCGGCGGTCAAGGACGACATGGTGGCGCAGACCGCGCTCGCCATGGCGTCGGACGGCGATGGGCCGACGAACGCTGGCCCGACGGCGGAGCGGGCTCCGACGGCGATGGCTCCCGTCATGCCTGCCGGCGCGGGTGCGGCAGGCTCCGACGCGATGGCTTCGGCAGAACCCATTTCCGCCGGTCCCGTCGCAGCGGCTCCTTCTTCTCCGGCACCTTCCGCTGCTGCCGGCGGAACGCAAACGACGGATGCGGACAACGGTATCCAACCGACAATGGCTGCACCGGCCATGGCCAATGACACCACCGGCGCCGTCGTGCCCGCCGGCGCTCCCGCGGCCCCGGCCAAATTCGACATTCCCGCCGATGCGGGCCCGGTCGCACTGCGCGACGCCGCAGCCACCGGCGACGCCAAGGCGCTGTTCGAGATCGGCTCGCGCTATTCCGAGGCGCGCGGCGTCAAGGAAGACATGGCGGCGGCGGCCAAATGGTATGAAAAGTCCGCGGAACTCGGCTTCGCTCCGGCCGAGTATCGCATCGGCAATTTCTACGAGAAGGGCATCGGCGTCCCGCGCGACATCAAGAAGTCCAAGACCTGGTACCAACTCGCCGCCGATCAGGGCAACGCCAGCGCCATGCACAATCTGGCCGTGCTGTTCGCCATGGCCGCTGACGGCGTGACCGACAATGAATCGGCCGCGCACTGGTTCCAGGAGGCCGCGGATCTCGGCGTGAAGGACAGCCAGTTCAATCTCGGCATCCTCGCCGCCAAGGGCGTCGGCATGAAGCAGAACCTGGAGGAATCCTACAAATGGTTCGCGCTCGTCGCCAAGACCGGCGACAAGGACGCTGCCGCCAAGCGCGACGAGATCGCCAACGCGCTACGGCCCGAGCAACTCGAGCGCGCCCGCGCCGCCACCGAATTGTGGAAGGCCAAGCCGCTCGATCAGGCCGCCAATTCGGCCGACATTCCCGAATCCTGGCAAGACGGCACGCCGCAGACGACGGCCAGCATCGATATGAAGAAGGCGGTCAAGAACATCCAGCTCATCCTCAACAAGAACGGCTACGACGCCGGCGGCGCCGACGGCGTGATGGGCGCGAAGACCAAGAACGCGATCGTCGCGTTCCAGACCGACAACAAGCTCCCCGCGACCGGTGCGGTCGACGAAAAGCTGGTTAAGGCGTTGCTGGCGCGCAAATAGCGGCAGGAGCGTCGTATCCGCGACGCCCCTGCCACACATTTGCCTGTTAACTGCTTGAGATGTTTTTTGTTTCGGCGCGGCGGCGGGGTTTGACCCCGCCGCCGCTTCGGCGCAAGGAAAAATTGGCTTTTCGGTGCGATACTATCGCAACGGCGGTATTCGCCGACTGGCAAACTGATCGAGACCGACGGGTGGGCATCTATCTCCCGATTGCGGAAATTTCCGTCAACGTCTTCGTGCTGCTGGCCATGGGCGCTGCGGTGGGCTTTCTGTCGGGCATGTTCGGCGTCGGCGGCGGTTTTCTCATCACGCCGCTCCTGATCTTCTACAACATCCCACCGGCAATCGCGGTGGCGACCGGCGCCAACCAGGTCATCGCCTCATCCTTCTCCGGCGCGCTGTCGCATATGAAGCGCGGCACGCTCGACTTCAAGCTCGGCGGGGTGCTGCTTGCCGGCGGCATCGTCGGTTCCACCGGCGGCATCTACGTCTTCGCTTTCCTGCGCAGGCTGGGACAGCTCGACCTGTTCATCTCGCTGCTCTATGTCGTGCTTCTGGGCACCGTCGGCGGGCTGATGCTGGTCGAAAGCATCAACGCGCTACGCGCCACGCGCAGCGGCGCGGCACCGGTGATGAAGAAATCCGGCCAGCACAACTGGATCCACCGCCTGCCGCTGAAGATGCGATTCAGGGCCTCGAAGCTGTTTGTCAGCGTCATCCCAGTGCTTGGGCTGGGCGCGGCCATCGGCTTCCTGTCGTCTATCATGGGTGTCGGCGGCGGCTTCATCATGGTGCCGGCTCTGATCTATCTCCTGAAAGTGCCGACCAACGTCGTCATCGGCACCTCGCTGTTCCAGATCATCTTTACCTCGGCCTACACCACTCTGGTCCACGCCACCACCAACCAGACGGTCGACGTGATGCTGGCCTTTCTTTTGATGGCCGGTGGTGTCGCCGGCGCGCAATATGGCGCCAAGGCCGGCCAGCGGCTGCGCGGCGAGCAGTTGAGAGCGCTGCTGGCGATGCTGGTGCTGGCGGTGGCGATAAGGCTTGCCATCGACCTCTTCGTCACGCCGCCCAACCTTTATTCGCTGTCCGGCGCGGGCTTCAACTGATGAATGGCCTGAAAGCGCTCGCAACCGCGGCTCTTCTGTCATTGATCGCCGCCGCACCCGCGAAGGCGCAGACGCCGCCGACCGAAAGCGTCCAGATCGGCCTTTCCACCGACAAAGTCTCGATCACTGCCGGCTTTTCCGGCGCCGATCTGACCATTTTCGGCTCGCTGGAAAATCCCGATCCGCTGGTGGCGCGCCAAGGCCGCTACGACATCATCGTCGTGCTCGAAGGTCCACCCAAGCCGGTGGTGGTGCGCCGCAAGGACCGGGTGCTCGGCGTCTGGGTCAACCTGGAATCCGAGACCTTCGAAAACGTGCCGGTGTCCTATTCGGTGGCGACGACGCGGCCGTTGCAGGACATCACCGAGCCGAACAGCTACAGGCAATTGTCGCTCGGCGCCTCCAATCTCTACATGCAGCCGGCCGATGCCGGCGACAGCCCGGCCACGATCGAGGAATTCACCGCGGCGTTGCGCGAACGCAAGGCCGCAACCGGCCTCTACAGCGAGAATGTCGGCGGCGTGCAGTTCCTGTCACAGAACCTGTTCCGCGCCACGGTGCGGCTGGCGCCGAACGTTCCGGTCGGCACCCACAAGGCGCGCGCGTTCCTGTTCAAGAGCGGCTTGTTCATCAAGGAGAGCTCGGCCCAGCTCGAGATCCGCAAATCCGGTTTCGAACAGTCGATCTTCCGTGTCGCCCACGACTATTCCTTCCTCTACGGCGTCTTCGCCATATCGCTGGCCATGGTGACGGGCTGGCTCGGAAGGTTGATCTTCCGCAAGGACTAAAGCGGCTACAAAGGGGTTTTCCTTTCCCGGATCATGCTATAGACCGCCACCTCCCGGCCCGCCGGGCAACACGCACAATTCAATTCGGCAGAGCGGTCCGATCACCCCGGACGACAGAGAGCGCACGCTTCACAGACGGCGCCGAACCGCTGCCTTAGCAGAGATGACAGGAGGCTGCGATGCGACCAGCATTCGCCGGCATCGATTTTGGCACTTCCAACTCCACCGTGGGCGTGGTCAGGAGCGGCCAGCCGCACCTCGTCGCGCTGGAAGGCGGCGAGGTCACGCTGCCAAGCGCCGTGTTCTTCAACTTCGAGGACAACCGTACCTGTTTCGGCCGCCACGCAATCGCCAATTACACCGACAGCGTCGAAGGTCGGCTGATGCGCTCGCTGAAGAGCGTGCTCGGCAGCGCGCTCGCGCAGGAAAAGACGCGCATCAAGGCGCGATCGATCGGCTTCATGGAGATCGTCGGCCTGTTCCTCGGCCATCTGCGAAAAAGACTGGAGGACGATGCCGGCGGCGCCGTCGAGAGCGTGGTGCTCGGTCGGCCGGTGCAGTTCGTCGACGGCGACGCCGAGGCCGATGCCAGGGCACAAAGCGAGCTCGAAGGAGCCGCCCGCGCCCAAGGCTTCAAGCATATCGCCTTCCAGTTCGAACCGATCGCGGCGGCCCTCGACTACGAGCAGAAGGTGACGCGCGAGGAACTGGCGCTGATCATCGACATGGGTGGCGGCACGTCGGACTTCTCGATCGTAAGGGTCTCGCCGCAGCGTGCCCGCTCGCTTGACCGCAAGGACGATATCCTGGCCAGCCGCGGCATCCATATCGGCGGCACCGACTTCGACCGATTGCTCAGCATCGCGCATGTGATGCCGGAACTCGGCTACCTCAGCCCGACCAAGGACGGCAAGCGCAACCTGCCGGCCAGCTACTTCATCGATCTTGCCACATGGCAACGCATCAACCTGGTCTACACGGCCAAGGCGATGACGCATCTGCGCCAGATCCGCTACGAGGCCGAGCGCGCCGATCTCGTCGACCGCTTCATCCATATCGTCGAGCACCGGTATGGGCACGCGCTGGCCGCTCTTGTCGAAAGGGCCAAGATCGCGCTGACCGACAAGGTCTCGGCCGATGTCGAGGTGAGGCTGCCGGAAGTCCAGTTCGCCGCCGAGATCACCCGAAAGGCGCTGAACGCCACGATCGCCAGGGACATCGAGCGCGTTGCCGCCACGGTCGGCCAGACCATCGGCGACGCCGGGGTCAAGTCGTCCGACATCACCGCCGTGTTCCTGACCGGAGGATCCACCGCGATCCCGCTGGCGAGACAAAAAATCCTGTCGCTGGTGCCTCAGGCTTCGGTCATCGAGGGCGATATGTTCGGCTCGGTCGGACTTGGCCTTGCGCTGGACGCGCAGCGCAAGTTCGGCTGATATCCGGACAATTCACGAACGCGCGGACGCCTTCTCGTCGGCCCCCAAATGCGCCTTGAGCGCCATCTGGGCCAGGCTTGCCTGGCGGTCGCGATGTGTAATCATGGCGAAGTCGCGTTTCGGCAGTTCGAGCGGCACGGACCGCAGGCTGCCTTCAGCAACGGCGCGTCCAACGACGAGCTCCGAAATGATGGTGGCGCCGGCACCGGCCTCGACCGCCTGGCGAACCGCCTCGTTGCTCGGCAGCACCAGAAATATCTGCAGGTCGTCAAGCGAAATCCCTTCGCGGCGCGCCAGATCCTCCAGCACCTCCCGTGTGCCGGAACCGCCCTCGCGGATGATCCAGCGCAGCCCTTTTATGTCGGGGCGGCCCGGCGCGATTTCGGCGATCTCGGGATGAGAACCGGCAACCACCAGCATCAACCGGTCGATATCGACCTTGGCGCGGCGCAATATGTCAGACTCGGTGCGCCCCTCGACCAGGCCGAGATCGGCGGTTCCATCCAGCACGCTGGCTTCGACCTGCCTGGTGTTGCCGATGCTGACGCTCAGCCTGACCGCAGGATAGGCTTCGTGGAAGGACGCCAGCCGGCGCGGCAGCCAATAGCTGGCGATCGTCAGGCTGGCGGCGATGGAGAGGCTGCCGGCAACCGTCTGCGAGACATGTTCCAGCACATTGCGTGCGGCGGCGGCTCGTTCCAGTACGGCCTTGGCTTCTGGCAGGAACCGGTGACCGGTCTGGGCAAGCTCGATGTTGCGGCCGACGCGGTTGAACAGATGGACGCCATGCTGTTCCTCAAGCGCGCGGATGGCAGCCGACGCGGCCGATTGGGAGATGCCCAGCAGCTCCGCCGCTTTGGTCATGTGGCCGCGCTCGGCGACGGCGACAAATATCCGCAACTGGTCAAGTGTCATAAGGCATTAAGAACCAATATCGATCGAATTTACAAGAACAATTGATTAGACGGGTTGATAGCTTTATTCTAAGTTTTCAATCGAAGTTAGAAAAAATTCGCTACCGATTGACAGAGAATGAAATGATCGGGCGGTTCAAGTCCCTGTTCGCGCACTGGACCCGCGGCCTGCGGCGGCGGCTGGCCGGCGATCGCTATCATCCGGAAGAGCATTACATGCGCGGTCCCGGGCCGAAAACCAGGGCCAAAGCCGCGAACCGCAGAAGCGCTCGGGGATCATGACCCAAGGATCTCTGCGCGGCGCGAATTCCGCCCCGTCCCAACGCCCGCTCGCCGACACGAACGCACCCGACGAGAACGATGGCGTCGACACCTCGCCCGCCGTCTCCGACCGCATCGCCAAGACCACATGCTATATGTGCGCCTGCCGCTGCGGCATCGACGTGCACATCAAGGACGGCAAGGTCCGCTACATCAACGGCAACAAGGATCATCCGGTCAATCGCGGCGTGATCTGCGGTAAGGGCAGCTCCGGCATCATGCAGCATTACAGCCCTGCCCGGCTGAAAAAGCCGCTGCTGCGCACCGGCTCGCGCGGCTCGGGAGAATTCCGCGAGATCGAGTGGGAAGAAGCGCTGACGATCGCCGCGGAGCGGCTTTCGTCCATCCGCCGCAGCGACCCGAAGAAACTCGCCTTCTTTACCGGCCGCGACCAATCGCAATCCCTGACCGGCTGGTGGGCAAGCCAGTTCGGCACGCCGAACTTCGCCGCGCATGGCGGTTTCTGTTCGGTGAACATGGCCGCAGGCGGGCTTTATACGATCGGCGGCTCGTTCTGGGAGTTCGGCGAACCCGACTGGGACAATACCCGGTATTTCATGCTTTTCGGCGTCGCCGAGGACCATGATTCCAACCCGATCAAGATCGGCCTCGGCAAGCTGAAGGCGCGCGGCGCCAAGGTGGTGTCGATCAATCCATGCCGCACTGGCTACAACGCCATCGCCGACGACTGGATCGGCATCCGGCCGGGCACCGACGGCCTATTCGTGTTTGCCCTCATCCACGAGCTCTTGAAGGCAGGCCGCGTCGATCTCGACTATCTCCTGCGCTACACCAACGCCCATGTGCTCGTCATCCAGGATCCGGGTGCG
Source organism: Mesorhizobium sp. B2-6-4 (assembly GCF_006441495.1). Taxonomy (NCBI): domain Bacteria; kingdom Pseudomonadati; phylum Pseudomonadota; class Alphaproteobacteria; order Hyphomicrobiales; family Phyllobacteriaceae; genus Mesorhizobium; species Mesorhizobium sp. B2-6-4. The sequence goes on from NZ_VFUE01000001.1 coordinate 202,615, forward strand.
GCCGATGACGGGCTGTTTGTCCGCGATGGCGCCGGCAACCTGCTCGCCTGGGACAGAGTGGCGAAGGTGCCTGTCCGCGCCACCGACGCCAGTGCCAAACCGGCATTGACCGGCAGCTTCACCGTCGACGGTCGTCGCTGCGTTCCGGTGTTCCAGCTGATCGCCGATCGATACCTCGATGAGAGCTATTCGCCCGATGCGGTCGCGGAGCGCTGCGGCATTGCCGCCGATACGATCCGCAGGATCGCCGCCGAGCTCGCTCATGTCGCCTTTGAGCAGACGATCGAACTGCCGGTGGCGTGGACCGACTGGGCCGGCCACCGCCACGAGACGATTAGGGGACGGCCTGTGTCGATGCACGCGATGCGCGGCATCTCAGCCCATTCCAACGGTTTTCATTCTTGCCGAGCCATTCATCTTCTGCAGGTGCTGCTCGGTACGGTGGACGTCCCGGGCGGCTTCCGCTTCAAACCGCCTTATCCGCGTTGCGCGCCGCCAGGACCGAAGCCTGCCGGCAAGAGCGTCCGGCCGATGACGCCACTGGACGGCATTCCGCTCGGCTTCGTCTGCGGGCCTGACGACCTTCTGGTCGATGAGGCAGGGGTGCCGATCCGCATAGACAAGGCCTATTCCTGGGAGGCGCCGCTCGCTGCGCACGGCTTGATGCACACCGCCATCCGTAACGCCTGGGCCGGCGATCCATACAAGATCGACACACTGATGATGTACATGTCGAACATGGCCTGGAATTCCTCGATGAACACCGTCGAGACGATTCGTATGCTGACCGACCGCGACGAGGCGGGCAATTACAAGATCCCTTTCATCATCTATTCCGACGCCTATTATTCCGAGACCGTGCCGTTCGCTGACCTCGTGCTGCCCGACACAACCTATCTCGAACGGCACGACTGCATCAGCCTGCTCGACCGGCCGATCAGCCATGCCGACGGACCGGGCGATGCTATACGCCATCCCGTGGTCGAGCCGGACCGGGACGTGCGCCCGTTCCAATCGGTGCTGATCGAGCTCGGCGCGCGCCTCGGCCTGCCGGGTTTCGTCAGAGAAGACGGGGCGGCCAAATATGCCGACTATGCCGACTACATCGTCAATCACCAGCGCACGCCCGGTATCGGCCCGCTTGCCGGCTGGCGTGGCAAGGACGGCAATTCGACCGGCAAGGGCGAGCCAAACCCGGACCAGTTGCAGCGCTACATCGACAATGGCGGCTTCTGGCACCACGATTTCGCTGAGGACCAGCGTTACTACAAGATGGCCAACCGGTCCTATCTCGATTTCGCGGTGCAGATGGGCTTCATCCCGAAGGCCGAACCAGTCGTCTTCCAGCTCTATTCCGAACCCTTGCAGCGCTTTCGTCTTGCCGCGCGCGGCCATGGTCGGGCCGTGCCGCCCGAGAGCGAACGCCAGCGCATCGAGACCTACATGGACCCGCTACCCTTCTGGTACGTGCCGTTCGAGGAAGCGGCCGTCGACCAGCAGAAATATCCGTTGCATGCGCTGACGCAGCGGCCGATGCACATGTACCATTCCTGGGGTTCGCAGAATGCGTGGCTGAGGCAGATTACCAGCCAAAACCGGCTGTTCGTGCATGAGAGGACCGCCGCAGGTCTCGGCCTTGCCGACGACGACTGGGTGTGGATCGAAAGCATCAATGGCAAGGTCAAGGGACAGATCAAGCTGGTCGAGGGCGTGAACGAAAGCACGGTCTGGACCTGGAACGCCATCGGCAAAAGGCGCGGCAGCTGGGGGCTGAAGGACGATGCCGCCGAGAGCAATCGCGGCTTCCTGCTCAACCACATCATCGGCGACCAGACCACGGCAGACACCAACGGCAGGCGGTATTCGAATTCCGATCCGGTGACCGGCCAGGCGGCATGGTTCGATCTCAAAGTGCGCATCGTCAAATGCGCGGCGGAGGAAGCCGGTTTCACCGAGCCGCAATTCGAGCGTTTCCACCAGCCGCCGCAATTCCAGCCATCGCCGGACACACTTCGCTTTGGCGCCGAATTCCGCATGAACAGGGAAGCCGCCAAATGACCTGCGTCCCCGCCCACACGGGCAAAAAACTAGGCCTGGTCATAGACCTCGACACCTGCGTCGGTTGTCAGGCCTGCGTCACCGCCTGCAAGGAATGGAACACCGGCGGCCACATGGCGCCGCTGACCGACATCGACCCCTATGGCGGCCATGTCGACGGCGTCTGGTTCAATCGCGTGCACAGCTACGAGCACACCACCGCGATGGGCGGCCGCACGGTGAACTTCCCGCGCTCGTGCCTGCATTGCGAGACGCCGGCCTGCGTCACTGTGTGTCCGACCGGCGCCTCCTACAAACGAGCCTCGGACGGCATCGTGCTGGTCGATGAGGACAAGTGCATCGGCTGCAAGCTATGCAGCTGGGCCTGCCCCTATGGCGCGCGCGAATTCGACACCGATGTCGGCGTGATGAAGAAATGCACGCTCTGCGTCGACCGCATCTACAATGACAATCTGGCCGAGGAGGACCGCGTGCCGGCCTGCGTCGCGGCCTGTCCGACCAGCGCACGGCATTTCGGCGATCTCGGCGACCCCGCCTCGGCGGTGTCGCAACTGGTTGAGGAGCGTGGCGGCGTCGACCTGATGCCGGAACTCGGCTACCGCCCGACCAACAAATACCTGCCGCCGCGCGCGCATACCGAACGCGCAGCAAAGATTTCTGCGCCAACCCTGGAGCCGGTGAGGGCCGAGGGTGGGTTCCTCGGCTGGGTCGACCGCATGCTCTCGAACTAAACCCCATGCATCCAGCCTTCTCGGTCGTCTTCTTCACCACCGCCACCGGCGCCGGCTACGGCCTGCTGGCGCTGCTCGGCGTGCTGGCGCCACTTGGCGTCATCGCACCCGATTTCTGGCTGGGCTTCATCGGCATGGGACTGGCGCTCGGGCTGATCACCGCCGGCCTGTTGTCCTCGACCGGACATCTCGGCCGCCCCGAACGCGCCTGGCGTGCGTTCTCGCAATGGCGCAGTTCCTGGCTATCGCGCGAAGGCGTCGCCTCGGTCGCCACCTTCGTCCCGGCCGGACTGTTTGGCATTGGCTGGGTCATTCTTGGCCGCACCGATGGCTGGGTCGCCGCCGCCGGACTTCTGGCAACGATTGGCGCCGTCATCACCGTCTGCATGACCGGCATGATCTATGCCTCGCTGAAACCCATCGCTCAGTGGCACAGCCCTTACACCTTGCCCGGCTATCTCATTTTCTCGGCTATGAGCGGCAGTGTACTTCTGGCCGCGCTATGCCAAGGCTTTGCCGTCGGTTCCAAAATGCTTCTGGCAGCCTGCGTACTGCTGACCCTGCTCGGTTGGGCCTGGAAGCTTGCGACCTGGCGGTACAACGACCAATTGGAAATCCCCACCAACGCCAACACCGCAACCGGGCTTGCCGGGGGGACGGTTAGATCGCTGGAATGGCCGCATACCGAGGAAAATTATTTGCTCAAGGAAATGGGTTTTCGCATCGCGCGCAAGCACAGCGCAAAGATGCGGCGGATCACCCAGCTCCTGGGTTTCGCGCTACCCGCCTTGCTGCTGATTACGGCCTTCGCCTTGCCGTCACCTTTCGCGGCGCTCGCATCGGTGTTCGCCGCGGTCGCACAGTTTGTCGGCATGCTGGTCGAACGTTGGCTGTTCTTCGCCGAAGCGAAGCACACGGTCACTCTCTACTACGGGAAATAGCGGCTTCAGCCGGGTCGCAGCATCGAGCCTGAAATCGCAAAGATGCGGTCCGTGCCGAGCATATAGGCCATCAGCGATTCCAGGCGGAACAGGCCGGCATAGGCGCGGTCGAGCACGTTGAGTGAGCCGGTATAGGCGCCGAAGGCGGGCATGATCATGCGGCCGCCATCGCCGGCGAAGCAGCGCCGCCGCACTGAACGGCCCTGCTGGACGATGCGGGCGCAGGGATGGAGATGGCCCGATATCTCGCCCTCGACGCGCAGCTTCGACGGCTCGTGCCGGAACAGCAACGAGCCGATGGCGAGTTCGCGCACCGTATCGCCCGGCAGGTCGGCCGGCGCCTCCGGGTCATGGTTGCCGGCCACCCAGAACCAGTCGCGGCCCGCCATCAGCGCCTCCAGCCGTTCGCGGAAACTTCGATGCATGCGCTCGGCGCCGCCGCCATCGTGGAAGGAATCGCCCAGGCTGATGACGATTGCCGGCTGGTAGTCTGAGATGACGGCCTGCAATCGCAGCAAGGTCGCGCCGGTGTCATAGGGCGGGAGCAGCATGCCGCGCCTTGCCAGCGATGAGCCTTTTTCCAGATGCAGATCGGAAACGGCCAGAAGCTTGAGCTCGGGAAAGTAGAGCACGCCGCGCGGATCGCAGACCGCACGTTCGCCGGCGATGCCGACCAGATCGGCGTCGGCGATCAACGATGCGCGCGCCAGCGAAAAATTCATTCCTCAGCCATCTCCGGCCCCATGGCTTCCTCAACCAGCGTGGCCGCATCCATCAGCAGCGTTTCATCGGCTTCGCCGTGCACCGGCATCTTGCCGATCTCGAGCATGATCGGCACGGCGAGCGGCGATATCTGTTCGAGGTTCTTATGCATGATTCGACCTTGAATGCGCGAGAGCATGTCCGCAAGTCTGCTGACATCGAGCAGGCCCGCCGCCGCGTCCGCGCGCGTCGCCTGGAGCAATATGTGATCCGGCTCATGGCTGCGCAGGACGTCATAAATAAGGTCTGTCGAGACAGTCACCTGACGGCCACTCTTCTCCTTGCCGGGATGACGCTTTTCGATCAGCCCTGAAATCAGCGCGCAATTGCGAAAAGTGCGCTTGAGAAGCCAGCTGTCTGCCAGCCAGGCCTCGAGATCGTCGCCAAGCATGTCCTCATCGAAAAGCGCGCCGAGCGAAGGTTTTCCGGCTTTGAACATCGCCCCCATGTCGCCCAGCGACCAAATGGCCAAGGCATAGTCGGTGGCGACGAAGCCAAGCGGCCTGGCGCCCGTCCTGTCCAGACGGCGGGTAAGCAGCATGCCGAGCGTCTGGTGGGCCAGCCTGCCCTCGAAGGGGTAGGCGACCAGATAGTGGCAGTTGCCGCGCGGAAAGGTCTCGATCAGCAGGTCATCGCGTTTGGGCAGCACCGATTTGTCGGCCTGGAAGCGCAGCCAGTCGGCCACCTGCTCGGGCAGTTTCTTCCACCGCTGCGGATCGTCCAGCATGGCGCGGACCTGTTCGGCGAGATAGGTCGAAAGCGGGAACTTGCCGCCGCCATAGTAAGGCACCTTCGCATCGCTGCCGGGCGCGTTCGAGACGAAGCACTCATTCTCGCGAATGCCTTCGAAGCGAAGAACTTTGCCGGCGAACATGAAGGTGTCGCCATGCGTCAGCGTCTCGAGGAAAGCCTCCTCGATCTTGCCTAAAACCCTGCCGCCGCGCGACACGGAACCCTTGCTGCCGGCCTGGACATAACGCACGTTGAGCGCCGGCACCTCGATGATAGTGCCGACGTTCAGCCTGTATTGCTGGGCCACGCGCGGATTGGATACCCGCCACAATCCCTCCTTGTTGAGGCGGATGCGGGCGTATCGCTCATAGCTCTTCAAGGCGTAGCCACCCGTGGCGACGAAATCGACGACGCGGTCGAATGTCGGCCGACCCAGCCCGGCATAGGGGGCCGCCGACCGCACCTCCTCGTAAAGATCGTCCGCGCGGAACGGTGCGCCGCAAGCACAGCCAAGGACATGTTGCGCCAGCACGTCCAGCCCGCCATCGACCAGTGGAGGCGTATCCTGCGCGCCGAGATAGTTGGCGTCCAGCGCTGCCCGGCATTCGAGCACCTCGAAGCGGTTGGCCGGGATGAGGACGGCTTTGGATGGTTCGTCCATGCGGTGGTTGGCGCGGCCGATGCGCTGCGCCAGCCGGCTCGCTCCCTTGGGTGCGCCGACATGCACGACGAGGTCGACGTCGCCCCAGTCGATGCCGAGGTCGAGCGTCGAGGTGGCGACGATGGCGCGCAGCGCATTGTGGCCCATCGCCTTCTCGACCCGCCGCCGCTGCGCGACATCGAGCGACCCATGATGCAAGGCGATCGGCAAGGTATCTTCGTTGACGCGCCACAGTTCCTGGAACAGCAACTCCGCTTGGCTGCGCGTATTGACGAACAGCAGGGTAGTCTTGTGGCGCTTGATCTCGCGGTAGATCTCGGGCGTCGCGTAGCGGGCCGAATGTCCGGCCCAGGGCACGCGCTCCTCCGAATCCAAGATGGATATTTCGGGCTTTGCGCCGCCGGTAACGACGATCAGTTCGGCCCTTTCGGGACTTGCCGTATTTTTGGGCGGATTCTGGCCGACCAGCCAGCGGCGCAATTCGTCCGGTTCGGCCACAGTGGCGGACAGTCCAATGGTCTGAAGCTCGGGCATGAACTGGCGCAGGCGCGCCAGACCAAGCGCCAGGAGATGACCCCGCTTCGAAATCACCAGCGAATGCAACTCGTCGAGCACGACATAGCGCAGGTCTTCGAAGAAACGCCTGGCATCGGGTGCCGCGATCAGCAGCGCAAGCTGCTCGGGCGTGGTGAGCAGGATGTCGGGCGGCACCAGCTTCTGCCGCTGGCGCTTGTGCGCCGGCGTGTCGCCGGTGCGGGTCTCGATGGTGAGGGAGAGCCCGATCTCTTCCACCGGTTTGCCGAGGTTGCGCTCGATGTCGACAGCCAGCGCCTTCAGCGGCGAGATGTAGAGCGTGTGGATGCCGCGGCGGGCCTGTCCCGGTTTTCGCCTGGCCCTGACGGCCAGTTCGGTCAGCGAAGGCAGGAACCCGGCCAGCGTCTTGCCGGCGCCGGTCGGTGCAATCAGCAGCACCGACTGCCCTGCCTGAGCCCTCGCCAGCAATTCGATCTGGTGGGCGCGCGGCGACCAGCCTTTCTCGCCAAACCATCTCAGGAATGGGTCGGGCAGAATGACGGCGGCATTCTGGTCGGCAAGGCGCGGCTTCTCTGTCACGCGTCAGAGTTAGCGCGACGGCGCGCTAACGCCAAGAACAATCGGAACAAAAGGTGATCGAGCAGTTTTTCTCTCCCTGGGAGAAGGGAGGATTGGGGCTAGGGCCGCCGGAACCCCGTCGGCCCGCCGTAGAGATAGCCGATGCGGGCGACGGCTTCCTTCAGACCTTCGCGCGATACCAGCATGGTGTGGCCGTTGGCGTGGATCATGGTCTCGGCATCGGTCATGATGGCGACATGGCCTTTCCAGAAAACGAGATCGCCGCGGCGCAGGCCGGAATAATCGGGGCCCGGATCGAGCGGCTCGCCGATGCTCTGCGCCTGCATGTCGGAATCGCGCAGGACATCGGCGCCGGCCATGCGCATCGCCAGTTGCACGAGGCCGGAGCAATCGATGCCGAAGCCGGAGACACCGCCCCAGAGATAAGGGGTGCCAAGGAACGTCTCGGCCACCGAAACATAGTCGGCGGCCACATTACTGAGCGGCCGCAGGTGACCCGCTATGATTGCCTCACCGGAGGGCAGGACGGCATAGTGGGTGCCGCGCGTTTCGGCGGACCCGGTCACCGTGACGGTGGACCCCATCGACAGCTGTCCCGCGATCGGAAGGCGCAGATCCGGGCCGGGATAGAGGAAAGTTCGGGGCACGGAGACGATATGGGTGAGCGCATGATCCCGCCCGCCCAACATGGCGTCGGCGACATAGCCGACATAACCGTCCCGTTCGGCCTGGATCCAGGCCCAGCCCTCTCTGTCCTCGAAAACGAGCACGTCTTCGCCGAACAGGGCTTGCGTGTTGACACCAGCGTCTGGACGCGGAGCCTTGCGGATATCGGCAACCGGGATCGAAATCCGCGCCGGCCGGCCGGCGACAAAGCGGTCGGCAGCGACCTCTCCTTTCAATCTCGCATCGGCAAGATCGGGCCGAAAGGCGTGGAGGCGGGCATCCCTGGCGGTCAAATCAGTTTATCCATTGAAGCGGCTAGTCGTCAGATGGGCAGCTCTTGTGCCTTGGCGATGATACCATCGCCGAAGCGCTCGACAAAGAGGGCGCCTTCGACCGTGCGCTTGATCAGCACGTTGCGCTTGTCGAGCTCGTCGCGATGGCGCGACACCAGTTTGAGCGCGCCCATCGTGTCTAGCGCCCTGGTGATGACCGGCTTGGTGACGTTGAGACGGGCAGCCAGCCCGCGCACCGTGTGCGGCGGCGGATCGAGATAGATGGTGAACAGGATAGCCGTCTGGCGCATGGTGAGGTCGGGCGCGTCGTCGCGCACCTGCGACAGCATCACTTGCTGCCACAGTCGCAAGGCCTGGCTCGGGCGCATCGAAATCGACATCGCACGAGAATGACGGCAAATTGTTTCGGTTCCGTTTCAGTTTCGGCAACCTGCCGGCCCTGAAAGTCGCCGCCACATCAGCCAAAACGCTTCGAGATGACGCGCTCCAGTGCCCGGATGCCTTGCGCCTCGCCGCCGGCAGGTCCGTGCGGACGATCGGCGGGGTTCCAGGCGAATATGTCGAAATGCGCCCAGCTTGCCGTCTTCTCGACAAAGCGCTTGAGAAACAGCGCCGCGGTGATGGAACCGGCGAACCCATCCGTGGTGACATTGTTGATGTCGGCGATCTTCGACGACAGCTTCACATCATAGGGCCGCCACAGCGGCATGCGCCACAGCGGATCCTCGACCGCCAGTGAGGCTGTCGTCAGTTCCGAGGCCAGCGCCTCGTCGCTGGTGTAGAAGGGCGGCAGGTCCGGACCTAGCGCGACACGAGCAGCCCCGGTGAGCGTCGCCATGTCGACAAGCAATTGCGGCTCCTCCTCGTCGGCCAGCGCCAGCGCATCACCCAGAACCAGTCTTCCCTCGGCATCGGTGTTGCCAATCTCGACTAACATGCCCTTGCGGCTCGCCAACACGTCGCCAGGCCTGAAGGCGTTGCCGGCGATCGAATTCTCGACGGCCGGGATCAGCACGCGCAGCCGCACGTTCAATCCGGAGGCCATGATCATCGAGGCCAGACCCAGCACATTGGCGGCGCCCCCCATGTCCTTCTTCATCAACAGCATGCCGGACGACGGCTTGATATCGAGGCCGCCAGTGTCGAAACAGACGCCCTTGCCGACCAGCGTCACTTTCGGCGCGCTCCTTGGCCCCCAGCCCATGTCGATAAGACGCGGTGCGCTGGACGAAGCCCGGCCGACGGCATGGATCATCGGGAAATTCTGCTTGATGAGATCGTCGCCCTTGATGACCGACACCTCGGCCTTGTGAATTTCGGCCAGGGCTCGAACCGCCTTCTCCAGCTCGTCCGGCCCCATGTCGCTGGTCGGCGTGTTGACAAGATCGCGCGTCAGGAAGACGCCTTCGACGATGCGGCGAACGCGTTTTGCCTCTACGCCGGCCGGCAATTCGAAGCGCAGCGCCTTGCCCGGTTTCTTGCCATAGCGGGTAAAGACATAGCCGCCGAGGGCCAGCGCGATCGCCGCCAGCTCCGGCTCGGCCGGCGCGGAGGCGAAATGCCAGTCGCCCTCCGCCAGGCTTTTCGCTAGCGCGCCGACGGCCAGCGCGCCCTCGCCGTCGCCAATGCCGAACAAGGCACCGCCGAGCGCGCCGTTTTCCGCAGGCACGATGAGCGTCCTGCCCGCTTCGCCGGAGAAGCCGTTGGCCCTGGCCCACGCCACGGCTGATGACGTCAGACCGGCCGTCTCCAGACCGTCCTTAGCCACTAGATGGACAGGAAGCGGGTTGTTCAGCTTGTTCTCGACCAGTTCCACTGACATTCGATGTTCTCCTGCCGACGTCCGTCGATTCGGCGCTTCTTAACTGTCCGTTAGGGTTAACAGAATATTTCTTCGAGAGGGAAGATGGCCACGCAATGGCCACGCGCACGAATGGAGGCCCAGGGTGCCGATGTCGACGAACCGCACGATGAACGCCAGCGGAAAGCGGCTCATCACCACGGCCTTCATGCTCGCCCTTTCCGCAGGCGTTGCCGGCTGCGGAACCGACAAGATCAGCACAGGCTCGATCGGACGCACCAGCGGCAAGCCGCTGGAGACGATGTCGGCGGGAGAATTGCACAATGCGACGGCAGCGCTTGGCCAGTCCTATTCCAGGAATCCCAACGATAAGCGGATAGCGACCAACTTCGCTGCGGCGCTGCAGATGGATGGCGATGCCGACCAGTCGCTTGCCGTGATGCGCAAGCTGGCGATCGCCTATCCCAAGGATCGCGACGTGCTTGCCGCCTACGGCAAGGCGCTTGCCGCCAACGGCCAGTTCGAGGCGGCGCTTGACGCCGTGCGCCGGGCGCAGACGCCGGAATATCCCGACTGGAGGCTGGTGTCGGCGGAAGCGGCCATTCTCGACCAGCTCGGCCAGAAGGACGACGCGCGCCAGCTCTACCGCAAGGCGCTGGAGCTCAAGCCGAACGAACCTTCGGTGCTTTCCAACCTTGGCATGTCCTATGTGCTGGGAGGCGACCTGCGCACCGCCGAAACCTATATGCGCTCGGCCGCAGAGCAGCCGAATGCCGACAGCCGCGTGCGCCAGAACCTGGCGCTGGTCGTCGGCCTGCAGGGCCGCTTCGACGAAGCCGAGAAGATCGCCTCGCAGGAGCTGTCACCTGAACAGGCGCAGGCCAATGTCGCTTATCTCAGGCAGATGCTGGCTCAGCAAAATGCCTGGAGCCAGCTCAAGGACCAGGACAAGGCGAAAGCCGCAACCAACTGAGCGGCACGCGGCCACCGAACCCCTGCATAAGAGAACCGCGCTGCGTCAGCCGCGCGGTTTTTCTTTGGATCGGTCAGATTCACCTACTGGCTGCTGGTTTCGTGCGCCTGGCCGAAGATGCCGCGCTGGCTGACCTGGATGCCGGCAGGGCCGAGGATGATGGCGAACAGCACCGGCAGGAAAAACAGGATCATCGGCACGGTGAGCTTGGGCGGCAAGGCGGCGGCCTTCTTCTCGGCAGCGTTCATGCGTTGGTCCCGGCTTTCACCCGCGAGCACGCGCAACGCATGCGCCACAGGGGTGCCGTAACGCTCGGCCTGGACGAGTGCCTGCGACACCGACTTGACGGATTCCAGGCCGGTGCGGCTGGCGAGATTCTCATAGGCCTGCTTGCGCTCCTGCAGATAGGAGAGCTCGGCGTTCGTCAGGATGAATTCTTCCGCAAGGGCCACGGATTGGGCGCCGATCTCGTCGGCGACCTTGCGCAATGCCGCTTCCACCGACATGCCCGACTCGACGCAGATCAGCATCAGGTCAAGCGCGTCCGGCCATGCCATCTGGATCGATTGCTTGCGCTTGGTGGCGCGGTTGTTGACATAGACGACCGGTGCGTAGAAGCCGCCATAGGCAACGAGGACGCAGACGAACAGCCGGATGAACAATGGCTGCTGCGGCAGTCCTCCGAGCACGAATATGTAGATCACGCCCAGTGCGAAGCCGACAAACGGAAGCACGAGGCGGAAGAAGAGAAACCGCGTCAGCGGGTTCTGTCCACGGAAACCGGCAACCTTGAGCTTCTGCAAGGTACCCTCGTCGGCGAGGGCGCGCCGCAGGTCGAGCCTGTCGACGATGTTGCGCATGCCGATCGACTGTTCTTCGCGCAGGCCCTTGCGGCGGCGATCCGCCTCGCTTGCAAGCCGCGCGCGCTGCTTGGCGCGCAATTCGTCGCGTTCCAGCGCGACCGACTTCATGCGCGCCTTGAGCTGGTTTCCGCCAAATGCCGGCAGCAAGGTGAAGACCGTCGCGAACACGGCAATGCCGACCAGCAGCGCGATCAGGAGGCCGGGATCCGTCAGTGATTTGACGACTTGTTCGGTCATGCTGCGGCCCTAGACTTCGAAGTTCATCATCTTGCGCATCACGAAGATGCCGATCGACATCCAGACGGCCGAAACCCCCAGGATCAGGTTACCGATGCTCGTGGTGAACAGCGGCATCAGGTAGTTGGGGCTGGAGAGATAGACGAGAAATGCGACGATGAAAGGCAGCGCGCCGATGATGGCGGCGGACGCCTTGGCTTCCATCGACAGCGCCTGGACCTTGGCCTTCATCTTCTTGCGGTCGCGAAGCACGCGCGAAAGATTGCCCAGCGCCTCGGAGAGATTGCCGCCGGCCTGCGACTGGATCTGAATGACGATGCCGAAAAAGCTCGCCTCGGTGCATGGCATGGTCTCGGGCATACGCAAGGTGGCATCCGGGATCGACAGGCCCATCTGCTGCGAATCGACGATGCGGCGAAACTCGGCCTTGACGGGCTCGGGGGATTCATTGGCGATCAGGCGCACCGCATCGTTCAGCGGCAGGCCGGATTTGACCGCGCGCACGATGATGTCGAGCGCGTTGGGAAATTCGTTGAGGAATGCCTTGACCCGCCGCGCGCGGCGAAATGAGACGAACCAGCGCGGCAGGCCGAGCGCACCGGCCAGCAGCACGCCAGGCAAAACAAAAAGCGGCGCCCCCACCACAAAGGCGATGATCGTCAGGGCTAGGCCGCAAATGGCGGAATAGATGTAGAAGCGTTCGATGGAAACCTTCAGGCCGGCTTGGCGCAGTTGGGCTTTCAGCGGCGGTTTCTTGACCGCGCTGTCCTTGGATTTCTGCTTCTCGTCGAGTTCCTTCAAGGAATCCTGGACCGACTTGCGTCTTTTGGCCGCCTCCGCCACGCGATCGCGCGAGGCCTTGACGACGGAGCGATCCGTCTCCGCGGTCTTGATCGTTTCCAGCCGCTTGCCGGCCTGCTTTTCGTTGCTGATCCGGGTGAACAGGAATGCATAGGCGACCGCGCCGGCGCTGAAGCCGGCGAGCACGACAAACGCCAATACGGTGCCGTCAATTCCAAACATCGACCAGAACCCTTACGCCTGCAGCAGCGTCAGTCAGCGCGTTTCTCCATCGCCTCAAGCGCTATTGCGAGGCGCTGCTCCTCGCCATAGTAACGGGCGCGGTCCCAGAAATGGGGGCGACCGATGCCGGTCGATACATGCTCTCCCAGCAGCCGCCCATTCGCGTCCTCGCCCTTGATGTTGTAGAGGACGATGTCCTGCGTGATGATGACGTCGCCTTCCATTCCGATCACCTCGGTGATGTGAGTGATGCGGCGCGACCCGTCGCGCAGGCGTGCCGCCTGGATAATCACGTCGATGGAGCCGACGACGATTTCGCGCACGGTCTTCTGCGGCAGCGAAAAACCGCCCATTGCGATCATGGATTCGATACGATTCAGGCATTCGCGCGGGCTGTTCGAGTGGATCGTTCCCATCGAGCCGTCATGGCCGGTGTTCATCGCCTGCAGAAGGTCGAACACCTCGGGTCCGCGCACTTCGCCGACGATGATGCGCTCGGGCCGCATGCGCAGGCAGTTCTTGACCAGATCCCGCATCGTCACCTCGCCTTCGCCTTCAAGGTTGGGCGGGCGGGTTTCCAGACGGACAACATGCGGCTGCTGTAGTTGCAGTTCGGCCGAGTCCTCGCAGGTGATGACGCGTTCCTCGCGGTCGATGTAGTTGGTCAGGCAGTTGAGCAGCGTCGTCTTGCCCGAGCCGGTGCCGCCGGAGATGACGATGTTGCAGCGGACACGGCCGATGATCTTGAGAACCTCGGCTCCTTGCGGCGAGATGGCGCCGAACTTCACCAGCTGATCGAGCGTCAGCTTGTCCTTCTTGAATTTGCGGATGGTGAGCGCGGTGCCGTCGATGGCGAGCGGCGGCGCGATGACGTTGACGCGGGAGCCGTCGGGAAGACGCGCATCGCAGATCGGGCTGGATTCATCGACGCGGCGGCCAACCTGGCTGACGATGCGCTGGCAGATGTTGAGAAGCTGCTGGTTGTCACGAAAACGAATGCCGGTCTGTTCGACCTTGCCGTTGACTTCGATGTAGACGTTCTTGGAGCCGTTGACCATGATGTCGGCGATGTCGTCGCGGGCGAGCAATGGCTCGAGCGGCCCATAGCCAAGCACGTCGTTGCAGATATCCTCGAGCAGTTCTTCCTGTTCGGCGATCGACATCGCGAAATTCTTGATCGCGATGATGTCGTTGACGATGTCGCGGATTTCCTCGCGCGCGCTTTCGGGATCGAGCTTGGCGAGTTGCGACAGGTCGATCGTGTCGATCAGGGCGGCGAAGACCTGGCTCTTGGTGTCGTAGTAGGTTTCGCTCTTTTCGCGCGCCGCCCGCTTCGGCTCCGGAGCTATCGGCGGCGACTCGACCGCGCGGCGGGCCGGCGGTGCAACAGGAGCGCTCGACGCGGGTGCGGCCGCCGGCCTCGCAAGAACCGCCGTATCGGCCGAATCCGCGACGGCTGGCGCGGTCGGCGCCGGTGCCGGCTGGCGGAATTCCGGCTTGAACCGGTTGCCGTCGTCGCTGCCTCTCTTACCAAACATGATCGACTACCGATTCCACTGAAGAAGCATCATTTCTTGTTGCGCGAAAGCTTGCCGAGCAGATTTCCGAGACCCGCTTTTTTCTTCACCCGGATTTCGCTGCGGCCGGTCAGCACATGGGCAATTTCGTTGATCGTGGCGACAACCGGGTTCTTGGCGTCCATTTCACCAAGCATACGTCCGTTGTTAGCGGCATTGCCGAACAGCAGCGGGTCAAAGCCGATGATCGCCATCGCGGCCAGGCCGAGCGGCTCGGCGAAATCGGACGGGGAAATCTCCGGACGTTTGGGCACGCCGGCCTGATTGATGATGAGTTTGGGCGGCGAGTCGTTGGGACGAAGCCGTTTGAGCATGTCGACCAAATTCTTGGTATTGCGCAAATTGGCCAGTTCCGGCGTCGCCGTGATGACGATTTCATCGGCCTTGATCAGGGTGTTCTTGGTCCAACCCGTCCAGACATGGGGAACGTCGAGCACCAGGAGCGGCACGGTGCGCTGCGCGGTGTCGACAAGCTGCGTAAAGGCGTCGGGATCGAAATCATAGACGCGTTCGAGCGTCGAGGGCGCGGCGAGCAGCGAAAGGTGTTCGGCGCACTGGGTCAGCAGCCGGTCGAGATAGACTTCATCGATGCGCTCGGGCGAAAACACCGCTTCGGCGATGCCTTGCGCGGGATCCTGGTCGAAATTGATGTTGGCCGTGCCGAAAGCGAGGTCGAGGTCTGCGACGACCACCTCGGATTTGAACAGGGAGGACATCGCCCAAGCCACGTTATGGGCGATGGTGGAAGAGCCGACGCCACCCTTGGCGCCGACGAAGGCGATCGAGCGGCCGAGCGGCTCGGCTTCCGGATCGACAAAGATCGACGATATGACGCTGACGATGTCGGCCATCGACACCGGCGCGATGACATATTCGGAAATGCCGGAGCGGATGAGCTCGCGATAGAGGCCGACATCGTTGTAGTGGCCGATTACCACCACTTTGGAAGACGGGTCGCAATATTCCGAGAGCTGCGCGAGCTGTTCCAGCAGCTGTTTGGGTTCGCTGCGCGACTCCAGCAGGATCAGGTTCGGCGTCGGCGCCGACTGGTAGAATTCGATGGCCGTGGGGACGCCGCCCATATGGACCTTGAGATGGGCCTTGGTCATGCGGCGGTCCTCGCCGGCGCGCTCGACTGGATTGGCGACACCCTCGGTCTCGCAGAATGCCTGGATCGAGATGCGGGGAACCGGCCGCAGCGCCTGCATCGCGGCGATGTCCTGCGGCGAGGTCTCACCGCCGTCCACGGGGGTGTCATAGGCAAGATTGCTCATGGTCATCTTTCCGTGACTTCTCTTTTCCTTAGGGCGCGGCTCAGTATGTCACTTCAGAATTGCCGAGGAACTCGTCCGAAATACCCCTGCTGCGGTAGACGTCGATCACCGCGCCACGATTTTCCGCGTCGATGGTGGTCTGCTTGCGCGGCCCGATCAGGTCGGCCGGATTGGCCATCTGGGCGGCGAGATTGTTTTGATAGGAGCAGCCGAAATCGGCATAGTGTTTGTTCTCAGACGTCTCCAGCAGGTCATCTGGCCATCGTCCGCATTTGTCGGTCTGGGCCTTCACGGCGATATAGGCGACCCGGATCGGGGCGGATGTCTCACTCGAGGCAGCCTGATAGGAGACGACCACGATCCGGTTGCGCTTGACGCCCGCGGCAATCGCGAGCCGGGCGAAATCGCGCGCTGCTGCGGCGGCGGCGACCTCGTTGGCCGAGCCGCTCGGAACCTGGATCGTCAGCGTCGGGGCAGCACTCTTGTCATAGCCGTCGAGGAAACCCAGGAGCGTATCGCGCTGCGAGCCGGTCATGCCGCGGTCACCTGCACCGACAGGTAGATCTATCTTTTGGTTCTTCTCGGCGATCACGATCGGATGGTTGGTGCGGTAGTCGTCTGGAATGGCGCCGACGGTGACACTGTCGCGCTGGGCGCAGCCGGCCAGCAATGCCGCCATCGCCACCGCCAGGGCAGGAATGGCGCGCCGGAGAATTCCCGAACGGCCGGAGCGCGTGGTCATGGCGATGGTCCTTGCCTGCAATGCTGACTGAGACATGTCCGCTTCCCCGTTCACTTGTAGATGAAGCCGACGACGCCGTGATAACGGCCGCTGGGCTTGTCCGTCTGCATTGTGCCGTAGACACGATTGACTCGGCCCAGGAACATACCGGCGCCATCGCTGGCGGCGTTGAAATTGTCGTCAGGTTTGGCGAGGTCGTTTCGTGCCACCGGTTTCACCAGATAGGGCGTGATGATGATCACCAGTTCGGTCTCGTTGCGCACGAAGTCTCTGCTTCGGAACAGTGTGCCGAGCACCGGGATCTTTGTCAGCCCGGGCAGGCCGGCGACAGCCTGCCTGACGTCATCGCGGACGAGGCCGGCGATCATCATCGAACCACCTGACGGCAATTCGACGGTCGTGTCGGCAAGTCTCTTGCGGATAGACAACAGCGTGGTTCCGGGCAACCTGCCTGCAGCTTCCAGCGTGGTGGCGCCTTCGGCAGTAGGCTCCGACACGGACGTCCGGACCTTGAGGCTGATCCGACCGGCCGACAGCACAACCGGTTGGAACTCCAGGCCGATGCCGTATTCAAGTTTGTCGTTGGTGTATGTGACCTGCCCTGTCTTGTTCTCGTCCGAAACATTGTTCGTACGGCTGGTGATGAGATTGAACTCGCCACCGACCCTGAATGTTGCCTTCTCACCCGACACGGCGGTGAGGGTCGGCTCCGCCAGCGTCTTCATGACGCCACCTTGCTCCATTGCGTTTAGATACGCCTGAAGCGCCGAGGTGCCGATCGAAGCTCCCGAGAATTGCGAGAGCGGTTTCCCAAGCCCGTATGCCGGGGTGCTCATCGCGTCATAGCTGATGCCGTTGCTACCGCCGCTGCCCACCATGTTGACGCCAAGCTGCTTCATCACGGAGCGGCTGACTTCGGCGACCGTCACCTTGAGCGTGACCTGGTCGTCGCCGATGATCTGCAAAAGATTGACGATTTTCGAGACGCGGCGTTCCTGGTCCGGATTGTTGATGTCGACACCACTCTGGGCCGAGCCGCCGGCCGCGGTCTGCGAATATTGTCCCGTCGTCGCTTCACCGCCCGAGACGAAGATCGTCGCCAGGTCGACGGCGCGTTTGGCGTCCAGCGGCGTGTCGACGGTTCCCGTCAGGACGACGTTGTCGTTCAGCAGTTCGACCTTGATGGACGATGTCGGGATGAAGCGCTTGATATAATCCTCCAGGCCTGCGACGTCGCGTTCGACGGCCAGATCGAGGCTGACGATCTGTTCGCCATTCGGCCCGAACACAAAGATGTTGGTCTCGCCAACCGCCTTGCCGAACAGGTAGATGCGCCTCGCGGTGCGGGTCACCGCATCGGCGACGGTCGGATTGGCGACAAGAATGTCGTAGGCATCACTCGGCAGGTCGATGACCACCGACTTGTTAAGGCCGAGCTTGACGCGCTGGGTGGCCGCCGAAGCCGAAACCTGTGCACTCTTGGCCTCGACAACGCTCTGCACGTTTGTCCCAATGAGCAGCAGGCCGAAAGCCGCTGCCATGATCGCCGGCAGTTTACCGCTTAGCCTCATTTCCTTGCCCCCACTTCGGAAACTTCGCCCGACTTGATCAGCCTGACCGTTCCCTTGCGGCCATTGCCGGAAACGAGATAGTCGGCCTCATCCAAATTCTTTTCCTGGGTGTCCGTGATCGCGCGCAGCGCGAGCGTCAGGCGATCCGCCATCTGCTGGGCGACGGTGATGATCTCCGCCTGCTTGGGCGTCAGTTCCAGCGTGGCGGTCTGGCCCACCCTGGTCTTCTTGCCTTCCTCGTCCTCCTGGATGGTCTGGTCGATCGCCAGGACGCGGATGTTCTTGAGGATGGTTTCGGTGTTGAAGCCGGAGCCGCCGCTGTTGGCATCGGCCCGGCGGGTCATAATGACGTCGACGAAATCATTCGGAAGGATGAAGCCGCCGGCAGAGGTGTCGGCCGATATCGTCGTGGCGACCGCCCGCATGCCGGAGGGCAGGATCGACGACATGAAGCTTTGCCCCTCGCCGATCAGCTTGGAACGCCGCACCGGCTCGCCCGCGTACATCGGCACACGGGCTATGGACCCCTTCAGTTTCTCCAGGGCGTCGGGAGCAGTGGCCTTGGTGATGAAATTGGCGTTGATGCCGTCGACCGGCCAGGATTGCCAGGCAATGTTGTTCTCGAGCTGGCTGCCCATGGTGACATCACCCGACAGGACAAGCACGTCCTGCAATGCCACGGCGGGAGCCGCTGGACCGGACTCGACGATCTGCGGTGGCGGCGCGGCGACCATGTTCTTCGCGACATAGCCAGCACCACCCGCCGCGGCGACCGCCACGCTCAGAATAATCAATCGGGATGCTGGCATCTGTCCGAACCCTCGCCTTGGCAAACCACCTAGCCAGGCCGGACTTTGCAGCGGCAATCGTCAAAACAAGGTTAATGTAATGCTTACGATCGTGATTAATTTAAGGTTTACATAAATTAGCTGTATTGCGCAGCCACGGACAAACAGCCAGCCCCGCTCCACGGAGCCAGCCGCAACACAGCCAAGGAATGATCGGTAAGGTCAGGCCGCCAGCCTGGCCAGCGCCCAGACCATCAGGGGCGAATCCGGGTAGGTCAGCAATCCGCCCAAACCGAGCGCGATGCCGTAGGGAACCCCGGTCGTCTCGTCCGCGAAGTGACGCAGGAACGGATTGCGGCCGGTAAAAACCGCAAGCGGCGACTTCCGGTAGACGAGAATGGCAAGCGTCAGCAAGCCGCCTATGAAGGTCGAGACCACGAGATACTCGACGAGCTGGATGTTGAGTCCCATCCACACGGCGGTCGCGGCCAGCAGCTTGGCATCACCGCCGCCCATGCCGCCCATTGCAAAGAGGCCGAACGTTGCGGCAAGAACCAGCGCGCCGGCGGCGAAATGCCAGCCATAGGCCGCCCATTCCATGCCGGTCAGCGGCGCAACCAGCGCGAAGACGACGACGAGCAGCACCGGCACGCGATTGGCGATCGTCATCGACAGCATGTCGGAGATCGCGGCGAACAGCATGCAGAACGGGAAGACGACGAAGATCAGGGCTTCAAGCATCGGCGCTATGCCTATTATCGGATTAAGCCGCACTCAATCTAAGCATGTTCGATTAACGATTGATGAGGCCCAGGGCAAAAAGACATTGAATAGAACAAGGGCCGCCAGGTGGCGGCCCTTGTCCAGAACGCAATCCGAGCGCTCAATATACTTGACGTCGTTCAGGGCGTCGGGACGTTGTTCAGGGACGTTCCGATAGCTTCGAACTTGGCGTTGATGGCGTTGCCAAGCGCGCCGGCGCCGACGATGATGGCGAGCGCGATGAGGGCGGCGATCAGACCATATTCGATAGCGGTCGCGCCGGATTCGTCCTTTACGAAACGTGCAATGAGATTAGACATTCGAGAGCTCCTACTCCACGTGTTACAGCACTTCCGTCAACTTCTGTGATGGTTGATCGGATGCTGCCAATCTAGGGAGAAGCTCTTTCGATCGACTTAATAAACAGCCTTACCGATTCCTTTCCCGGTTGGAACATATTGCGTGGTTAACTATGGGCTAAGCGCCGGCCGAGGCGCAATTCCCAGGCAAGCAGCCGCAAAAGAAACAGCTCCGCGGCGCGTATGACGATCGCGGCATATGGCGCCCGGGCCTGCTTAACCGTTGGTTCACCAATCTCGTTCATGTTCCGTTGAACAGTCCGCCCGCCTGGAGCGCGTCAATGGCCGAGCCGAAATCGTCGATCCTGATTGCCGTGCTTCTTGCCGCCGTGAGCTTTGTCATGCCCGCCAGGGCCGACACCGGCATCGAGGTCACCATGAACCAGGCCAAGATCGTCAAACTGTCGCGCCCCGCCGACACGATCGTGGTCGGCAACCCGGCAATCGCCGACGCGTCCGTGCAGGACGCCTCGACGATCGTGCTGACTGGCAAGGGCTTCGGCGTCACCAACCTCGTCGTCCTCGACCAGGATGGCAGCCCGATCATCGATGAACAGATCACCGTCGTGCGGCAGGCGGCCTCGTCGGTGCGCATCTACCGGCGCGCTGAAGTTCAGACCATGTCCTGCACGCCCTATTGCGAAAGCTCCTACAAGAGCGAAGCCGAAAAATCCTCAGAAGCCGAGATGAGCGTCAGCCGGTAGGCACGCGGTCCAGGTTAGCGGGTGGTTAAGGCGCCCGCGGCGACTTTAACGATCATTCAAACCGGACTTCAACTGGTTTGCACTAGTACACCTGCCGAGACCGTCTGGGGATGGGCAGGATCAGAGCATGAGCATCGAATTCGTCTCGACAAGCGACCGCAAGGCAAGACGGGCACGGCTTTTCGCACGCTTCGCCGGCGACCGCCGCGGCAGTACGGCACTGGAATTCGCGCTGCTCGCATTGCCGTTCGCGGTTCTTGTCTTCGCCATCCTGGAAAGCTGCATCTCATTTGCCGGCCAGGAAGTTATGGCCAACATCACCGACGACATCGCGCGCAAATTGCGCACCGGGCAGTTGAGACCGGCCGACGTCGCCGGGGACAAGTTGAAGACCATGATCTGCGACAAACTGAAGATCATCGTCTCGCAGGATTGCCCAAATCAGCTGGACGTGGACCTTCGCGCATATACCACGTTCGCCGACGCGGCCACGGCCAGCTTCAAGATCGAGAATGGCGAGATCATCTTGATGCAAGGCGCCAACTCGCAGCCCTTCGCGACCACGCCGGGCCTGGCAGAATCGAAGAACATGCTGCGGGTCTTCTACAAATGGCCCGTCATGACCGATCTTCTGGCTCAGTCGATGGGCGGTAACAAGACACTGCATTTTGCATCGGTGACCTGGCAGAACGAGCCATTCGACAACTGAGTTCGCGGCGAAAGCAAAGCCAAGAAAAAGGGACGGGCATGATGCGTGCGGGGGCACATCCAGAAATTGCAGGACGCTGGGGGAAGTGGGTCGGTTTCATACGCGATCGCCGTGGCATCGCGGCGGTCGAGTTCGCTCTCATCGTGCCAATCCTGCTGATCATGTATTTCATCACCATGGAGGCTTCGCAGGCCATCGAGACCAGCAAGAAGGTCAGCCGCATCGGCAGCATGGTCGCGGATCTGGTCACGCAGCAGCCGACCATCGTCAAGGCGGATCTGGATGCCATCATGAAGATCGGCACCTCCACCTTGCAGCCGTACAATCGCTCGAAGCCGGATATCACCATCACGGCAATACAGGTCACAACCGACACGCCGCCCAGGGTGAACGTGGTGTGGTCGCGCAAGGTGGTCAATGGTGCTTACAGTATCGGCACCGCCCTGCCCGCAACCACTACGGTTCCGGCAACGCTCAGGGTCGCAGGCACCTTTCTCATTCGTGTCGAAAGCAAACTTGGTTACAAACCGATCATCACCTGGTCCGCAGACAGCTCACAGACGGCCGGATTGACGACGGTCTTCAACAACATATCGATGGGCGAGACCTATTATCTGCGTCCGCGCAGAAGCCTGACGATCCCCTGCGGCGACTGCTGACGACCCTATCGCCGCACGCCACCGTCCGACACCAGACGCACGATGGCGTGCGCCATCTCGTAATCCTTGGGAACCACGGTGGCGAAACCGCCGGAATGCCTCGATTCCAGCAGGTCGTAGATGTCGGGCGTCGTCGATTTGAGATTGGTCAGGAAAACCGCCAACCGGCGCTTGGCTTCCGGGTCGAGATCGCTACGCACCGCGTGAGGACCGTATCTCAGCAAACCCGACGTCCATACGACTTGAAGGGCGGTCGCCGAAAGCCCGGCGGCTTCGAGCCTTGCCTGCGTGCCCGATAGTCTTGGCTCGCCGTCGGCCGCCGCCGTCGCCCAGCCGAACAAGGCATCGGCCTGGCCATCGACCAGCATTCCTTCCGCGGCCGAGGCGGAATCGGCGCGAACCAGAAACGATGCATCCTCTGCGATCTTGACGTGCTCGGCGGCCAGTCCGGCCAATGGCAAAAGAGAACCAATGCTGTCCGCCGGCGGCATGGCGATCCGGTGGGTTTCCATCGCCGCCAGGCTGGGCACCTTGCCTTCCTTCGTCAGCAGCACGGCGCGGATGCCGACCGCGCCATCGGAATCGACCGGAGCCACGAGCGGTTCGACGCACTCGCAGCGTCTTGACGCCGTTGCGTAGGCGGTCGCCGAGTAGACGGCATATTCGATGCGGGCATTGGCCTGCGCATCGATCAGCGCGGCATAGTCGCGGGCAACGACGAACTCCACCTTCATGCCCAGCGCGTTGGTAAAGGCCTCGGTCAACCGCGCCAGGCCTGGAACGGTGTTGGCTGCGCCGGGTTCGGCGACGATGCCGATGCGAAACGTGCCGATATCGTCACGCCAGTCGGCGCGCGCCGAGCCGGACCAGACCGCGCCTTGCGCGATCATGAGAGCGGCGCATGCCTTCAGGGCAGCTTTCATGGGAGACCCGGTCCTGCGATCCGTCAGTGAATTGGTTCCGGACTATCGCGCCGAGCGGTTGCCGTTTGGTTTCCGAATTGCCAATGCCGCCGTGGAACCCTATGTCTGGATGCTCAAACCGGCAACAATGTTCTCATGGCGCGTGCTTTCCTCTTCGTCCTGGATTCCTTCGGCATAGGCGGCGCCGCCGACGCCGAACGCTACGGCGATGCCGGTGCCAACACCTTCGCCCATATCACCGAGGCCTGTGCGGAAGGCCGCGCCGATCGTGAAGGACTTCGCCAGGGACCGTTGTTTGTTCCCAACATGGCGTCGCTCGGACTTGGCAAGGCTGCCGAGACCGCGACGGGGCTGGGCTTTGCCTCTTTCGGGACGGATCTCGTCGCCAATGCCTTCCACGGTGCCGCCCAGGAGGTTTCGAGCGGCAAGGACACGCCATCCGGCCATTGGGAGATAGCAGGCCTGCCGGTACGTTTCGACTGGGGCTACTTTCCCGACACGGTCCCGGCCTTTCCCTCCGAACTGACCGAGGCCATCATCCGCGAAGGCAAGGTGCCGGGCATTCTCGGCAACTGCCATGCGCCTGGTACCGAGATCATCGAACGGTTCGGCGAGGAGCACGTCCGCACGGGCAAGCCAATCTGCTACACCTCCGTGGACTCAGTCCTGCAAGTCGCCGCGCACGAGGTCCATTTCGGCCTGGAGCGGCTCTACGAATTCTGCAAGGTGGTGCGTCGCCTGGTTGATCCGTTGAGGATCGGAAGGGTGATCGCGCGACCGTTCGTCGGCGAGACGGCAGCCACTTTCGAGCGGACCTACAATCGACACGACTACGCCGTGCCGCCACCCGAGCCGACATTGCTCGACCGGCTGACGGCGCGTGGCAGCCGCGTCATCGCCGTCGGCAAGATCGGCGACATCTTTGCCCATCGGGGGATTTCGGAAGTGCGCAAGGCCGCGGGCAACATGGCCATGTTCGACCAGGCGCTTGATGCAATGGATGCGGCCCGCGACGGCGATCTCGTCTTCGCCAATTTCGTCGATTTCGACACCGAGTTCGGCCATCGCCGCGATGTTGCAGGTTATGCCGCCGGGCTCGAGGCCTTCGACCGGCGACTGCCGGAAGCATTCGCGAGATTGCGACAGGGCGATCTGCTGATCCTGACGGCCGACCATGGCAACGACCCGACCTGGCGCGGCACCGACCACACACGCGAACGCATTCCGGTGATCGGCATCGGACCAGGTCTGACGGGCGGCGACATCGGGCTGAGAACGACATTCTGCGACATTGGTGAAACCGTGGCCGAACATCTCGGGTTGGCGCACGGCCGCTACGGCACTTCCTTTTACCCGGATATGGGCGGCCATGCCTGAATTGCCCGAGGTCGAGACGGTCCGGCGCGGGCTGGAGCCGGTTCTGGAGGGTGCCCGCATCATCCGCGCCGAGGCACGCCGGCCGGACCTGCGTTTTCCATTCCCCGAAAAATTCGCCGAGCGGCTGACCGGCAAGACGATCACGGCGCTCGGACGCCGAGCCAAATATCTGACGATGGATCTCGAAGGCGGTCCCGCCCTGATCTGCCATCTCGGCATGTCGGGCTCGTTTCGCATCGAGACGGCCGACGCTGCCGAAATGCCCGGCGTGTTCCATCACGAGCGGTCGAAGAGTTCGACGCACGACCATGTCATCTTCGACGTCGCCTCTCGGGACGGCACCCGCTCGCGCGTGGTTTTCAACGATCCGCGTCGCTTCGGCTTCATGCTGTTTTGCGAAGGGCCGCCGGACACCCATCCGATGCTGGCGGGGCTCGGCGTCGAACCCACCGGCAATGCGCTTGACGGAGTGCTGCTGGCCTCACTGCTGAAGGGCCGGAAATCGCCGCTGAAGGCCGCTCTTCTCGACCAGAGATTGATAGCCGGGCTCGGCAACATCTATGTCTCGGAGGCGCTATGGCGCGCCGGGCTGTCGCCGCTGCGCGAGGCGGGCACGATAGCCAAAGCCGGCAAGAAAGCGGGTGAGCAAAGCCGGGGGCTTGCCGTGGCGGTCCGCTCGGTCATCGCAGATGCCATTGCGGCCGGCGGATCGTCGCTGCGCGACTACATGCAGACCGACGGTTCGCTGGGCTATTTCCAGCACTCCTTCGCGGTGTATGACCGGGAGGGCGAATCCTGCTCCAAGCCTGGCTGCGGCGGCCATATCGAGCGCATCACGCAGAGCGGCCGCTCGACCTTCTATTGCCGGACCTGTCAGCGGTGAGCTAGATCGATCTTCAATTGCCTGGAAGAGGAGCCGAAGCCATGGCCTATGAAACGATCGTCGTTGAAACCAGGGGCAAGGTCGGGCTGATCACCTTGAACCGGCCGAAGGCGCTCAATGCGCTGAATTCCCAGGTCATGGCGGAATTGGTGGCCGCGGTAAACGTGTTCGGGGCAGATGACGGCATCGGCGCGATGGTCGTCACCGGTTCCGAGAAGGCCTTCGCCGCAGGCGCCGACATCAAGGAAATGCAGTCGATTTCCTACGTCGATGCCTACATCAAGGACTTTTTCGTCGGCTGGGAAGAGTTGACCCGGGCGCGCAAGCCGATCATCGCGGCGGTGGCCGGCTATGCGCTGGGCGGCGGCTGCGAACTGGCGATGATGTGCGACTTCATCATCGCCGCCGACACGGCAAAATTCGGCCAGCCCGAAATCACGCTCGGCGTCATTCCCGGCATGGGCGGCTCACAACGCCTGACCCGGTTCGTCGGCAAGTCGAAGGCGATGGACATGTGCCTGACCGGGCGGATGATGGATGCCGCGGAGGCCGAGCGTTCCGGCCTGGTCTCGCGCGTCGTGCCTGCCGGCGAGCTTGTCGAGGAGGCCGTCAAGGCGGCGGCCAAGATCGCCGATTTTTCGCTGCCGTCGGTGATGATGGCAAAGGAAGCCGTCAACCGAACCTATGAAACGACGCTCGCTGAGGGGCTGCGGTTCGAACGTCGACTGTTCCATTCGCTGTTTGCGCTCGACGACCAGAAGGAAGGCATGGCGGCCTTCGCCGAGAAGCGCAAGCCGAATTTCACCAATCGCTGACAGCGCACCTCCGGGGGCCAAGTGCTTCGGCGTGGCTAAAAAAATGCTCCGGCGCGACGACAGCCAAAAAGAACGCCAGCCAGCGTTGACGCGCCGGGAAAGCTGAACTATAAGCCGCACCAACCGAGGCGGCCCTGTGGCTGCCCGTTTGTTTTTTGTGCCCTGCGGCATGCCGCATGCGCCGACCAGATCAGAAGAGAGGCATCATGGCCAATACATCCTCGGCCAAAAAGGCAACGCGCAAGATCGTCCGCCGCGCGGCGATCAACAAAAACCGCCGCTCGCGCGTCCGCACTTATGTGCGCCAGGTCGAGGAGGCGCTCGCCTCCGGCGACAAGGCCGCCGCGCAGGCGGCTTTCAAGGCCGCTGAGCCGGAATTGATGCGCGCCGCGACAAAGGGCGTGATCCACAAGAACACCGCGGCCCGCAAGGTTTCGCGGCTGGCCCAGCGCCTCAAGGTGCTGTCGGCCTGACGTCCCTTTCCGGACTGATCTTCTGAGAACCCGGCCGATAGTGCCGGGTTTTTTCGTTTGCCGGCAAGCACTTAAAAAGAATACTCGGAAACGGCGTCGAAAGCGGAGTTTGCGGTCCGAAATGCTTTGCCGGCATATGCGTGTCGGCTGATGGTCCAGATACTTGAAAAGTGTCGGCTAAAAAATTCTCCCTCCGCAGAAATAATCAATATTTCCCAGCTAGTTACAGATAGTCATCCACACGTTGTCCACAGCGCGGCGAAGCGCCAGGAGAACAACTGGCTGTCAAGCGATTTATTTCACAAAATTTCGCGCCAGCCCGGCTTTTTCATATTCGCCGGAAAAGGGTTTGAATCACAATGGCTTTGTCAAACTATAGTGCTGCCGCATGGCGCTTCGGCGCGCCGGACCTAACCAGATTCCTTAAAAATCCGTTAGACGTGGCCTTGCCCTATCCACAGCGATTTCGGTAATGTCGGTCCATCGAAAGGGATGGGCCGGGTGGCCCTGACCCAGCCTGAATGGGCCAGCTTAAATTGGCGGGGTTTGTGGCGCGGATCAAGTCCGCGGACAGGTTTGGTTTGCTCTTTTTCGATACGGTAGGGGACTGGCGTAACTATACATGGCAGGTCGACAGCGCCGGCGATTTTCGCCGGACGGTGTTGCATTGTTCTGACATACCCAACACGGACTGGCTTCCATGGGCCGGCACCGGTTCCCTGGATAATGGGCGACGTTCATCTGCCGGCGGCGGCAGCGGGCGTCGCAGCAAAGCGCAGTCGCTGGAACACGGATGCAGGAGGCGCATCCCCGGCGGAAAAACAGGTACAGAGACAAGGAACTCGATCATGCAGAGCGGCGTCGAAAGGGAGCTTACCAATGACATCCCATTTTCAGGAAATCTGATCGGAGCTGATGAGATGGCGGCTTCCAGCGACGCGGAACAGAAGTTCGACCGGGTCAAGGCCCAGTTGAAGGCGCGGTTGGGAACCGAAGTCTATTCGAGCTGGTTCGGGCGCATGAAGGTCGCGGAGGCTTCAAAGGGCATCGTTCGCATTTCGGTGCCCACTGCCTTCCTGCGCTCGTGGATCAACGGCCATTATCTCGACCTTATCTGCGAGCTTTGGAAGCACGAGGATCCCGAGATCCTCAAGATCGAGATCATCGTGCGCACAGCCACCCGCCAGGGGCGCAGCCATGCCGAACCGGAATTGGCGCCGGCGCGCAAGATGACGCGACAAACGCAGACGGCGCTGGCCGCCGGCACCGTAAGCCCCGGCAGGCTGGAGCGGGCTCCGGCGCCGCGCCCGGGCATGCCGGCCGAGAGCGAGTTCCGCCACAATGTGCTAGGATCGCCGCTCGATCCGCGTTACACGTTCGCCTCTTTCATCGAAGGGCCGTCGAACCGGGTGGCCTTCGCCGCGGCCAAGGCCGTGGCGGAATCGCAGTCGAGCGCGGTGCGCTTCAACCCGCTCTTCCTTCATGCGACGGTCGGCCTCGGCAAGACCCATTTGTTGCAGGCTATCGCCGCGGAATCGCTGAAGCAGAACCCGAAATCGCGCGTCGTCTACCTGACGGCGGAATATTTCATGTGGCGCTTCGCCACCGCGATCCGCGACAACAATGCCTTGACGCTCAAGGAACAGCTTCGCGATATCGACCTGCTCATCATCGACGACATGCAATTCCTGCAGGGCAAGTCGATCCAGCACGAATTCTGCCATCTGATCAACATGCTGCTCGACAGCGCCAAGCAGGTCGTCGTCGCCGCCGACCGGCCCCCGTCGGAACTGGAATCCCTCGAACCGCGGGTCCGCTCGCGCCTCAATGGCGGCGTCGCGCTCGAAATGTCGGCCCCCGATTTCGCCATGCGCCTGGGCATGCTCAAGCTGCGCCTCGCCACCGCCAGGCACGACGACGCTTCCCTCGACATCTCCGACGAGATCCTCAATCACGTCGCCCGCACGGTGACCGGCAGCGGCCGCGAACTGGAAGGCGCCTTCAATCAACTCCTGTTCCGCCAGTCGTTCGAGCCGCAGATCACCATCGATCGCATCGACGAGATCCTCGGCCATATCTACCGCACCGGCGAGCCGAAGCGGGTCCGTATCGAGGATATTCAGCGCATCGTCGCGCGGCACTACAATGTGTCGAAGACCGAGTTGCTGTCCAACAGGCGCACGCGCACCATCGTCAAGCCGAGGCAGGTCGCCATGTATCTGTCCAAGGTGATGACGCCGCGCTCGCTGCCCGAGATCGGGCGGCGCTTCGGCGGCCGCGACCACACAACGGTGCTGCACGCAGTGCGCAAGATCGAGGATCTTTCCGGCGGCGACAACACGCTGGCGCAGGAACTGGAACTGTTGAGACGGTTGATCAACGACCAGGCCTGAGCCGTTCGAAAACGCCTGGCGGCGTGCTTCGCCGCCTTTATCCCCAGAAAGCCCGCGTAGCCGGCCCGAACCGGTCGCGCGGGCTTGCGTTTGCTGGTTTTTTCCTGTCAGTTTACGCAGATTCTGAAGCCTGTTCAGACCTTTCGCGGGACGCCGCCAGCCGGAGACCCGCTCATTCATTCAAGCGAGCCTGGTTCGTCATGCGTGTTATCCTGGAACGGTCAAATCTCCTGAAGTCGCTCAACCACGTCCACCGCGTGGTCGAACGGCGCAACACCATACCGATCCTGTCCAACGTGCTGCTCAGCGCCGAAGGCGCCAGCCTGGAAATGAAGGCCACCGACCTCGACCTGGAGGTGACGGAAGCGACGCCGGCCAAGGTCGAGCGGGGTGGCGCGACGACGGTTCCGGCGCATCTGCTCTACGACATCGTGCGCAAGCTTTCCGACGGTGCCGAGGTGATGCTGAAGACGGACGAGGACGGCAACGCCATGACGGTGACCTCCGGCCGCTCGAGCTTCCGCCTGCAATGCCTGCCGCAATCGGACTTCCCCGAGCTTTCGGCCGGATCCTTCTCGCATATCTTCCGGCTCGACTCGGTCGCGCTCAAGGGGCTGATCGAGAAGACCCAGTTCGCCATCTCCACCGAGGAGACGCGCTATTATCTCAACGGCATCTATCTTCACACACATGAGGTCGGCGGCAAGCTGAAGCTGCGCTCGGTGGCGACCGACGGCCATCGCCTGGCGCGCGCCGAGATCGATGCGCCGGCGGGTTCCGAAGGCATGCCGGGCATCATCATACCGCGCAAGACGGTCAGCGAATTGCAGAAGCTGGTCGATGATCCCGACGTGGCGGTCACCACCGAACTGTCGGACACCAAGATCCGCTTCACCATCGGCAGCGTCATCCTGACTTCCAAGCTGATCGACGGCACCTTCCCCGATTATCAGCGGGTCATTCCCACCGGCAACGACAAGAAGCTGATCATCGACCGCCAGAGCTTCGCGGCCGCCGTCGACCGCGTCTCGACCATCTCCTCCGAACGCGGGCGCGCGGTGAAGCTTTCGATCAGTGAGGGCCAGGTGACGCTTGCGGTCAACAATCCGGATTCGGGCAGCGCCACCGAGGAGTTGGCCGCCGACTATTCAGCCGACCCGATCGAGATCGGCTTCAACGCCAAGTACCTGCTCGACGTTGCCGCACAATTGACCGGTTCAGAGGCCCGGTTCATGTTGGCCGACGCCGGTTCGCCAACGCTGATCCACGACATGGCCGATGAAACCGCGCTTTATGTGCTGATGCCGATGCGGGTGTAGAGCAGTAGCGGTTGCCGGCACAAACCCATATAAGTAAGCTTACACTTACCAATTTCCGCAACTATGCGGCGCTGTCGGTCGAGCTTGAGCCGGGCGCGGTGGTGTTTTCCGGTGACAATGGCGCTGGCAAAACCAATCTGCTGGAAGCGATTTCCCTGTTGACGCCGGGCCGCGGCCTGCGCCGGTCGCCTTACGCGGACGTCGCGCGTGAGGGCGGTGACGGCGGCTTTGCGCTGCACGCACGGCTCGACGGACCTGACGGCCAAGTCGAGATAGGGACGGGCATTTCGGGTGGCGACAGTCTTGGCGAGGGCGGCAGACGGGTGCGCATCAACGGCGCCACGGCGCGATCCGCCGAGGACATGCTGGAATGGCTGCGCGTCGTGTGGCTGACGCCGGCCATGGATGCTCTGTTCACCGGACCGGCCGCGGACCGCCGGCGCTTTCTCGACCGGCTGGTGCTGGCGATCGATCCAGGCCACGGACAGCGCGCCCTCGACTATGAAAAGGCGATGCGCGGCCGGAACCGGTTGCTGACGGAAGGTTCGCGGGATTTGAGCTGGTTCGAGGCGATCGAGATGCAGATGGCCGAGACGGGCGTGGCGATCGCCGCGGCGCGCGCCGAAATGGTGCGCCTTCTGGCCGCCATGATCGACAGGCTGCCCGACAGCGGCCCGTTTCCGCAGGCCGATATCGGCCTGTCGGGCGATCTGGAAGCCGAGATCGCCACCATGCCGGCTGTCGACGTCGAGGAGCGGTTCCGCCGCACGCTCGCCGGGGGCCGCGACCGCGACCGCGCCGCCGGGCGCACGCTCGAGGGCCCGCACCGCTCCGATCTCGTGGTCCGGCACCGACCCAAGGCGATGCCGGCGGCGCTGTGTTCGACCGGCGAACAGAAAGCCTTGCTTGTCGGCATTGTCTTGTCGCATGCCAGATTGACCGGCGAGATGTCCGGCTTGACGCCAATCCTGCTGCTCGACGAGATCGCGGCACATCTCGATGGTGGCCGGCGTGCGGCGCTGTTCTCGATCCTGGAGGAATTGAACTGCCAGGCTTTCATGACGGGAACCGATGCTGCGCTGTTTTCCAGCCTGGCGGGCCGGGCGCAGTTCCTGATCGTGGATCACGGCACGGTCGCGCCGATGGCTGTGTGAGCACCTGACAAGGTTTTTCTCCCGCTATATGGTCGAGCCATGATCGCCACCGCCCTCACCGACGAAGAACTCGAACGCTATGCCCGCCACATCGTGCTGCCCGAAATTGGCGGCGCCGGCCAGCAGCGCCTGAAGCGCGCGCGGGTGCTGGTCATCGGCGCCGGCGGATTGGGCGCACCAGTGCTTGAATATCTTGCCGCAGCCGGCGTCGGCACGCTCGGCGTGATCGACGACGACACGGTTTCGCTCTCCAACCTGCAGCGGCAGGTGATTCACGGCACGGACACTGTCGGCATGCTGAAAACCCACAGCGCCAAGGCGGCAATCGCCCGCATCAATCCCAACACCGCTGTCGAAATCCACACATTGCGCCTGACCGCGGACAATGCCCAAGCCCTCGTCGCCCGTTACGACGTGGTCGTCGACGGGTCCGACAATTTCGAGACGCGCTATGTCGTGGCCGATGCCTGCGCGGCGGAGGGAAAGCCGCTGGTGCACGCCGCCGTGGGCCGTTTCGATGGCTCCGTGACCGTGCTGATGCCGTTCCAAGCCGATAGGGACGGCACCTCCAACCCCGGCTACCGCGACCTCTTCCCGGAGGCCCCACCGCCGGGTCTGGTGCCGTCCTGTGCCGAGGCCGGGGTGCTTGGCGTGCTGACTGGGGTGATTGGCACGTTGCAGGCGATGGAAGCCATCAAGCTGATCACCGGCATTGGCGAGCCGCTGATCGGACGACTGCTGCTCTATGACGCGCTGGCCGCGCGTTTCGAGACCATCCGCTACAAGAGACGAAACTGACGTTGACGCGCACTGCCGATATCGCCATCACCCGGATTCCGGCCGATTTCGACCGCTGGAACGAAGTGCTCGCCCTGATCCTGCGCGCATTCGCCTTCATGGACGGCATCATCGACCCGCCGTCCTCGGCGCACCTGCTCACCGCGGAAACCTTGCGCGACAAAGCCCGCCGCGAGACCGGCATGCTGGCGCTCAGCGGCAACAGGATCGTCGGCTGCATCTTCGCCCTGGAACGAACCGACCACCTCTATGTCGGCAAGCTCGCCGTCACGCCGGACTGTCAGGGCCAGGGCATCGGCAGGTTGTTGATGCAAGCCGTCCAGGATTTTGCCCGCAGCCGCGGCAAGGCCGCAATCGAGCTGCAGACGCGAATCGAGCTGGCTGGGAACCAGGCAGCCTTTGCCCGGCTCGGTTTTCGCGAGACCGTGAGAACGGCGCATGAAGGTTATGCGCGACCGACTTCGGTCACCATGCGCAAGACTGTTTCGTAAGTTTCCACTTACATTATGTTGCGAAGCCGCTCAGGTCCTGAGCGGCAGCACGCGATCCGGCGGGCGGTGGCCGTCGACGAAGGCGCGGATGTTGATGATCACCTTCTCGCCCATGTCGATGCGGCCCTCGAGCGTCGCCGACCCCATATGCGGCAAAAGCACGACCTTGCCCTTGGTCGCGAGCTTGAGCAGTTTTCCGTTCAATGCGGGCTCGTGCTCGTAGACGTCGAGTCCGGCGCCAGCGATCCTGCCATCCTGAATCAGCTTGACCAGCGCCTCCTCGTCGATGATGTCACCGCGCGCGGTGTTGACGATATAGGCGGTGGGCTGGAGCAGCGCCAGCCGCCGCGCCGAAAGCAGATGGAAGGTCGCCGGCGTCGAGGGGCAGTTGACCGAGATGATGTCCATGCGGGCCAGCATCTGATCGAGGCTTTCCCAATAGGTCGCCTCCAGCCCGTCCTCGACCGCCTGCAGCACGCGATGGCGGTTGTGATAGTGGATGGAGAGGCCGAAAGCCTTGGCACGCCTGGCAACGGCGGTGCCGATACGCCCCATGCCGACAATGCCGAGCCGTTTGCCCCAGATGCGCCGGCCAAGCATCCATGTCGGCGACCAGCCGGCCCATTTCTTGTCGCCGGTGAGTACATTGGCGCCCTCCGCCAGCCGGCGCGGCACCGCCAGCATCAGCGCCATCGTCATGTCGGCCGTATCCTCGGTCAGCACGTTGGGCGTGTTGGTTACGGTGATGCCTTTCTTGGCCGCGGCCGCCACGTCGATCTTGTCGACGCCATTGCCGAAATTGGCGATCAGCTTGAGGTTTTCGCCGGCCTGGGCGATCAATGCCGCGTCGATGCGGTCGGTCACCGTCGGCACCAGCACGTCGGCCTCCTTGACCGCCGCGACCAGTTCCGGTTGCGTCATCGGCCTGTCCTCGACGTTCAGCCTTGCGTCGAACAGCTCGCGCATGCGGGTCTCGACAGGGTCGGGCAGTTTTCGCGTGATGACCACGAGAGGCTTCTTTTTGCCTGCCATTGTTTCCCTCGTTGAGACCTCTTTAACCAAGACCGGCGAAACTGGAAGCCGGTCGCGGTAGCCGATTTACCCATGTACCAAGCGGTGCCGCCGAAGACAAAGAAAAAGGGGCGCCGGGGCCGGCAGGCCAGCGCCGAAAGGAACGAAAGTGTCTGGTTTCGCGTCGCTTCGCCTGACCCTCAGCGCAGCATTTCTCGGCGCTCTGCTCTATTCACCCCAACTGTGCGCGCAAGGTGCAGCAGCCCCCGCCCAGAGCGTCGTCACGCTCGGGCCGAGCGGCCTGCCGCTGCCACGATTCGTCAGCCTGAAATCCGGCCGCGTCAATTCGCGTGTCGGGCCGGGCGCCAACTACTCGGTCGACTGGATGTATCTGAAGGCAGGCCTGCCGATGGAGATCATCCAGGAATTCGACACATGGCGCCGCGTGCGCGACGCCGACGGTTCGGAAGGTTGGATCAACCAGTCGCTGCTTTCGGGCCGGCGCACGGCGATCGTGGCGCCGTGGCAGCGCGGCAAGGGCGCCCAGATCAATCTCCTCAGGAGCCCCGAAAAGGACGCCAGCGTGGTGGCGATCGTCGAGCCGGGCGTCATGGGCACGATCAAATCCTGCGACGGCCAGTGGTGCGAAATGACGCTCGATGGCCACACCGGCTGGCTCGCCCAATCCGTCGTCTGGGGCGCCTATCCCGGCGAACGGGTCAAGGACTGATTTTTGGCCTTGCCGCGACTCGTTTGAACCGCAGGCCGGACCGTTTAGCGGCCGATGCGGCCGAGATGGGTATCCTGAAAGCTGCTCGACAGCTTCAAGCCGTAACCCAGCGCGCGATCGATAGCGATGTGGGCGATCCAGATCAATGCAACCGCTATAGCGGCTGCATTGCCGAACAGGCTGCCGGCAAGCACCAAAAACACCGGTGGGACCAAGATGTGGAAGGCATTGTAGCAGGCGGTGCCGACGCGCGGCCCGGCCAGATAGCCGAACATGGACAGATCAGGCGCCAGGATCAACAAGGCGAACAACCACCAGGACGCACCGGCGAGTGCATAAAAGACGATAGCGGACACCGCGACAGCGGCCCATTCCAGCCGGATAGCCAGATCGAGGGGTTTCATTCCTGGCCGTTCATACGTGCCTGGCCGTTCATACGTGCCCGGCCGTTCATACGTGCCCGGCCGTGCGTACGTGCTTGGCCCTCGGTCATTCGGCGCGTTTGGGGCGCAGTCTCACCACGATGTCGACATTGGCGATCTCCATCCCCTCGGGTGGTTCCGGTAGGTTGGTGACAGTGACCGGACCATTGGCGATGTCGAAAATCCGGTTTTCGCCTTCGATATAGAAATGGTGATGATCGGAGGTGTTGGTGTCGAAATAGGTTTTGGCGCCCTCGACAGCCAGAATGCGCAGGAGTCCCGCCTGGGTGAATTGGTGAAGGGCGTTGTAGACGGTGGCCAGCGACACCGGCACGCCGGCGGCGACGGCCTCCTCGTGCAGTTCCTCGGCCGACAGATGGCGGTCGCCCTTGGCGAAAAGCAGGTCGGCAAGCGCAATGCGCTGCCGTGTCGGCCTCAGGCCGGCTTCACGAACCCGCTTGTCCACAGCGACATTTTCCTTCCGGCAGCCCCGGTCCATCTGGTCGTCCAAGCTCACAGTTCCGCCTCAAGACACGTCCAGAATGGCAAAAAAATGGATGTCTGCCGAAACCGGACCCCTTTCGACATATATTCTGTCGTCCGGATGCGATCAATAGCGCGCATTGACCCGGCAAGACTGGCGGGTTAAGCGCAAACGCCGGTTTCCGGCCCGAAACAGATTGTGTTAGGACACCAACGACAAGGGCGCGCCAGCGCCCGGGACATATGGGAACGAGATTGATGGCGGGTTCGAAATCCAGCTACGACTACGAAGAATTGCTGGCCTGCGCCCGCGGCGAGCTGTTCGGACCGGGCAATGCCCAGTTGCCTTACCCGCCGATGCTGATGTTTGACCGCATCACCGAGATCAGCGAAACGGGCGGGGCTTTCGACAAGGGCTTCATCCGCGCCGAATTCGACATCAAGCCGGACCTGTGGTTCTTTGCCTGCCATTTCATCGGCAATCCCATCATGCCTGGATGCCTGGGCCTCGATGCCCTGTGGCAGCTGACGGGTTTCTATCTCGGCTGGCTGGGCGAACCCGGCAAAGGCATGGCGCTGTCGACCGGCGAGGTCAAGTTCAAGGGAATGGTCACGCCCTCGGTTAAAAAGGTCGAGTATGGCGTGGAATTCAAACGTGTGATGCGTGGCCGGCTGGTGCTGGGCATCGCCGATGGTTGGCTAAAGGCGGACGGCGAACCCATATACGCGGCAACGGACCTGAAAGTCGGTCTGTCCAAGCAGTCGGCGGTCGCTTGACCGTCGCCCTGGCCGACTTCGTGGCCAGCATTCCTGGAAGGAGTTGCGAATGAGACGTGTCGTAGTCACAGGCCTCGGCATCGTGTCGTCGATCGGCAACAATGCCAACGAGGTGCAAGCCTCGCTGCATGACGCCAAATCCGGCATCAGCTTCTCCGACTCCTTCGCCGAGCACGGCTTCCGCTGTCAGGTCTGGGGCGCGCCGACGCTCGATCCCAGCGCCATGATCGATCGCCGCGCGATGCGCTTCCTGAGCCAGGGAGCGGCCTGGAACCATGTCGCCATGGACCAGGCGATCGCCGATGCCGGCCTTGGCGAGAGCGACATCACCAATGAGCGCACCGGCATCGTCATGGGCTCGGGCGGGCCTTCCACCCGCACCATCGTCGAGGCGGCCGAAACCACGCTCAAGAATGGCAGCCCCAAGCGCATCGGCCCATTCGCGGTGCCGAAGGCGATGTCGTCGACCGCGTCGGCGACGCTGGCCACCTGGTTCAAGATTCACGGCGTCAACTATTCGATCTCGTCGGCCTGTTCGACCTCGGCGCATTGCATCGGCAATGGCTACGAACTGATCCAGTGGGGCAAGCAGGACATGGTGTTCGCCGGCGGCCACGAAGATCTCGACTGGACGATGTCGGACCTGTTCGATGCCATGGGCGCCATGTCGTCGAAGTACAATGACAGGGCATCTGCCGCTTCCCGCGCCTATGACGTCGATCGCGACGGCTTCGTCATCGCCGGCGGCGCCGGCGTGCTGGTGCTCGAGGAACTGGAGCATGCCAAGGCGCGCGGCGCCAAGATCTATGCAGAGATCGTCGGCTACGGCGCCACCTCGGACGGCTTCGACATGGTTGCGCCCTCGGGCGAAGGCGCGGTCCGCTGCATGCGGCAGGCGCTGGCGACCGTCACCACCCCGGTCGACTACATCAACACCCATGGGACCTCGACGCCGGTGGGGGATTCCCGCGAAATGGGCGCGATCCGCGAGGTGTTCGGCGAGAAGATGCCCTTCATCACCTCGACCAAATCGCTGACGGGCCATTCGCTGGGCGCGGCCGGCGTGCAGGAATCCATCTATTCGATCCTGATGATGCAAGGCGGTTTCATCGGCGAAAGCGCCCATATCGAGACTCTCGACCCCGAATTCGAGGGCATGCCGGTGGTGCGAAAGCGCATCGACAACGCCAGGATCGACACCGTTTTGTCCAATTCCTTCGGCTTTGGTGGCACCAACGCAACGCTGGTTTTCCAGCGCTATTCCGCATAAGGCCACGTTTTTTCCACGAGGATTGGCGATCATGGACG
Source organism: Mesorhizobium sp. B2-6-4 (assembly GCF_006441495.1). Taxonomy (NCBI): domain Bacteria; kingdom Pseudomonadati; phylum Pseudomonadota; class Alphaproteobacteria; order Hyphomicrobiales; family Phyllobacteriaceae; genus Mesorhizobium; species Mesorhizobium sp. B2-6-4. Next base: position 239,971 of record NZ_VFUE01000001.1, read on the forward strand.
GATTGATGAAGGGCAAGCGCGGGCTTGTCATGGGCGTCGCCAACGATCATTCGATCGCCTGGGGCATAGCCCGGAAACTGTCCGAACATGGGGCCGAACTTGCCTTCACCTACCAGGGTGACGCCTTCGGCCGCCGGGTCAAGCCGCTTGCCGACAAGCTCGGCGCGGCGCTGGTGGTTCCCTGCGATGTCGAGGACAGCGCCTCGGTCCACGCCACCTTCGAGACCTTGGGCAAGGCCTGGGGCGGGCTCGACTTCGTGGTCCATGCCATCGGCTTTTCAGACAAGAATGAGCTCAAGGGCCTCTACGCCGACACCAGCCGCGACAATTTCATCCGCACAATGGTCATCTCCTGCTATTCCTTCACCGAGGTCGCGCGCCACGCCGCGGCCCTGATGCAGGATGGCGGATCGATGATCACCCTGACCTATGCCGGTTCGGTGCGCGTCATGCCGAACTATAACGTCATGGGCGTCGCCAAGGCCGGCCTCGAGGCCAGCGTGCGCTATCTCGCCAACGATTACGGCCCGCGCGGCATCAGGGTGAACGGCATATCGGCCGGACCGGTGCGAACGCTTGCCGGCGCCGGGATTTCCGATGCGCGCCACATGTTCTCCTACCAGCAGCGCAATTCTCCGCTGCGCCGCACCGTGACCATCGACGAGGTCGGCGGCTCGGCACTCTATCTCCTGTCCGACCTCGCTTCCGGCGTCACCGGCGAAATCCACTATGTCGATTCCGGCTATCATATCGTTTCCATGCCGACGCTCGAGGAGCTGAAGCAGACGGATCGCGCGAGCGAATAGGCCATTACGCGAAATAGTCTTTTCTCCTGCGAAGAAATAATTCCCTTCCAATAAAATTGGATGCATTCGCGGAAACTCATTTTAAGGGCCTATCGGCTATAGAGTCCCGCAATTTGGGGACTTTCAATGCCTGCCGTCAGCAACCCGAACCGCACACCGGTGTTCCGGCTGATCACCATAGCCAGTTCGGGCATTGGCAGTTTCATTCTCGGCATCTGGGGGCTGAAGCACGCGCTTGGCGACGGCTTTGCCGGCATGCCGGCGGACGTGATGGTGGCGATCATGGCTGCCCTTTGCGCATTGGCGGCGGCGGGAGCCGCGATGTCTTTCTTCGCCGGCGTCGACGAATCGGCTGATTTCGTCTTCAACGAAACCCAGTTCGACAAGCTGACCGGATTGCTGGCGCGTCCGGCGATGGTCGGCAAGATCGCCGAGGCAGCCTGCGCGACGAGCCGCACCGGGGCCCCGATGTTCCTCATCGACATCGACATCGACCGGTTCAAGCAGATCAACGACGCGATCGGCTACAGCCAGGGCGACGAACTGATCCGCGCCTTCACCAAGCGGCTGCAGGCCTGCGTGCCCGAGCGCGTGCAGATCGGGCGCATCGGCGCCGGCGAGTTCGCGGTGCTGCTTCCCGATCATCAGATTCAGGGAACGATGGAAGCTATGGTGGAGAGGCTCATCGACGAGATGATGGAGCCCTATGAGCTCAGCAGCCACCAGCAATCGGTGAGCCTGTCGGTGGGCATCGTGGCGATGCCCAAGGACGGCGTCGACCCGGTCCTCATCCTGCGCCGCTCCAACTTGGCGCTGCAAAATGCGCGCGCCAGGGGAGTCGGCAACTGGTCGGTCTTCGATACCGAGATGGGTCGGGTCGCCGATCATCGCCAATGGGTCGAATCCGAGCTGCACATCGCATTCGAGCGCGGTGATTTCGACCTTCACTATCAGCCGCAGCTGGACCTGCCGAGCGGCCGCATCGTCGGCTATGAAGCGCTGATCCGCTGGAACCATCCAGAACGCGGCATGATCCCACCTCTGGAGTTCATCCAGATCGCCGAGGAAACCGGCATGATCAATCCGATCGGCGAATGGGTTCTGCGCAAGGCATGCAGCGACGCCCGCCATTTACCCGACGACTGCTTCGTCGCCGTCAACATCTCGCCGGTCCAGTTCATGACCAAGGACTTCATCGGCCTCGTGCGCGACACGATGCGGACCACCGGCATCAAGCCCTCGCGGCTGGAGCTGGAAGTCACCGAGACGGCCATGATGCAGGACCGCGACCGCGCCGCCGCCATCCTGAAAGAGCTTGCCGATATGGGCATCTCGGTTGCCGTCGACGATTTCGGCACCGGCTATTCCAATCTCAGCTACCTGATCGATTTTTCATTCGGCAAGCTGAAGATCGACCGCTCCTTCGTCAGCCGCATCGATACGGATTCGAGCTCCGGCGCCGTCGTATCGACCATTGTCGGCCTCTCGCGAGCACTCGGCGTCAGTATTATTGCCGAGGGTGTCGAGACAGAGGACCAGGCGACACTGCTCAGGGCAGCCGGTTGCGAGGTGGTGCAAGGTTATCTGTTCGGCCGGCCGGCGCCGCTTGCGGTCATGGCCGGCGAGGGACATGTCATCGAGGATTCGAGGCGCGTGGCCAATCTGCACTGAGTGTCACGCCGTTGCGTGTCAGCGACGCGCGGAAAGAACCTTGAACATGCCGTCACGGGCGAGCTCGGCATGGCTGGAGAAGGCGGCGGCCAGTGCCGGCTCGTAGGGCAGCTGGCGGTTCGCCACCATGTACAGCCGCGCTCCCGGCTTCAGCGCCTTTGCCGCTGCCCGGATCAGGCCGGCGCCGATCTCCGGTTCGGCCGCGCGGCTGCGATGAAAAGGCGGGTTCATGACGACCGCGTCGTAGCGACGCTCGACCGGCTCCCCCTGCAGGTCCGTCCAGAAGAAACCTTTCGCAACCGACTGGCTGGCCGTGGCAAGATTGGCTTTGGCGGCTTCGAGAGAAGCGAAATCCGCCTCATAGAGATCAAGTGCCGAGATGCCGGGCGAACGCGCTTCCATCTCCGCCGCCAGATAGCCCCAGCCGGCGCAGAAATCGGCGACATGGCCGCGCAGGTCGGCCGGAAGATGGTCCGCCAGCAACTTCGAACCGGCATCGACACGATCGAAGGAAAACATGCCGGGCGCCGTGCTGAAGCGGCCGTCGACCAGCCCGGCGGGATTGGCGGCACGCAGCGCTGTCGACGCGTCCGTCCCGGCCGGCCGGCGAAGCCAGAAGGCGATGCCGTGATATTTGGGCAGATGGCCTTCGAGCGGCACAAGCTCGTCCATGCGCTTGCGCAGGCTGGCGATGCCATCATCCTTGCCGCCGGCAATGACGATTAATCCGCCCTCGGCGACGCGCTCCAGCGCATCCGCGATGCGCAGCTCGTTCTGGCCGCGATGGCGGCCCGCGAGCACCAGCGCGGCGTCAAAGCCATCGCCTTGCGTTTGCGGGGTGACAGTGAAGCCCGCAGCTTGCAGCGCGCGAAAATGCGGCCGGAAGCCTTGCACCACGTGCAGCTCGGCGTCGAAGTCCCGCGGTGTCCGCAAGCCGGATTCGGCCCCGAGAAAAAGCATGCGCTCGCCCTTTCGCGGCAAGGCGACCGCCTCGGCCTCGAATGGATGGAACAGCGTCTTCAGCACTTCAGCGGACATGCCTTTGCTCCATAAACGAAAACGGGCGCGACATGAGCCGCGCCCGCTTCGATTTTTCCGTTAGCCAGTTCAGGCGGCGTTTTCTTCGCTCTCGGCCTTCTTGTCGCGAACGATTTCCTTGCCGGTGGCCTGGTCGACGACCTTCATCGACAGGCGGACCTTGCCGCGCTCGTCGAAGCCCATCAGCTTGACCCACACCTTGTCGCCTTCCTTGACGACGTCCGAAGTCTTGGCGACCCGGTCGTTGGCAAGCTGCGAGATGTGGACGAGGCCGTCACGCGGGCCGAAGAAGTTGACGAAAGCGCCGAAGTCGGCGGTCTTGACGACCGTGCCTTCGTAGATTTCGCCGACTTCCGGCTCGGCGACGATGGTGTGGATCCACTTCTTCGCCGCCTCGATCTCCTTGGCGTTCGCCGAAGCGATCTTGACCGTGCCGTCATCCTCGATGTTGATCTTGGCGCCGGTCTTCTCGACGATCTCGCGGATGACCTTGCCACCGGAACCGATCACGTCGCGGATCTTGTCGGTCGGGATGTGCATGACCTCGATGCGCGGCGCGAACTCGCCGAGCTCGGCGCGCGCGCCGGACAGCGCGTGGCCCATTTCGCCGAGAATATGCTGACGACCGTCCTTGGCCTGGTCGAGAGCGATCTTCATGATCTCCTCGGTGATGCCCTCGATCTTGATGTCCATCTGCAAGGAGGTGATGCCGTTGGCGGTGCCGGCGACCTTGAAATCCATGTCGCCGAGGTGATCCTCGTCGCCCAGGATGTCGGAGAGCACGGCGAAGCGCTCACCTTCCTTGATCAGGCCCATGGCGATACCGGCGACCGGCTTGGCCAGCGGCACGCCGGCGTCCATCAGCGCCAGCGAGGTGCCGCAGACGGTTGCCATCGACGACGAGCCGTTGGACTCGGTGATCTCCGAGACCACGCGCAGCGTGTAGGGGAACTGGTCTGATGTCGGCAGCATCGGGCGGATGGCGCGCCAGGCGAGCTTGCCGTGGCCGATCTCGCGGCGGCCGGGCGAGCCCATGCGGCCGGTCTCGCCGACGGAATAGGGAGGGAAGTTGTAGTGGAGGAGGAACTTCTCCTTGTACATGCCGGTCAGCGAATCGACATACTGCTCGTCCTCGCCGGTGCCCAGCGTGGCGACGACCAGCGCCTGGGTCTCGCCGCGGGTGAACAGCGCCGAACCGTGGGTGCGCGGCAGGACGCCGACCTCGGACACGATCTTGCGCACGGTCTTCAGGTCACGGCCGTCAATGCGCGAACCGGTGTCGAGAATGTTCCAGCGCACGACCTTGGCCTGGAGCTCCTTGAACACGCTGCCGATCTGCTCGGAGGAATATTTCGGCTCTTCGCCTTCGGCCGGAGCGAAGGCCGCCTTGACCTTGGCCTTGACGGCGTCGACGGCGGCATAGCGCTTCTGCTTGTCGGTGATCTTGTAGGCGTCGCGAAGCTCGTCGCCGACGATCTTCAGCATCTCGGCTTCGAGAGCGGAATAGTCCGGCGCGGTGAAGTCGCGCGGGTCCTTGGCGGCGACTTCGGCCAGCTTGATGATCGCGTCGATCACCGGCTGGAAACCGCGATGGCCGAACATGACCGCGCCGAGCATCAGGTCTTCGCCGAGCTCCTTGGCTTCGGACTCGACCATCAGTACGGCGTCGGCGGTGCCGGCGACGATCAGGTCGAGCTTGGATTCCTGCATCTCGTCGACATGCGGGTTGAGCACGTATTCGCCGTTGATGTAGCCGACGCGGGCGCCGCCGATCGGGCCCATGAAGGGCACGCCCGACAGGGTCAGGGCCGCCGAGGTGGCGACGATCGACAGGATGTCCGGATCGTTCTCGAGATCATGCTGGACGACGGTGACGACGATCTGCGTGTCGTTCTTGTAGCCGTCGGCAAAGAGTGGGCGGATCGGGCGGTCGATGAGGCGCGAAACCAGCGTTTCCTTTTCGCTCGGACGGCCTTCACGCTTGAAATAGCCGCCCGGGATCTTGCCGGCTGCGTAGGTCTTTTCCTGGTAGTTGACGGTCAGCGGAAAGAAGTCGAGGCCCGGCTTGGGCTCCTTCATCGAAACGACCGTGGCGAGAACCTTGGTCTCGCCGTAGGTGGCGAGCACGGCGCCGTCGGCCTGGCGCGCGATCTTGCCGGTTTCGAGGATGAGCGGGCGACCGCCCCATTCGATTTCCACTTTGTGGTGATTGAACATGTCTTGTCCTTCATATGAGGAAAGGGCCGCGCCGTTTCAGCGTGCGCGGGTGCCCTTTCCCCTGGCTTCCTTTCTCGGGCAGCCACGGGCAAGACAACGGGAAGCTCGATCCATGTCGGCCGGATGGCCGCGCGAGCGTCCTGCAATCCTGCCCCATGACCGTCCATGGGGTGGCTTCGAGGGGGCCCTCTGCACGCTCGAAACCGGATTTGGCCAATCGATCCGACTGGCCCTGCGCATGACCCCACAAGCAGCGGCTTGTGGAATACGTCACGCGCAAACTCAACTTGTTGGAGCGTCCGTCCGGCATCCGGATGGGTGCGCGGCGCTCCAATACCTGCATTCGAGATCGGATTGGTCCGGTGCTCAAATGCGCGACCGGCGGGCCCTTGTGAGGCCCGCCGGTCAATTCGTCAACGGCGCAGGCCGAGCTTCTCGATCAGCGTCTGGTAGCGCGTGTCGTCCTTGCGCTTGAGATAATCAAGCAGGCTTCGGCGCTGGGAGACGAGAGCGAGCAGACCACGGCGGGAATGGTTATCCTTCTTGTGGTCCTTGAAATGGTCGGTCAGGTTCTTGATGCGCTCGGAAAGGATGGCTACCTGAACTTCCGGAGACCCGGTGTCGCCCTTGGCGGTTGCGAATTCAGTCATCAATTCCTGTTTGCGCTCGGCAGTAATCGACATCGTGTTTTTCCTTATCTGTTCGAGGAAACGGGTCGCCCTCAGCCGGGATGTCGTCCAGCAGGGGCCGGTGCAAGCAGAGCGTCATAGCGCTAAGCTGCGGCGCATATAGTGCAATTCCCAAGAAAACACCAGCCCAATTCACGAAGCCGGCTTTTCACGCCAAAACGGCAAGTTATCCCTGTCAAAGCCATTTTTTCCATTTGAAGAAGGCAATCAGCCCAACCGCGACCACGGCCATGAACAGCAGCGACAAGGGATAGCCGTAATAGGCCTTCAGCTCAGGCATGTTCCAGGGCGACGTCTCCGGATCGAAATTCATGCCCCAGACGCCGACCAGAAACGTGAGCGGCATGAAGATGACCGAGACGATCGTCAGATAGGAAATGACGTCGTTGGTGCGTGCCTGGCTCAGCGACAGATGCATCTCGATCAGGCCGGTCAGCATGTCGCGCTGGTTCTCGACCAGCTCGATCAGCCGCAGCGCGTGGTCGAGCGTATCGTTGAGGAAGACCTTGGTTTCGGCCTTCACATAGGACACGTCGTTGCGGATCAGCGTCGCCAGCGCGTCGCGCACCGGCCACAGCACCCCCTTCAGCACATTGGCGTCGTGCCGCAATCCATGAAGCTGCTGCATCTGATGCTTGTGCGGTGCGTGCAGCATCTGGTCCTCGATGCTGTCGACGAGTTCGCCGGCCGCCTCGATCGGCGGAAAGTAGCTGTCGACGATGGCGTCGATCAGCGCATAGGCGAGATAGTCGGCGCCACGGGCGCGCAGCCGGTTCGGCGCCGAGCTTTCGATGCGCTTGCGCACCGGATCGAACGGATCGCCTTCGCGCTCCTGGAAGGTGACGGCGAAATTCTTGCCAAGGAAAACGGCGATCTGCTCGTAGCGGTGCGAGGCGACGTCGTCGATCATCCGCACGACCACGAAAGCATGGTCTTCGTAGAAATCCACCTTCGGCCGCTGGCCCGTGTTGACGACGTCCTCCAGCGCCAGCGGATGCAGGCTGAAGATGCGGCCGATCTCCTTGATCAGCTCGATATTGGCCAGGCCGGTGCAGTCCAGCCAGATGACCGGCCACTTTTCGCAATTGGCATTGACGTCGTCGATGCTGGCATTGTCGATCGTTTTGGACTTTTGCGGCGAGATCAGGGTGAGCCGCAGTTCCGAGCGTCGCGCCGCGGGATCGGCGATCAGCGTTCCGGGCGATGCACCGACCGGCGGCCGCCTGGCCCTGAGCGGCGCCCGCGTCTTGATCGCCTCAACCTTTGCCATGCGGTCCCTCGGATAGATGTCGCATAGAGATTAGACGAGGGCCCTCACCCGGCAAAGACCCGTTTGGGCTTGAACATGCCCTGCTCGACGGCACCGATGGCCACCAGCTTGCCGCGCGCGGTCGCGCAGGCTTCCTCGGCCTCCACCGGCGCGTCGCGGCCCCGGATGATGACGGGATTGCCGAGGCGGATCTTCGTCGCCGCATCGTCGCTGATGGCGATCTGCGGCAGGCAGTCGAGTGCCGCCGAGGTGTCGACAAGCAGCGCGTCGATCGCGCCAAAATCGATCGGCGCTTCTATCGAATCGGGGGACGGTTGCTGCGTGCCATGACCCTGCTCGCCGAAGCGCGCCGCCTCCAGTTCGGCGACGGTGACGAAATCCTCGGCGGTGAACGGCTCGACCTCGATCCGGCGCAGTTCAGAAATATGGCCGAAGCAGCCGAGATCGCGGCCCATGTCGCGGGCCAGCGAGCGCACATAGGTACCCTTGCCGCATTCGACCTCGAAAACCGTGTGATCGGCCCCGTGCTCGACGATGTCGAGGCGGCCGATTTCGATCTCGCGCGCGGGAATGTCGACCGTCTCGCCGTCGCGGGCGAGATCATAGGCGCGTTCGCCCGCGATCTTGATGGCCGAGAATTGCGGCGGCGTCTGCATGATGACGCCGGTGTATTTCGGCAGCAGCGCCTGCACTTCGGCCTCCACGGGGCGCCGGTCGGAGTCCCTCGTCACCGGACCTTCGAGGTCGTCGGTCGAGCGCTCCTGCCCCCAGGCCACGGTGAAGCGGTAGATCTTGGCGCCGTCCTGGACGTAGGGCACGGTCTTGGTGGCTTCGCCGAGCGCGATCGGCAGCATACCGGAAGCGAGCGGATCGAGCGTGCCGGCGTGGCCGGCCTTCTCCGCCTGGAACAGCCACTTGATCTTGGAGACGGCCTCCGTCGAGCCCATGCCGACCGGCTTGTCCAGCACCACCCAGCCCGAGACCGGCCGGCCCTTCTTCTTGCCGCGGCGCGCCATTATTCGCTGTCCTTATCGTCGTCGTCCGCATCCAGATCGCGCGCCACTTCCGGCGATTTCAGGAGATCGTTGATCCTGGCGAAATTGTCGAAGGAGGTGTCGAGCCGGAAGCGAAACTCGGGCATGTACTTCATCTGCCGCAGCGCGCCGGAGACACGGCCGCGGATGAACTTGGCATGCTTGTTGAGCGCCTCGACCACCGCGCCGGCGTCCGTGGCGCCGAGCGGCGAGATGAAGGCGGTTGCGATCTTGAGGTCGGGCGACATGCGCACTTCCGACACCGAAACCACGGCATTCTCGACCAGCGGATCGATGATCTCGCCGCGCTGCAAGGTTTCGGACAGCGCATGGCGCACCTGCTCGCCGACGCGCAGCATGCGCTGGGATGGGCCTGATGTGGTCGAACGGGGCATTTTTTCTCGATCCTGAAAGCGTGGGGCGCGGGATAGGACCGTGCCTCATGTCTCAAATGTTTGCCAGGCGGCGGCCTCTCGGCCACCGCCTGGCATGACGGACGTCACACGAACTCAGAGCGTGCGGGTTACCATCTCGACGCGGAAGCACTCGATGATGTCGCCGACGCGCATGTCCTCGTAGTTCTGGAAGGCCATGCCGCATTCCTGGCCGCCCGGGACTTCCGAAACCTCGTCCTTGAAGCGCTTCAGCGTCTTCAGCGTGCCTTCGTGGATGACGACGTTGTCGCGGATCAGGCGCACGCCCGCGCCACGCTCGACCTTGCCTTCGGTGACACGGCAGCCGGCGATCTTGCCGACCTTGGTGATGTCGAATATCTCGAGGATCTGCGCATTGCCGATGAAGGTCTCGCGACGCTCCGGCGAGAGCATACCCGACAGAGCCGCCTTCACGTCATCAACGAGGTTGTAGATGATCGAGTAATAGCGGATCTCGATGCCAGCGGCCGCCGCCGCGGCGCGTGCCTGCACATTGGCGCGGACGTTGAAGCCGATGATCGCCGCACCCGACGTCTCCGCCAGCGACACGTCGCTTTCGGTGATGGCGCCGGCGCCGGCATGGACGATGCGCGCACGCACCTCGTCGGTGCCAAGCTTGTCGAGCGCTGCGTTGATCGCCTCGATCGAACCCTGCACGTCACCCTTGATGACCAGCGGGAACTCCTTCAGTCCGCTCGTCTGCAGCTGCGACATCATCTGTTCGAGCGAACCGCGCTGGCCGGCATGACGGGCAACCGCCTTCTCGCGGGCCAGACGCTGGCGGTACTCGGTGATCTCGCGGGCGCGGGCCTCGTTGTTGACCACGGCGAAGCGGTCGCCGGCCTGCGGCGTGCCCTGGAGGCCGAGCACCTCGACCGGCATAGCCGGCGGCGCTTCCTTGACGTGTTCGCCGCGATCGTCGACCAGCGCGCGCACCCGGCCCCATTCATTGCCGGCGACAAGGATGTCGCCCGGCATCAGCGTGCCGGTCTGCACCAGCACGGTGGCGACGGGGCCACGGCCCTTGTCGAGCTGCGCCTCGATGACGACGCCCTCGGCGGTGCGGTCCGGATTGGCCTTGAGGTCGAGGATTTCGGCCTGCAGCAGGATCGCTTCTAGCAGCTTGTCGAGGTTGGTGCCCTTGGTCGCCGATACTTCGACATCAAGCACTTCACCGCCCATGGATTCGACGAATACCTCATGGCGCAGAAGTTCCGAGCGCACTTTTTGCGGATCGGCGTCATGCTTGTCGATCTTGTTGATCGCCACGATGATCGGAACGCCGGCCGCCTTGGCATGGCTGATCGATTCGATCGTCTGCGGCATCACGCTGTCGTCGGCCGCCACCACCAGGATGGCAATGTCGGTGGCCTGGGCGCCGCGGGCGCGCATGGCCGTGAAGGCGGCGTGGCCGGGCGTGTCGATGAAGGTGATCTTCTGACCGTTCTTCTCGACCTGATAGGCGCCGATATGCTGGGTGATGCCGCCGGCCTCGCCGGAGACGACATTGGCGTTGCGGATCGCGTCGAGCAGCGAGGTCTTGCCGTGGTCGACATGCCCCATGATGGTCACGACAGGCGGCCGCGACACCAGGTCTTCCGGACGGTCGGCGATGTTGAACAGGCCTTCCTCGATGTCGGACTCGGCGACGCGGCGGACCGTGTGGCCGAATTCGGTGGCGACCAGTTCCGCCGTGTCGGCGTCGATGACGTCGCCCGGCTTCAGGATCTGGCCCTGCTTCATGAAGAACTTGACCACATCGACGGCGCGCTCGGACATGCGCTGCGCCAGTTCCTGGATAGTAATGGTTTCGGGCAGGATCACTTCGCGCATAACCTTCTCGCGCGGCTCATTGTGCATCGCGCGCTTGAACTTTTCCTGGCGGCGGCGCATCGACGACAGCGAACGGGCCCGCGCATCCTCGTCGGAAAGCGCGGAGTTCAAAGTCAGCTTGCCGCGACGGCGGTCTTCCTCGCCCTTGGTCGGCTTGGCCGGACGCGCCACTTCGGGCGTCACCAGACGGCGCACCGGCGCACCGGCGCCAGTCCGCTTCGGCTTGACCTCTTCTTCCTCGTCGGCGGTCGCCAGTTCGGCGGCCTGCGGCGCGCGGCGACGCGCCTCTTCCTCGGCGCGGCGGCGGGATTCGGCCTCGGCCTGCAACCGCGCTTCTTCCTCGGCCTGGCGGCGTGCGGATTCCTCGCGCTCGCGCTTGCGGCGCTCCTCATCCTCGGTGCGGCGCTTGGCTTCCTCGACGGCGCGCTGGCGGTCCTCGACCTCGCGCGCTTTGGAGCCTTCGAGCGCCCTGCGGCGCGCTTCCATTTCGCTGCGCGACAGTTCGTTCAACACCATGCCGCTGCGCTCGACCGGTGCCGGCGGAGGTGGAGGCGGCGCCTTGGGTGCCTCCTGCACGACGGGAGCCGCCGCGACCGCCGGCTTCGGGGTGAACACGGGTGCCGCCACCGCCGGCTCCGGCTTGTCGCCGGGCAGCGAGAATTTGCGCTTCTTGGTCTCGACCACGACCGACTTGGTGCGGCCGTGCGAGAAGTTCTGGCGCACGGTGCCCTGTTCCATGCCGGGGCGCTTCAGCGTCAAGGTCTTCTTCGGCGTAACACTCAACGTCTTGTCGTCGCCCGATTTCGTATCGCTCATTCCATATCCTCTGCGGCCTCATCTTCGTCAGCAACGGCCGCAAGCATTGCCAGATCGTCCGGGGTACCGCCCCGATATCGGTCGAGCGCAACCATGCGCTTCTGGACCGCCTTACCCGCGTCTCCCGCGAGGACGGCAGCATGTATCACATTTGTACCCCCCAATGCCAAGCTCAACTCGGCCTCGGAGAAAAGTTTGTAGGCAAGGATGGAGGGGCCGCCAATATGGACGGTCGCCCGCCGCGCCTGGCTGATCTTGCGCACGCCATCGTCTGAGGCTTCGGTCGCGTGGAGCACGAAAAGCGCCAATCCACCGCGCACCGCGCTCTCCACCTTGGTGGCGCCCAGCGCGATCGCCCCTGCCTTGCGAGCGAGACCCAGCATGCCAAGGGCGGATCTGGAAAGCAGCCCATCGACCATGCCGCCGAGATCGGGCGGCACGACCACCTGTGCCTTAAAGGCGCGGCTAAAAAGGTTCTTGGCCGCCGCCTTGTCGATATGTAGGCGGTCGGCGCTCACCCAGCAACCACGGCCGGGCAGATTTCTCTTGAGATCCGGAACGACGGCCGAATCCGGGCCGACGACGAACCGGATCAGTTCATCCGGTTCGGCCTGCTTGCGGGTGACGATGCAGGTGCGATCGTTCATCTCGTCCAAGGGCGGTTTCTGTGCGATGCGGTTTCACCTCACGCACCAACGGCTTCGTCAGCCGGCGCTTCTTCGGCTGCAAGCTCGTCTTCGGAAATCCAGCCGGCCTTGAGACGGGCCGCGAGCACCATCTGCTCGGCATCGGCGCGCGAAACGCCATGATCGGCCAGCACGCCCGGATACACCTTGGTCTCGCCGTCCTTGCGTTCCTTCCAGCCGGTGAGGTCGTCGGCGGCATAGCCGGCGAAATCCTCGATCGTCTTCACGCCGTCCTCGCCGAGCGTCACCATCATGGCGGTGGTGATGCCGGGGATTTCGCGCAGCTCGTCCTTGACGCCCAGCGCCTTGCGCTTTTCGTCGTGCTCGGCTTCGATCTTCTCCAGATATTCGCGGGCCCGGGTCTGGATCTCCGAGGCGGTATCCTCATCGAAGCCGTCGATCGAGGCGATTTCGCCGGCATCGACATAGGCGACTTCCTCGACGCTGGTGAAGCCTTCGGAGGCGAGCACCTGGCCGACCATCTCGTCGACGTCGAGAGCTTCCATGAACAGCGCCGAGCGCTCGACGAATTCCTTCTGGCGGCGCTCGGATTCCTCGGCCTCGGTCAGGATGTCGATATCCCAGCCGGTGAGCTGCGAAGCGAGGCGCACATTCTGGCCGCGGCGGCCGATGGCCAGCGAGAGCTGGTCGTCCGGCACCACCACTTCGATGCGCTCGGCGTCCTCGTCGAGCACGACCTTGGCGACTTCCGCCGGCTGCAGCGCATTGACGATGAAGGATGCGGCCGAGGGCGACCACGGAATGATGTCGATCTTCTCGCCCTGCAATTCGGCGACGACCGCCTGGACGCGGCTGCCGCGCATGCCGACGCAGGCGCCGACCGGATCGATCGAGCTGTCGCGCGAGATGACGGCGATCTTGGCGCGCGAACCGGGGTCGCGGGCGACCGACTTGATCTCGATGATGCCATCATAGATCTCCGGCACTTCCATGGTGAAGAGCTTGGCCATGAACTGCGGATGGGTGCGCGACAGGAAGATCTGCGGGCCGCGCTGCTCACGGCGCACGTCGTAGACATAGGCGCGGACGCGATCGCCATATTTGTAGTTTTCGCGCGGGATCAGCTCGTCGCGGCGGATGATTGCTTCGCCACGACCGAGATCGACGATGACATTGCCGTATTCGACGCGCTTGACGGTTCCGTTGACGATCTCGCCGATGCGGTCCTTGTATTCGTCATACTGGCGGTCGCGCTCGGCCTCGCGCACCTTCTGCACGATGACCTGCTTGGCCGACTGGGCGGCGATGCGGCCGAAATCCATCGGCGGCAGCTGTTCGGCGATGAAGTCGCCGAGCTGGGCATCGGGATTGCGCTCGCGCGCCGAGGAAATGGCGATCTGCGTGGCGTAGTCGTCGACCTTCTCGACCACTTCCATCAGCCGCTGCAGCTTCATCTCACCGGTGTTGGGGTTGATGTCGGCGCGGATGTTGGTCTCCTGGCCATAACGCGAGCGTGCCGCCTTCTGGATCGCATCAGCCATGGCGGCGATGACGATCGACTTGTCGATCGACTTTTCACGCGCGACCGCGTCGGCAATCTGCAGCAGTTCAAGTCTGTTGGCGCTTACAACCATGTTTTTTCTCCCGAGCCTGTTTGCCGGCCCCTGGGGCCTGGCAGCTCAATCAACTTTCCTGTTCGTGTTCTTCCGTAGCGCCCGGTTCCGTACCCTCCGGTACGTCGTCGTCCGGTTCGCCGCGGCGTTTCTTGGCTTCCTTGCGCGCCCTATTGTCCTTCGACAATGCATCACGGATGAGGTCGTCGGTCAGGATCAGCCGGGCTTCGGCAATGGCGTCGTAGGGCACGCGCACTGTCGGCTCCTCACCGTAGGCCGCCTTGTCGCGCTCGATCAGCACATCGTTCTCACCGGCTTCGGCGATCTTGCCCTTGAAGCGCTTGCGATCCGCGACAACGACCGATGTTTCCATCTTCACCAGATGACCGGTCCAGGTCGAGAAATCCGATTTGCGCACCAGCGGCCGGTCGATGCCGGGCGATGAGACTTCGAGATGATACGCCTTCTCGATGGGATCGTCGACGTCGAGCGCCGGCGACACCGCACGGCTCACCTCTTCGCAATCCTCGACCGTCATGGTGCCGTCCTCGCGCTCAGCCATGATCTGCAGCGTCAGCCCGTTCTGGCCGGACAGATGCACGCGTACAAGGCGAAAGCCGATGCCGCGCAGCACCGGCTGGACGATCAGCGCGATGCGTGCATCGATGCCGCTTTCGCGGATGATGCGATCGTCGCTCTCGCTTGCCGTTGACGTCATTCGATTCCTGTCGATCATTCTCTAGCCGTCGGCAGGTAATAAAAAAGAGCGGGACCGGGTGGACCCACTCTTCGTCATACCGACCAAGAATTTGAGGCTGATATAAACGATCCGCCCCGGTGTTTCAAGCCCGCCGTCCCAACTGCGCGAATGTCCTGGCGCATTGGGGTTGCGCCAGGTGCATGCCATCCATGCGGCAACGGCCCTTGTTGGTCCTCAAGCCGCGCTCCTATCTATGTTGCATTGCACAAAGCGACAGCGATAGCGCGTCACCGCACGCGAAAGGACATGACAATGAACAGCCGCAAGGTTTTTTCCGCCATAGGCGATCTCTTCACCACATTCGGCAGCGCCGTAGCCGCGTCGCGGGCGGTGGAAGCCGGCCGCAAGCCGCGCGCCCAGGATCTGCGCAGCCTCGGCATGGATCCGACGGCTTTCGACAAGATCGGCCGTTTCTGAACTCCGGCCAACGGGCGACATTCGATTTCTGTGTCCCCGCAACAATTGAAGATCTCTCCCTCACGAAGGGCCCAGATCCTGATGCCCAAATCCCGATGCCTGGGACCTGATGCCTAGGTCCTGATGAAGGTAAGATAGGCCGGCCGCCTGCCCTCGCGGACGGCTTTCGCCTCGTAGCGGGTGCCTGGCCAGCCATCGTAGGGGCGATGCCAGTCGACGGCCTCTGAAGCCTGCCAGGCGAAACCGCCATGCGCACGGCAATGCAGCAGGGTCCAGTTCACATAGGTGTCGATGTCGGAAGCGAAACGGAATTCGCCGCCACGCTTCACAACGCGTGCGAAACGATCGAGATTGACCGGGCTGACGAAACGGCGCTTCCAGTGCTTCTTCTTCGGCCACGGATCGGGATAGAGCAGGTCGATGCCATCGAGCGAGGCCTGCGGCAGCCAGTCGAGCAGCCGCGTGGCGTCGTCGTCGTAGACCCTGAGGTTGGCCAGCGGCTTTTCCCGCATCGCCATCATCATCTTGGCCATGCCGTTGACGAAGGGCTCGACACCGATAAAGCCGGTCATCGGCGCTTCGGTCGCGCGATGCAGGAGATGCTCGCCGCCGCCAAAGCCGATTTCGAGGCGAACGGCGGAAACATCGGCTTCGAACAGAGCCCGCAGATCCGACGGCGCCTCATTCGTCAGATCGAGCCGATAGGTGTCGAGGCCGCTTTCCAGCGCCGCCGCCTGCTGCGGGCGAACCGGCTTGCCGCGCCGACGGCCGAAGAAGGCTTCTGTCGCGCGGCTTGGCCTGTCCCCGGAACTCATCGGCTGATCAAGGTCCTGTCGCCGCCCTCAGGCAGCGACAGCATCCTTGAGCGCCTTGGCGAGATCGGTCTTTTCCCAGGAAAAAGATCCGTCGCGGCCGGCCTTGCGGCCGAAATGACCGTAGGACGAGGTCTTGGCGTAGATCGGCTTGTTAAGGTCGAGGTGGCGGCGGATGCCGGACGGCGACAGGTCCATCACAGTGCGCAGCGCCTCCTCGAGCCTTGCCTCGTCGACCTTGCCGGTGCCGTGCAGGTCGACATAGACCGACAAGGGCTGGGCGACGCCGATGGCGTAGGAAAGCTGGATGGTGCAGCGGTCGGCAAGTTTCGCCGCCACAACGTTCTTTGCCAGGTAGCGCGCCGCATAAGCGGCCGAACGGTCGACCTTGGTGGTGTCCTTGCCCGAGAAGGCGCCGCCGCCATGGGGTGCGGCGCCGCCATAGGTGTCGACGATGATCTTGCGGCCGGTCAGCCCGGCGTCGCCATCAGGCCCGCCGATGACGAACTTGCCGGTCGGATTGATGTACCACATGCAATCGTCGGCGATCTTGAGGTCACCCAATGCCTCGCGGATATAGGGCTCGACGACCTTGCGCACCTTCTTGGAATCCCAGCTCGCATCGAGGTGCTGGGTCGACAGCACGATCTGCGTCGCTTCGGCGGCCTTGCCGTCGATATAGCGGACCGTTACCTGGCTCTTGGCGTCCGGCCCGAGCTTGCCGGCATCGCCGTTGTTCTGGTGGCGGGCGGCGGCCAGGAGTTCGAGGATCTTGTGGCTGTAGTAGATCGGCGCCGGCATCAGGTCCGGCGTCTCGCGGCAGGCATAGCCAAACATGATGCCCTGGTCGCCGGCACCCTCCTCGCCCTGGCGGTCGGAGGCATTGTCGACGCCTTGGCCGATGTCGGGCGACTGGCCATGCAACAGAACGTCGATCTTGGCCTTTTTCCAGTGGAAGCCGGCCTGCTCATAGCCGATCTCGCGGATCGCCTTGCGGGCGACCGACTTGAACTTCGCCGGGTTGACGACCGGATGGCCGGCGGCATCCCTCAGGATGTTGCCTTCCTTGTCCTTCTTCAGCAGCGTCTCGGGAACGCGCACCTCGCCGGCGATGACGACGCGGTTGGTGGTCGCCAGCGTCTCGCAGGCGACGCGGACTTTCCACGGATCCATGCCCGTCTTCTTGGCCTCACGGTAGACCAGGTCGACGATCTCGTCGGATATCCGGTCACAGACTTTGTCGGGATGGCCCTCGGCAACGGATTCCGAGGTAAAGAAGTAGTTCTGCCGCGTCACGGGTGTCCCCTCTTGAAAAAACGATCGGCAGGCTGCCGATTTGGCGCGCCACGTGTTAGCGGGGCGAAGCGCCGCTCGTCAAGCGGTGCCGCCCTTCTGGCATGAATGTCGATGTCGATATTTTGTACCACCAGCGGCCGGAATGCCGCCGGTCGAGTCCTGTTGCGGATCAGTCGGAATCTTCGGACGCCAGCGACTTCACCAGGTCTATGATCCTGCGACGCACCTTGACGTCGGCGATCTTGACGAAGGCCCGGTTGAGTTGAAGGCCCTCCGGGCTGCCGCAGAATTCCACGGCGAAAGCCATCGAAGCATCCTCCGCGAAACCGCGGCCGGCCGGGCTCTCCTGGCCCGGCGCATCCTCGAAAAAGAAGGCGACAGGCACGCCGAGTATGGATGCTATCGCCTGCAGGCGGCTTGCGCCGACCCGGTTGGTGCCCTTTTCATATTTCTGTATCTGCTGAAATGTGATGCCGAGGTTCTCGCCTAGTTTTTCCTGGCTCATTCCCAACATATTGCGGCGAAGCCGGATGCGACTTCCAACATGGATGTCGATCGGATTCGGTTTCTTCTTGTTATCTTCTGTCATTTTTTCCTCGCCGAATTTTTTCGGCTTTGTGATTTTTTTCCTACCCAAACAAAGCCGGAGGCGACTGCCCCAACAGAACGATCCACCGGCTTCGAGAAATTTTCAGGCGTTACAGTATGAGTTTCTAATGTGTCGACTGTCAATTCACCCGTAGCCTTTGCCTTACATTGAACAGGACGGCAGCCAGGGCAAACAGCAACATGATCAGCATTCCGTTAATGCGCAGCTGGCCGGCGGACACGACAGCTTGCTGCGAGATTGGCACACGGACGTCGATGGCCCCGCGCGCGTCGATCGCCAGCGCATCGACGATGCGCCCCCGTGGGTCGACAACCGCCGAGATGCCGTTGTTGGCCGCACGCAACAAGGGCAACCCGTTCTCCACCGCGCGAATCTGAGCCTGCCTGAAATGCTGATAGGGACCCGGCGTATCGCCGAACCACGCATCGTTGGTAACGTTGACAATAAGCTGCGCTGACGTTGCGTCAACCGCCACCAGTTCGGGAAAGATCACTTCGTAACAGATGAAGGGCAAGGCGCGGACGCCATCCGGCAGCGTGATCGCATGCCGCTCATTGCCTGCCGTGAAGGTCACCGGGCCAGCGACCAGTTGTTCGATGCCGAAACGATCGAGCAGGTCGGCGAAAGGCAGGTATTCGCCGAACGGCACCAGATGGACCTTGTCGACGGCGTCAGCGATTTCGCCCTTGTCGTTGATCGCCACCACGGAGTTGTAGTAGCGGCTGCCGGCACCGGCCGCCGCACCGCCTTCCTCGCGCACGACGCCGGCGATCAGCATCTGGCCGGCGTCCAGCATGTCGCCCAGTGCGGTCAAAGCGTCCGGCCGCTCGGTGAGGAGGAACGGGACCGAGGTTTCGGGCCACAGGATCAGTTGCGGCTTTTCATGGCCGGGGTCCGGCGCCTTGGCCGACAGGCCTATCAAGGTGGCGAAGATACGGTCGCGCACCGAGGCGTCCCACTTTTCCGAAAGGTCGACGGCCGGCTGGACGATGCGCACATCGATCGTGCGGGCCTCAGGCGCGGCCGGAGCGTTGAGCCTGAGATAGCCGAAGCCGGCATGAGCGGCGACGAGCACGACAAGCAGCGCGACGCCAAGACGAAGATGCGTGCGCGCCGCCAGCAGCGCCGGCAGCGAGAAGACGAACACGGCGAGCACGTTCATGCCGACCATCCCGGTGACCGAGACGCTCTGCATCAGCAGGGGCACCGGCATCGCCGCGTAGCCGATCGCGTTCCAGGGAAAGCCGGTGAACAGGAAGCCGCGCAGCCACTCGGCCAGCCCGAAGGCGGCGGCCAGGGCCGCGATGCGGCCGATGTCGTTGCTCCACAGGAGCCGGGCGACCATGGCCGCAAAGCCGTAGAAGAAGGCCAATGCAAAGGGGATGCCGACCACCGCGAAGGGCAGCGCCCAGGCGAAACTGTCGGCCTCTACAAGCAGGGCCGAGCCGATCCACCACAGGCCGGCGAGGAAATAGCCGAAGCCGAACCACCAGCCGACGGCAAAGGCCGGCCGCAGCCGCGCAAACAGGCTGCCCGAGGCCTCACCGGTCGCCCCGTCGAGCAGCCAGACCAGCAGCGGAAACGAAATGAAACAAGCGGCAAAGAAATCGTACGGCGCCTGGCCGAGCACCGCCAGGGCGCCCGCGAGGAACGCCACGAGCGCACGCCGCCAACCCCAAAACAGAATTATCCGGCCGGCCAGGCGGTTCATGCATTGTTCCGAGTCGTGCGAATCACGGCAGCAGATTTATCAGGCCGCGGCCTGCGCTCCAAACTTCGGGTGGTCTGCCGTGAAACCCACTCACCACTGCTGGAGCGCATCGCGTTTGAACTGATCAGACGACGCGCCTTAGGTCTTTGTTTTTGTGCATGTCCTCCTCCCAAAACCGAAGTTACTTAGGGCGACATGGATCAGCGGTGCCACCCTTCTATGCGCACGTCGCCGAGCCGTTCGGCCTCTTCCAGCGGAACGGAGCGGATGGTCTGGGTGAAGGTCCAGACATGGCCCTCGGGATCGCGCGCCCGATACTGGCGCTCGCCGTAGAACTGGTCCGCCGGCTCCTGGATTATACCGGCACCCGCCGTCCGCGCCTGCTCGCAATGTGCATCAATGCCGTCTTTCAGCCTGACATAGACCGACTGCGTGTTCTTGCCCGAGACCGAGGCCGGGCTGGCGACGTAGTCGCTCCATTCGGAATCGACAATGATGTAGCAGTCGCCGAACCGCATCTCGGAATGGACGAGCTTGCCGTCGGCATCGCTGACCACCATGCTGCGCTCGAAGCCGAAAGCTGCCTCCAGCCAATCCAGCGCGGCCCGCGGATCCCTGTAGAACACGCCGGATCCCAAGGCGGCGTGCCTGAAGGGGTCTTCGGTCATCCGCAGGCGCTTAAGCCTGCTCGGTGCGCGCCGCGGCGCGGCGGCGACGTTCGCCCTTCTGGTTCTGCACGATGCGCACGCGCTTGACGCGGCGCGGATCGGCGTCGAGCACATGGAACTCGAAGCCAGGGATGGCCTGCACCACCTCGCCGCGCGCCGGCACCCGGCCAAGCGTGTTGAAGATCATGCCGCCGATGGTGTCGACATACTCGCCATGTTCGCCGGCGGCGAAATCCCCGCCGATCATCTTGGCAACCTCGTCGATCTCGGCCTTGCCGTCGACGACGAACACGCCTTCACCGGTCTGGGTGATCATCGGCTCGTCGTCGTCGTGCTCGTCCTCGATGTCGCCGACCACCATCTCGACGATATCCTCGAGCGAGACGAGCCCGTCGGTGCCGCCATACTCGTCGATGACCAGCGCCATCTGCGTGCGGGTCGTCTGCATGCGGCCCATCAGATCGGAGGCCAGCATGGACGGGGGCACGAACAGCACCGGCCGGATCAGGTTCAGTTCGCCTATGGTGCGCGAGAGGTCGACCTGGGTGAGGTCGAGAACCGTGGCGGCGGGTGTCTTCCTGGTCGCCCGGCCTTTCCTGACGCGCGCAATCTTGGTGATATGGGCCAGCACGTCGCGGATATGGACCATGCCGCGCGGGTCGTCGAGCGTCTCGGCATAGACCGGCATGCGGGAATGGCCGGACTGCTCGAACATGCCAAGCAGATCGCCAAGCGTGGTCGTGATCTCGACCGCCTCGATGTCGGCGCGCGGCACCATGACGTCCTCGACGCGCACCTCGCGCAGCCGCAGGATGTTGTTGAGCATGGCGCGTTCGCCCGGCGAAAAGGATTCGACATCGCTCGTCGTCTCGGCGAGCGCGCCGGCGATCTCCTCGCGCAGGCTGGTTCCGTTGCGTTGCCTGAACAGGCCCAGAACGCGGTTGAACAGGGAAGGCCCGGCAGGCGACGGCTCACTGGCAGCGCTGCCGGTGTTGGCAACGCCAGGGGTAATGGTACTCGGACTTGATCCCTCTTCCGACGTATCGGAAGCCTTGGTCGCACTGCCGGCGTCGGGGCGGACGGCAGTTTCAGGTTTGTCGTTCATCTTCGTCCGTCAATTGGTGTTTTGTAGTTACGCGTAGGGATCGGGAATGGCAAGTCTGGCGAGCGCGGCGCGCTCGACGGCCTCCATCTCCTCGGCCTCGGCATCGGTCTCGTGATCATGGCCCATGAGATGCAGCAGGCCGTGGATGACGAGATGGGAAATATGGTTCTCCAGCGGCTTGTCTTCCAGTGCCGCCTCGCGCGCCACCGTCTCCGCGGCCAGTACGATATCGCCGAGCATCGGCGGCAGCGGACCGCCCTTGGGGAAAGGAAATGCCGGAAAAGACAAGACGTTGGTCGGCTTGTCCTTGCCGCGCCAGCCGGCGTTGAGCGCCTGGACATGGGCATCGTCGGAAAAAACGACGCTGAGTTCGGAACGGCCAGCCGCACCCGTCTCGGCGAATGCCGCGGCGGCGGCGGCGCCGACCAGCCGGACAAGCTCGGCTTCGTCCGGCCAATGCCCAGCCTCGACCGTCAGATCAATGTCGACGGGCAGCGGCGGAGCCGGCCCGTTCGGCGTTTCGGGCTCAACCATGAGGTCGCTCGATCAAATCAGCCTTCGGTCCCCAGGCCGCGGGCTAGCTTGCCGTCCCGGTCGTAGGCCTTGACGATCTCGGCGACCAGCGGATGCCTGACGACGTCGCCTTCATTGAAGCGGACCGTCACCATGCCGGTCACACCGTCGAGGATCCGGAGCGCCTCGACAAGGCCGGACTTGGTGTTCTGCGGCAAATCGATCTGCGTTGGGTCGCCGGTGACGATCATGCGCGAATTCTCGCCCAGACGGGTCAGGAACATCTTCATCTGCATCGGCGTGGTGTTCTGCGCCTCGTCGAGAATGACGGCGGCATGCGCCAGCGTGCGGCCGCGCATGAAGGCGAGCGGTGCGATCTCGATCACCTCGGCGGCGATGGCGCGTTCGACCTTGTCGGCCGGCATCATGTCATAGAGCGCGTCGTAGAGCGGCCGCAGGTAGGGATCGACCTTCTCCTTCATGTCGCCCGGCAGGAAGCCCAGCCGCTCGCCGGCCTCGACGGCAGGCCGCGACAGCACGATGCGCTCGACCATGCCGCGTTCGAGCAGCATCGCCGCATGCGCCACCGCCAGGTAGGTCTTGCCGGTACCGGCCGGGCCGATGCCGAACACCAGTTCCGAGCGCTCCAGCGCCCGCATATACGCGTCCTGCGTGAGCGAGCGGGCGTAGATCGTCTTCTTGCGCGTCGATATCTGGGCGGCCGAAACCTTGCCCTTGCGCTCCAGCGTCGGCAGCGTGAGCTGGTCATCGGCGGCGACCGCCATGCGCACGGCGCCGTCGACATCGGACTGGCCGATATCCACCCCCTTCTGGAGGATGCCGTAGAGGTTGTCCAACGCGCGGCGGGCCTGCTCGGCGGCGGAAGCCGACCCCTTGATGGTCAGCTGGTTGCCGCGCGAGCGGATGTCGACGCCCAGTTTCTGCTCGAGCCGGGCGAGGTTCTCGTCGAACTGGCCGTAGAGGGCGCTGGCAAGCTTGTTGTTGTCGAAAGTCAGTACGATGTGCGCCATGTCAGAAGCCCCAGATGCCGGTACCGGGGGCAGGTTCTTCAGCTCCGCTGCGCTCAACCGTCTCTCCTCATCTGCCGAGGTCATCAGACCAATTCGGCGAACAGGCTATTGTAACCCGTCTTCGTGATTCGCACCTGGATAATGTCACCGATTTCGCCGGCCTTTTCATCAACAATAACGGGCTGAAGCCAAGGTGAGCGTCCGACCTTCTGGCCGGCCTGGCGACCTGGCTTCTCGATCAGCGTATCTATGGTGCGGCCGACGAGACTCAAGCCGAAATCCTGCTGCTGCTTCAAAAGCAGCGCCTGGAGCCGCTGCAAACGCTCGTCCTTGACCGCTTCCGGCACATGGCCGGCCATCTCGGCGCCCGGCGTGCCGGGGCGCGGCGAATATTTGAACGAAAAGGCCGAGGCGTAGTTCACCTGGCGCACCAGCTCCATCGTCGCCTCGAAATCCGTCTCGGTCTCGCCGGGGAAACCGACGATGAAATCGCCCGACAGCGCGATATCGGGCCGCACGGCGCGGATGCGGTCGAGCAGCGCCAGATAATCAACCGCCGTGTGCCTGCGGTTCATCGCCTTCAGGATGCGGTCGGACCCGGATTGCACCGGCAGATGCAGATACGGCATCAGTGCCGGCAGGTCGCGATGGGCCGCTATCAGCTCGTCGTCCATGTCGCGCGGGTGGCTCGTGGTGTAGCGCAGGCGCGCCAGCCCGGGAATTTCGGCCAGCCTGAACAGAAGGCGGCCAAGGCCCCATTCCTCGCCGTTTTCGCCTTGTCCATGCCAGGCATTGACGTTCTGGCCAAGCAGCGTCACCTCACGCACCCCGGCTTCGGCCAGGCGCTCGGCTTCGGCGACGATCTGTGCCACCGGCCGCGACACTTCGGCCCCCCTGGTGTAGGGCACGACGCAGAAGGTACAGAACTTGTCGCAGCCCTCCTGGACGGTGAGAAAGGCGGTGACGCCGCGCTTGATCACCTCGGCGCGCTTCGGCTGCGGCAAGTGCTCGAACTTGTCCTCGATGGCGTAGTCGGTCTCGACGATCTTCTCGCCGCCGCGCACCCTGGCCAGTACGTCCGGCAGCCGGTGATAGGTCTGCGGGCCGATGACCAGGTCCACGGCGGGCGAGCGGCGGATGATCTCGGCCCCTTCGGCCTGCGCCACGCAACCGGCGACGCCGATTAGCAATTCGCGGCCGGCGGCGGCGCGTTCGGCCTTCATCTCGCGAATGCGACCGAGCTCGGAATAGACCTTTTCAGCCGCTTTTTCCCTGATATGGCAGGTGTTTAGCAGCACCAGGTCGGCTTCGCCGATGGTCTGCGTCGCCGTGTAGCCGTCGGCGGCCAGCGCATCTGTCATGCGCTGTGAATCATAGACGTTCATCTGGCAGCCATAAGTCTTGACGAAGACCTTTTTCGCCGCCGCGGAAATTACTGCCTGCTCTCCAGCCGCAGTCCCGATGTCGTCGCTTTCAACCGTGTTCAAGTCCATCCGGCGGCTTCTAACGCCTTTCCGCGACAAAAAACAGACGATTCTGCCTGGGGGCCTTCGGGATTCAGCGGCTCGGGCGCGGCGCGGCCAGTGCCGCCTGCATCATTTCGCGCACGCGGCTTTCCATCAGCTTGGCCGTTTCCTTCCGGTTCGACCCCTTGGCGAAGGCAATCGGTTCGCCGAAATGCACCTCGACATCGAGCGCGCCTTCCGCCATCAGCACTTTGAGATGCGGCATCAGGTCCTCGTCGCCGATCCACGCCGCGATCGGCCGGTGCCGGCGGCCGAGCGGCACGCCATGCAACCGGGTATAGGCGATCGCTACCGGCTGGATGAAGACCTGCTCCGCCGCGCCCTCCGAAATCGCCATCGAGGCGGCACCGAACAGCGTGCTCTTGAAGGGCAGGACGACGTTGCCGTCGCCCGTCGAGCCCTCGGCAAACAGCACCATGGCATCGCCCTTGGCCATGCGGTTGGCGATCTCGCTCGCCTGGTCGCCGGACGAGCGCTTGCGCTCACGCTCGATGAAGACGGTGCGCTGCAGCTTCGACAGCATGCCGATCAGCGGCCAGCCTTCCATGTCGGCCCTGGCGATGAACTTCACATCGGCAAAAGAACCCAGCACCATGATGTCGGTCCAGGAGATGTGATTTGAGGCAATCAACAAGGGGCGGCGGTCGGACATCGTGCCGTTGACATGGATGCGCATGCCGAGCGCCCTGACGATCAGCCTGTGCCAGATCTTGAGGATGAAGGTTTCCGGCCACCAGCCGGTCTTCATCGACAGGACCTGCAAAGGCACCAGGATCAGCGAACCGGCGACGACCAGCCCTATCGCCAGGAAAACCCTGATTTTTCCGATCATCGCTCCACCCCGAAAACCTGGCTAGCGAAGATCGCGGCGCATGACAAGCGCGCCGGTCGGTCCATGCTCGGGCGACCTGTAATAGTTGGGGCGCTTGCCGACCTCGCGGAATCCGAGACGCCTGTAGAGGGCGATCGCGGCGACATTGGTCTCGTCGACCTCGAGGAAGAGCGCTTCGGCGCGTTGCGCGTGCAGTTCGCGCAGCACCGCGTCCATCAACTGCCAGCCCAGCCCCTGGCGGCGATGCGACCGCGCCACTGCAACGGTCAGGATCTCGCCTTCGCCGGCCGCCAGCCGGGCCAGCACGAAGCCGACCGGCGGCTTGGCGCCGTGCCCGGTTTCGCGCGCGGCATAGCCGAACACGGTGTCCTGTTCGAGCAAGGCCGCGAACTCGCCATCGGTCCAGGGGCGGACGAAGTCCTCGCGGTGCAGGAGCGAGACCGCCGGACTGTCGGTGGTCCTGAGCGGTTCGAGCGCGTAATCGCGGCGGCGCGACTGGAGAAAAGGTATGCGCATTATTTCCCTTGCCTGGAAAGTATGAACCCGGCCTGCGGCTTGGCGTCGGCGCCGCGCAGATAAAGAGGTTTCGGCCTCTCGCCGTCGCCCTTGGCGACCGCCAGGCGGGCGTAAGTGAGAATGTCCGCGGTCGCCGTCTCGGGTCCGATGTCGAAGGCGCGTCCGGCGGATGCCGCGATCCGCGTCGCGGCGGTTCCGGCGAGCACCGAAGACCGCTCGCTCGCCATGGCCACGGCATCCGCCAGTGTGACCACGGCCGGACCGTAAGTCAAAACCGACATCTCATCATAGAGAGCGGCATGGATCTCCTCGCGTCCGGCATCGAGCGCGGCCAGCACGGCGCGGCCGGGAAATGCCCGTGCCGCCTCGGCTGCCAGCGCCTCGAGCGTCGTCACGCCGATTGCAGGTACCTTGAGCGCCAGCGCCAGGCCGCGCGCCGTGGAAACCCCGACGCGCAGGCCGGTGAAGGAACCGGGGCCGACGGAGACGGCGATGGCGCCAAGACCGGCATAGGCGGTTGCACCGGCCTTCAGCGCCTCGGCGATGACGCCCATCAGATGCTCGGCATGGCCCTTGCCGAGATCGAGCACCGCGCGGCCGAGTTCCTGCCTCGCCCCGGCATCATAGACGCAGGCGGCGCAGAGGTTGGCGGCACAGTCGATGGCGAGCACTTTCATGAAACGACCGGTTCGAAAAACAATTCCCTGTGCCTGCCACAGCGCGCCACCGCAAGGGGATAGCGCATAATTTCTTAAGCGGCTTCGTTCCGGCACAGCGGGAACGGTGTCTATGCGGCAGGCGCTATGCGCAGCATGTGGTTGTCCCAGACATAGTCCGGTTCGGACCGTGTCGCGCCATTGCCCTCGACGATTTCGCCGGCTCCGGTGGTAGCCATGAAACCCGTCCCGTCGGGCGCCACGCCGCAGACCTCGACCAGTGCGCTTGACGAGACGAGCCGCCCGCTCGCCGCATCGATCACCACAAGCGAATTGCCTTCCGGCGAAGAGACGGCAATGGTGCCGGCAACCGGATTGGCGGCGACGGAACCGATATAGTTGCGGAAGCCGGACAGGACATCCCGCGGCATGTCGAGGAGCTGCAAATCCTTGCCGCGCGCGGCGCGGCCGACCAGCAGCGGACGGTCGGTGCCGGGTCCCCGGTACTGGCAGCCGAACCAGACGGTGCCGGTCTGGTCGGTGTCCATGTGGCGGATCGACAGCTGGTGCAGCGCCGCCGGCAATTCGTGCTTCTCGACCAGATCGCCGGTGACACGGTCGATGAGTACATAGGATGGCTTCATGGTGGCGATGTTGAGCTCGGCGCGGCCATAATCGGGATGAGTCTCGATGCCGCCATTGGCAACGGCGATCGTCCTGCCGTCGCCCAGGAGCAGAAGCTCGTGGGGTCCCATGCCATAGGTCGGGAATTCACCAAGGCGCTTGAATTTCGCCCGCGCGTCGTAGACGCCGACGACGCCGGCCGCGTTGTCGAAATCGTTCTCGGTGGCATAAAGCAAGGCGCCGTCCGGGGAGAACACGCCATGGCCGAAGAAATGCCGGCCGGTGATGCTGGCGATGGTCAGCGGTTCATCGCGCCCGGCGTGATCGAAGACCACGGCGAAGGTGCCGGGCTGGCGGGCGAACACCACTGAGCGCTTCGATATGGGATCGAAGGTGACGTCGTGGCCGCGGTCGGGCAAGTCGATCGCGTGCAGGAGCTTGCCGGCCTCGGACAGGATTGCGGCGCCATAGCTGCCGTCGCGCTTGACGAAGGCGGTGGCGAAGACGGCATCGGCGGCAAGCGTATTTGCCCAGGCCGGCGGCGCCATCGCGGCGGCAAAACCGATGCCCGCGGCTCTCAGGAAATCGCGACGGTCAATGAGGGAGGTTTTCACGCTCAGTCCCCATCCAGCGAGGAAAAACCGGCGGTCAGGCCGAATTCGGCGGTCAGCCTGGTGCCGAACAGGGTCGACAGGCTGGAGGTGATCAGCGCGAGATGCTCGAGCTTTTCGCGCAGCGCCGGGTCGGCGAGCGCCTTGTCGATCGGCCCCTGCACCGACTTCGCGGCGGCGACGCCGTTGAGCAGCTGGATGTGGATCGATTCCGCCATCCAGCGCGCATCGGGCGGCAGCGCATCGCCGAGCTTCGAGGCCTCGAACAGCCCGTCGATGCCGGCAAGGTTTCCAGCCAGCGAATTGGTGGTGTTTTGCGAACGCCAGTAGATCGCCTGTTTCGGCTTGTCCGCCTCCGGCTTGCCGCCCAGGAAGCCTTTCAGGCGCACGTCGCGAACCATGTCCAGCTCGTTGATGAAGATGCCGACCAGTTCCGTCGCCGCTTCTGTGCCGTCGCGATAGAGCGGATTCTGCGGCCCCGGATTGGCCCAGAGCGCCGCAAAGCCGTCCGGCCTGTTCCAGGCGTCGGCGACATCGCCGGCCATGGTTTCGATGTTGTCGGCAACCGCCGCACCATAGGCGCAGCGATAGGGATCGTTCTTGCCGGCAAGCGCATCGGCGCCGTCACCGTAGAGCACGAATTCCAAGGCGCCGAGCCCCTGCATGGCGACGCTCTTGCCGGAAAGCTGTGCCGGATCGGTGGCGCTCGGGTCTTGGGCGGCCAACGCGGCCTGCACCTGTTTCAGGCCGATGCTTTTGCGATCCGGCCAAAACAGCATTCGCTCCAGCCGGTTGTTTTCCTTGATCGGGCCGAACCCGATGATCTCGGCCGACGACCAGGCATCCACCGTGCGCGAGAATTCGGCGCGTGCCGCATCGAGATCGCCCTTTGAGGGTTTTTCGCAAAGCGCGTGCATCGCCTTGTTCAAGCCCGCCGCGCGGTCGTGCAGACTGGCATAGGCCGGCCGGACAAAGCCGTCGATTGCCCGCTGGATGACGTCGGTGGCCTTCACCGCCGCCGATGCGGGGCTGACGCCCAGCAGGGCCAGAGGAAGAAGGATTACCAGCGCGGGACGCTTCAACATCACAGGGACTCCAGGAATTTGAGCAATGCCTCGCGGTCGGCGGCGCCGGCGGCGGCGAAGCGGTCGCGCGATTTCTGGCCCTCGCCGCCATGCCAAAGAATCGCCTCGACCAGGCTGCGGGCGCGGCCATCGTGCAGATAAAAATTGTTGCCGTTGACCGTTTCGGTGAGGCCTATGCCCCATAGCGGCGGCGTGCGCCATTCGTTGCCCGTCGCCTCGCCCACCGCCTGGCCGTCGGCAAGGCCGGGGCCCATGTCGTGCAGCAGGAAGTCGGAATAGGGCCAGATAAGCTGGAAGGCCTGCGCCTTGTTGGGCGCGTCGCGGCGGGTTACGAATTTCGGCGCGTGGCAGGAAACGCAGCCGATCTCGTAGAAGAGTTTCTTTCCGGCGAGCACATCCGGGGCGCCGAGGTCGCGGCGCGCCGGCACGGCCAGGTTCTGCGAATAGAAGGTGACGAGGTCCATGACCGGCGCCGGCGCCTCGGCCGGACCGAGCCGCTCCTGCACGCCGTCCGGCATGGCAAGGCAATCCTTCTCGGCGGCGGTGCAGTCGCCCCAGTGTTTGGGCTCCTCCGGCGTCGAGATGCCGATGTCGCCGGCAAAGGCATCCGCGGCCTGCTGGCGGATTGACGCGGTCTGCGCCTTCCAGCCGAAACGACCAAGGGTGAGCGCGCCGCTCATGCCGTCGCGCACGATGTTCGGCCTGCCGGAAATGCCGTCGCCGTCCCGGTCGTTCGGATCGGCATGGGCGATTATATCAGCGGGCGCGATCTGCTCGATCAGGCCGAGCCCGATCATCGGCGGCGTCAGGCGCGGCGACAGCGTGGTGCGCGGATCGAGCAGGCCGTAGGCCAGATCATCGACCGCGTAAGCGGGCTTGCGCAGCGAAACCACGGCGCCGTCGCCGAGCCCGACCTTTTCCTCGCTGTAGTCGACGCGCATCCGGCCCTCGCCGCGCAGGCCGGGGACGGCCAGGTCCTGCAGCTGCGAACCGTAGACCGGATCGGGGATGTTAAGCAGCCTGTGGTCGGCAAGCCGAGCCTTCTCCTCCTCGGTGCTCGCCTCGCGCGCCAGCCGCAGGAACATCGACGTGGTGCCAGCCGCGCCTTGCGGCGGGCGGCCGCGGCCGTCCTTCAGATGACAGTTCTGGCAGGCGCGTTCGTTGAACAGCGGTCCGAGCCCGTCGGAGGCCTGCGTCGAGGACGGCGACGACACCCAATTCTTGCGGAACAGGGCGTTGCCCAGCTTGAAGGTGCCTTCTTCCTCGAAGGTGATGTTGGCCGACGATTGCGAGAAGGAATCGCGGTTGACGTCCTTCCTGGATGTGCCGGCGCCGCCTTGCATCAATTCGAACTGCTCGGGTTTCGAGAAGTCCTTGGTCGGCCTGGTAACGGCTGTGACGCGCGCCTGATCCTTCGGGCTGAGGTCGGTGCGCGTGGCGGCGAAATTGGCGGGCTGCTGCGAGCCGGACCCGCCCGTGGCGAAGGTCAAAAGAATGATGGCGGCCGAACCGGAAAGCACGACGCTTCCCGGTTTTCTGTTTGACGACAGGCCTTCGGCCCGCCGCCAGCGGCGCAGCAATGCTAGGGTGCGCCGCATTCCCGCATGCCCTTACTCCGCCTCGTCCGCCGATGCGGCATTGAGCTGGCCGTATTTTTCCTCGCCGATCGAGGCAAGCAGATCGAGCTGCGTCTCGAGGAAGTCGATGTGCCCCTCCTCGTCGGCCAAGAGTTCCTCGAACAGTTTCATGCTGACATAGTCGCCGGCTTCGTTGCAGACCTCGCGCGAGCGCTTGTAGGCGGTGCGAGCGTCATACTCGCCGGCAAGGTCGGATTCGAGCACTTCCTTCACGTTCTGTCCGATACGCAGCGGCGCCACGGACTGCAGATTGGGGTGCCCTTCCAGGAAGATGATCCGGGCCACGAGCTTGTCGGCATGGTGCATCTCCTCGATCGATTCGGCGCGTTCCTTCTTGGCGAGCTTGGCGTATCCCCAGTCCTCCAGCAGACGGAAATGGACCCAATACTGATTGACGGCACCAAGCTCCAGGAACAGAGCCTCGTTAAGCCGCTCGATGATCTGTGGTTCGCCTTTCATGGGTTCTGCTCCCGTATTGGACGCGCAGGCCTCTGACGCGATCCAGATGTGAAACGATGTCCACGCCGCTCGCCTGCGAGCGGGCGTGGTAGTTCTCGGTGACCCGAATGATCGTTTCGACCACATTTGGGAAGCAGCCGCAACAGCGACCGCGCTTGTGCATGGCGTGATAGACTTTTGCCGGCACGATGAGCTGCCAGGGATCCTGGTCCAGCAGCCCGACGATCGTCTGCTCAATCTCCTTCTCGGTGATGATGTTGCAATGGCAGATCAGCATAAACTTGCTCGGATGGCTGACGGCGCCTTCCGCGCCGTGTGGCTTGACTCTATCTTCCCCGCGCCGAAGCCCTTTGTGACTTCGGCCCGGGCTTCCAGGCTTCGACGCTTACTGGAACACCTTGTCCGGCGCATCAAGGCTGTCTGAACCCTCAAAGGCTATGGCGTTGAGCTTCAGCGCGCCGACGGCGCGTTCGACCGATTTGGTCTGGTCGACCAGTGCGTCGATTGCCGCCTGCACCGTGGCGTTGCCCTCGGTGTTGCCTTCGGCGATCTGCTGGTCGTAAGCCTCGCCGCCTTCGGCGCGGGCCTTGATCGCCTCCATCTTGGCGACGGTGACATCGAGCTTGTCAGACAGTTCCTTGTCGATGGCCGGATCAGCCGCCTTGACCATGTCCGCCACCGACGGCCCTGAAATAACGGTGCCGTCCAGCCTGGTGTAGCTGGCGTGATAGGCGGCGCGGATGCCGACGGCGTCATAGAGATGGGAATTGTAGGTGTTGTCGGAGAAGCAGTCATGCTCCTCTTCCGGATCGTGCAGCAGCAGGCCGAGTTTCATGCGCTCGCCGGCGAGTTCGCCGTAGGAGAGCGAGCCCATGCCGGTAAAGATGGCCGAAATGGCGGCGTTCGGCTCGCCGTCCGCCAGATTCTTGCGCGCAGCGCCGCCTTCCTTCCAGTCGCCGACCATCTCCTGGAGGTCGGACACCAAAAGGGTGCTGGCTGACTTCAGATATTCCGCGCGGCGGTCGCAATTGCCGCCGGTGCAGTTCTTGAGATCATAGTCGGTGTAGGGGCGCTCGCCGGCGCCCGGTCCGGTGCCGTGCAGATCCTGGCCCCAGAGCAGGAACTCGATGGCATGGTAGCCGGTGGCGACATTGGCCTCCACGCCGCCGGCCTCCTGCAGCGTGCCGGAGAGGAATTCCGGCGAAAGCTTCGAGGCGTCCACCTTCTTGCCGTTGATCTCGATCTCCTTGTTGGCGATCACATTGGCCGTGTAGAGCGAATTCGCGTCGGATTCTGTGCCGTAGCTCTTGGCGACATAATCGATCAGGCCTTCGTCCAGCGGCCAGGAATTCACCTTGCCTTCCCAGTCGTCGACGATCTTGTTGCCGAAGCGGTAGACCTCGGTCTGCTGGTAAGGAACGCGCGATGCCTTCCAGGCCTCGCGGGCGGCATTGAACGTCTCGGCCGAAGGCTTGGCCAACAAGGTATCGACCGCCTTGTCGAGCGCCTGCGCGGTGGTCAGCGAATCCTCGTATTTGGCAAGCGCGATGTCGGCATAGGTCTTGATGACCGCCTTGGGATCGCTCTCGGCCTTGGCCGGCAGCACGAACACCGCCGCCGTCAGCAGGGCCGTGGCACCGATCGCCGCAAGCCTGCTGCCATGTCGTGCCGTCATTATCACTCTCCAGTTTTTCGGGAATTTTGTGAACGGCGCGCGCGACAACCGGCGCCAGGCCATGTGCAGGCCGTCATTCGCGGGGCATGCCGCGCTGTCGCGCGGGTCGAAGAAGAAAGACACCAAAATGCCTCCAATCGAAAGGGTTCAAGGCCCAGACATCAAAGGGATGCGCCGATGCGCGAGGCCCCATAAAGCTTCAGGACCGATGGAAGTCAACGAAAATCGACAGGAAAACTCAATCGAAACAACAGTTTAGAATTATTCTAAACTGCGATAGTCAACTTTAGCCGCCTGCCCCGTGTGCCGACTTCATCGCCGAACTGTCCGATTGACAGCCGCCGTTCCGGGTGCGACCCGCAAATGGCCTCTTGCGGCGGCGCCAGACAATTCCCACGTGGCGAGACATCCTAAAATCAAGCTTGGGATCGGAATGCGATGAAGAACGGCGTGGTCATTGTCGGTGCGGGACATGCGGGCGTGCAGGCGGCGGCAAGCCTGCGCGAGGAGGGTTACGACGGGCCGGTGATCCTCGTCGGCGACGAGAACGAGCTGCCCTATCACAAGCCGCCGCTGTCGAAGACCTTCATCAAGGATGCCGAGGCCAAGCCGCAACCCTTGCGTGGCGAGGCATTTTACACCGGCAACGCCGTCGACTACCGGCCGGGCGTTCGGATCGACCGCATCGATGCCGGCAGTCGCCGTTTGGAGATATCAGGCGGCGGCGAACTTGCCTTCGATCATCTGATCCTCGCCACCGGCTCGCGCCCGCGCCTCCTGCCGCTGCCCGGCGCGGATCTGTCCGGTGTGGTGTCGTTGCGCTCGCTTTCCGATGCGCGGCTGATCCGGGACTTGAGCGCACGGAGCGAAGACGTCGTCATCCTCGGCGGCGGCTTCATCGGGCTGGAGATCGCGGCGACGCTGCGCGCGGCCGGCCGCACCGTAACGGTCGTGGAAGCGGTCGACCGGCTGCTTGGCCGCGCCGTGGCGCCGATCGTGGCGAGCCATGTCCGCCAACGGCTGGAAGCGACCGGCGTGCACATTCTCACCGGCACCACGATCGCAAGGCTCGAAGGCGAAAACGGCCATGTCACGGCAGCGATCACCTCGTCTGGCGAAAGGCTGCCGGCGCGCATGGTCGTCGTCGGCATCGGCGCCTTGCCCAACGTCGAACTGGCCGGGGAAGCCGGCCTCACCATCGCCAACGGCATTCGCGTCGACCACCAGATGCGCAGCTCGGTGCCGGAAATCCTCGCCATCGGCGACGCCGCCTCCTATCGACACTGGTTCACCGGGGGCGACGTGCGGCTGGAATCGGTACAGAACGCTACCGACCAGGCGCGGCTTGCCGCGCGCACCATAACGGGCCATGCCGACGCCTATTCGGCCGTGCCCTGGTTCTGGTCCGACATCGGCGACATGAAGCTGCAGATGGTCGGTCTGACATCCGGCGGCGACAGCCATGTCGTGCTGGGCGATCTCGCCGACAACAAGTTCTCGATCTACCATTATGCCGCAGACAGGCTGCTCGGCATCGAATCGGTCAACCGCCCCGGCGACCACATGCTCGGCCGCAAGATGCTGAGCGCCGGCTTCTCGCCGGCGCCACAGACGGTGGCAGCGGGGCCGGACGGATTGAAAGCGGCGCTGGCCGCGTTCCAGAACAAAGAGTCAGCCGAGGCCAGTGCCTAAGATTGCCAATTTTTGCCATAGGCTATAAAATGCCTGAATGAGCACCATGAACATCTCCCTGCCGGAAAGCTTGAAGCATTTTGTCGATCAGCAAGTGACCGATCGCGGCTATGGCACGAGCAGCGAGTATGTGCGTGAATTGATCCGCCGCGATCAGGATCGTCAGCTTCTGCGCGGCTTGCTCCTTGAGGGCGCATCGTCCGCCCCGGGCGCTCCGGTTGACGACGACTATTTCGCCGCGCTGCGGAAACGGGCGCAGGGCCAATAGAGTAAGTGCCCATAAAGGCGATCATTCCTCGAAAACTAGCCCTGCGGGATGTCGAGGATGCTGTCGATTACTATACGCGAGAAGCTGGTTCGCGCGCGGCATTGGGCTACATCGAGGAGCTTCAAAACGCCTACAAACTGCTAGCCAGCCATCCGGCATCGGGCTCTCTGAGATATGGCTACGAAATTGGATTGCCTGGTCTGCGTAGCGTGCAAGTCAGGCGCTATCCATACCTGATTTTTTATCTTGAACAGACCGACCATATCGATGTTTGGCGGGTGCTGCACGCCAAGATGGACATTCCAGCCTGGTTACAGAATCCGAGCTCCTGACGGCACGTTCACCGGGCTCAGTGTAAGCCGTCAGGAGAAATGGGCGCCGGCCCCTCAGGCAGCGCGAACCTCGCGGATCGAGCTTTCCAGAATGTCGAGCGCCTCGGTCATGATGCCGTCCTGGATGGTGAGCGGCGCCAGGAAGCGGATGACGTTGCCGTGGACGCCGCAGGTGAGCAGGATCAGCCCCTTGTCGAGTGCCTTCAGCCTGACCGCATTGGCCATCTCCGCCGATGGCAAGCCCTTCCTGACGTCGTTGAACTCGACCGCGTTCATGAAACCGGGGCCACGGATGTCGACGATTTCCGGGACGTCGTCGCGGATCGATCCCAGACGCTGCTTCAGCCTGGCGCCGAGCGAGTTGGCGCGATCGCACAGTTTCTCTTCCTCGATCACGTCAAGCACCGCGTGCGCGGCGGCAACGCCGATCGGGCTGCCGCCATAGGTGCCGCCCAGCCCGCCGGGGCCAGGCGCATCCATGATCTCGGCGCGGCCGGTGACCGCCGCCAGCGGAAAGCCGCCGGCCAGGCCCTTGGCCATGGTGGTGATGTCGGCGGTCACCTCATGGTGCTCCATGGCAAACATCTTGCCGGTGCGGGCAAAGCCGGTCTGCACCTCGTCGGCAATGAGCAGGATGCCGTGCTGATCGCAGATCTTGCGCAGCGCGGTCATGAAATCGCGCGGCGCTTCGTAGAAGCCGCCCTCGCCCTGCACCGGCTCGACGATGATGGCCGCGACCCTGGCCGGATCGACGTCGGCCTTGAACAGGCGATCGAGCGCGGCAAGCGAATCGGCCACCGACACGCCGTGCAGCGGCACCGGGAACGGGGCGTGGAAGACGTCGGCCGGCATGGCGCCGAAGCCGACCTTGTAGGGCACGACCTTGCCGGTCAGCGCCATGCCCATGAAGGTACGGCCATGGAAGCCGCCGGCAAAGGCGATGACGGCCTGGCGGCCGGTGGCATTGCGGGCGATCTTGATGACGTTCTCGACCGCCTCCGCGCCGGTGGTGACGAAGATCGTCTTCTTCTCGAACTTGCCCGGAAGTATGCCGTTCAGCCGCTCGGCCAGCCTTACATAGCTCTCATAGGGCACCACCTGGTGGCAGGTGTGGGTGAAGCGGTCGAGCTGCGCCTTGACCGCCTCGATGACCTTGGGGTGGCGATGGCCGGTGTTGACGACGGCGATGCCGGAGGAGAAATCGATGTAGCGGCGGCCCTCGACATCCCAGATCTCCGAGTTCTCGGCCCGGTCGGCGTAAATCTGCGTGGTCATACCGACACCGCGCGAGATCGACTGGCTCTTGCGTTCGGAAATGGCTGAGTTCTTCATGATGTCCCTCATAGGGCCGGCGCCCGTTCTGCTTGATAAGATGTCTTCTGGGCTTATTTCATGCTTTCCTCAAGTCGGCACCGCCGGCAGGCGATTGGGCCTGAGGTATCGCGCCTGACCAGCCGGCGATATCCGTACCAGGGCAACGGACTGCGTTAACGGGTTCGGAGCCTTCGCGGCGCGCTGTTGAGGATCATTGAACGGAAAAACCCGCCTGTGCGGCGGGTCCCTGGCGCAACTCAGCACCATATCCAAATATCTATCATAGTTGCCTTCACCTCGTCAAGGAAAAAATTCCTATCACGAAAAGCTGCCCGGCCGGGACTGGCCGTCGTCAGGCCTTTGCAAACCCGAGTCGGATGCCTGACACGGGTACGAGTCCGGTTTCCTTTTTCGGGAGATCGACTATCGTGCCGGGATCCGCGAGGCATCGCGATCGGCGAGCGGCCTGCGGCTGAGGGAGCCCATGAGCAGGAACGCGACATCGTCCGTCTCGCCGCCATCGGTCAAACCTTCTAATTTTTCGACTT
The DNA here is from genome assembly GCF_006441495.1 of Mesorhizobium sp. B2-6-4. Taxonomy (NCBI): domain Bacteria; kingdom Pseudomonadati; phylum Pseudomonadota; class Alphaproteobacteria; order Hyphomicrobiales; family Phyllobacteriaceae; genus Mesorhizobium; species Mesorhizobium sp. B2-6-4. The sequence goes on from NZ_VFUE01000001.1 coordinate 276,737, forward strand.
TTTCCATCGGCGTAGCGCTTTTCACTTGCACGGCCGTCCTGCTTTTGGCCGGCTGCCAGAAACAGGAAGCGGCCGAGAAAAAGCTGCCGATCATGGTGCGCACCGAGACCGTGGCGATGGCCGACTATGCGCCGAGAACCGCGCTGACCGGGGTGATCGCGGCGCGTACGCTGAATAATCTGTCGTTCCGGGTCGGCGGCCGCGTCGCCGAACGGCTTGCCGATGTCGGCCAGCATGTCGACAAGGGCGCGGTGCTTGCCCGCATCGACCCGCAGGAGCAGGAATCCGATTTGCGCTCGGCGCAGGCCGATCTCGACGCGGCGCAAGCGCAGTTGACCCAGTCCGCCGCCGCCTTCGAGCGGCAAAAGACGCTGCTTGCCCAGGGTTACACCACCAGGCGCGACTATGACGCCGCCGATCAGGCATTGAAGGTGGCGCAAGGCAGCCTCGACGCGGCGCAGAGCGCGCTCGCCAATGCCAAGCAGAACCTGTCCTTCACCGAACTCAAGGCTGGCGCCGCGGGCGTCATCACCGCCCGCCAAGTCGAAACCGGCCAGGTGGTGCAGGCTGCGCAGACCGTCTTCACCGTCGCCGAGGACGGCGACCGCGACGCGGTGTTCAACGTCCAGGAGACGTTGGTCGCCAGGACGCCGACCTCGCCGGCGGTGACGATTACGCTTCTGTCCGACCCGCAGATCAGGGCAACGGGCAAGGTGCGCGAAATCTCCCCGGCGGTCGATCCGGCGTCGGGCTCGATCCGGGTCAAGGTCGGCATTGCCGATAGGCCCGCCGGCATGCCGCTGGGCGCGGCCGTCATCGGCTCGGTCGGCGCCAAACCGGCCAAGGCGATCCTGCTGCCCTGGCAGGCATTGACGTCCAGCGCCGGCAAGCCGGCGGTCTGGATCGTCGATCCCTCGACCGGTACGGTGACGATGGCACCGGTCGAGGTGCTGGCTTTCAATTCCGGCACCGTCGTCATCGCCAGGGGATTGGAGGAGGGCCAAAGCGTCGTCACCGCGGGCGGACAGCTGCTCAGTGCGGGTCAGAAAATCGAGATATCGGGAGCGGGCCAATGAGCCGGCTGCCGCGCCTCCTGCTTGGCGTGATAGCGCTTGGCGCGCTCGCCGCCTGCTCGAAATCGGAGGAGAAGCCGCCGGAGATCATCCGGCCGGTGCTGTCGGTGGTGGTCGAGCCGCGCACCACGCAGGTCTTCGGCTTCGCCGGATCGGTCGAGCCGCAGGTCAGCGCCGATCTCGCCTTTCGCCTGCTCGGCCGGGTCGTGTCCCGCGACGTCAATGTCGGCGACATCGTCAGCAAGGGCACGACGATCGCGGCACTGGACCCGACCGCCTTGGAGCTGTCCGTCCAGGCGGCCAAGGCCGAGCTCTCCAATGCCGAGGCACAGTTTGCCAACGCCGCCGCCAGCGAGGAGCGCCAGCGCCAATTGCTTGCCACCGCCAACACCACGCAAGCCGTGTTCGATGCCGCGCAGCAGGCGAGGAAGGCGGCCGAGGCCAGTGTCGAGCGGGCCAAGGCCTCGCTGGCCAAATCGCAGGAGCAGCTCGGCTATGCCAGGCTGTTCTCGGATTTCGACGGCGTCGTCACGGCTGTCGGCGCCGAGGTCGGCCAGACGGTCTCCCCCGGCCAGACGGTCGTCACCGTGGCGCGCTCGGACCCGCGCGAAGCGGTGGTCGATATTCCAGACCAGTTGACCGGCGATCTCACGGCCGGCACGCCGTTCCAGGTCATCCTGCAATCGCTGCCGACGATCCGGACCGAGGCCAAGCTGCGCGAGATCGCGCCGCAGGCCGAGGGCTCGACGCGCACGCGGCGCGTGCGGCTGACGCTTACCGATCCGCCGCAGGCCTTCCGGCTCGGCTCGACCGTGACCGCAACGCGCATGACCACGGTGGAGCCGACGATCGAACTGCCGCTGTCGGCGCTCTTCCAGAGGAACGGCTCCGACAGGGTGTGGATCGTCGATGCGCAGACATCGAGCGTGAGCACGCGCGAGATCAAGGTTGCCTCCAGGAACGGCGGAACCTTCACGGTGGCTCAGGGACTGGAAGCGGGAATGCGCGTCGTCACCGCCGGCGTCCACAGCCTGACCGAAGGCCAGAAGGTCAAACTGCCCGCGGGAGGGGCCTCATGAAGGGCTTCAACCTCTCCGACTGGGCGCTCAACCACCGCTCGATGGTCTGGTATTTCATGCTGGTCTTCGTTGCGGCCGGCATCTTCTCCTACCTCAACCTCGGCCGCGAGGAAGACCCCGCCTTCACCATCAAGACCATGATCATCCAGGCCAATTGGCCCGGCGCTTCGGTCAAGGAGACGGTGCAGCAGGTGACCGACCGCATCGAGAAGAAGCTCGAGGAACTCGACAGCCTCGACTACACCAAATCCGTCACCACAGCCGGCCAGACCGTCATCTTCGTCAACCTGAAGGACACTACCAAGGCGCGCGATGTCGTGCCGAACTGGATTCAGGTGCGCAACATGGTCAACGATATCAAGGCGCAGTTCCCGCAAGGCGTCCAGGGGCCGTTCTTCAACGACCGTTTCGGCGACGTCTACGGCAACATCTATGCCTTCACGTCGGACGGGCTGACGCCGCGCCAGCTGCGCGACTATGTCGAGGATGTCAGGACAAAAATCCTGACCGTGCCGAATGCCGGCAAGGTGGACCTGGTCGGTGCCCAGGACGAGGCGATCTACCTCGAATTCTCGACCCGCCAGATCGCGGCCCTCGGCCTCAACCAACAGGCGATCGTGGCAAGCCTGCAAGCGCAGAACGCGATCACGCCGTCCGGCGTCATCCAGTCCGGCCCGGAACGCATCAGCGTGCGGGTCGGCGGCCAGTTCACCTCCGAAGACAGCCTTCGCGCGATCAATCTTCGCGTCAACGACCGCTTCTTCCGGCTGAGCGACGTGGCGACGATCACGCGCGGCTATGCCGATCCGCCAACGGCACTGTTCCGCTTCAACGGCCAGGACGCGATCGGGCTTGCCATCGGCATGAAGCCCAACGCCAATCTGCTCAAATTCGGCGAGGCGCTGCATGAGGCGATGAACAAGGTGCTGGCAGACCTGCCGGTCGGCGTCGGCGTGCATCTGGTCGCCGACCAGCCGGTCATCGTCGAGGAAGCGGTCTCGGGCTTTACGCGCGCCTTGTTCGAGGCGGTGGCCATCGTGCTGGCCGTGTCCTTCATCAGTCTCGGCATGCGCGCCGGCTTCGTCGTGGCGCTGTCGATCCCGCTGGTGCTGGCCATCACCTTCACGGTCATGTCCTATCTCGGCATCTCGCTGCAGCGCATCTCGCTCGGTGCGCTGATCATCGCGCTCGGGCTTCTGGTCGACGACGCGATGATCGCGGTCGAGATGATGGTGGCGCGGCTGGAGGTCGGTGATAGCCTGCGCAAGGCGGCGACCTATGTCTACACATCGACCGCCTTCCCGATGCTGACCGGCACGCTGGTGACCGTCGCGGGCTTCATTCCGATCGGCCTCAACAACAGCGCCGCCGGCGAATACACCTTCACTCTGTTCGTCGTCATCGCCGTGTCGCTGCTGGTGTCGTGGATCGTGGCGGTGCTTTTCGCGCCGCTGCTCGGCGTCACCATTCTGCCGGCGACGATGAAGACGAAGCATCACGACCAGCCAGGCCGCTTCACCTCGCTGTTCCGGCGTGCCCTTGTCGGCTCGGTGCGCCATCACTGGCTGACCATCATCGCCACGGTGCTGTTGTTTGCCGGCTCGATCGCCGGCTTCGGCCTGGTGCAGCAGCAGTTCTTCCCGCCATCGGACCGGCCGGAGCTGATCGTCGACTGGAACCTGCCGCAGAATTCCTCGATCGCCGACACGCGCGAGCAGATGGAGCGGTTCGAGCAGCGGGCGCTGGTCGGCAATCCCGACATCGACCATTTCTCGTCCTATATCGGCCAGGGCGCGGTGCGCTTCGTGCTCGCCTATGACGTGCAACCGGCCAATCCCTATTTCGGCCAGACGGTGATCGTCACCAAAAGCATCGAGGCTCGCAACCGGGTGAAGCCGGCGCTGGAAAAGCTGCTGCGCGAGGAATTCGTCGGCACCGACGCCTTCGTCAAGCTGCTCGAACTCGGGCCGCCTGTCGGCCGCCCCGTGCAGTACCGCGTCGGCGGGCCCGACATCCAGACGGTGCGCGCGCTGGCGCAGCAATTCGCCGGCGTCATCTCGGCCAATCCCAAGCTCGCCGCGCCGACCTTCGACTGGAATGAGCCGCAGCGCGTGCTCAGGGTCGACGTGCTGCAGGACAAGGCGCGGCAGCTCGGCATCACCTCGTCCGACATCGCCAGCGCGCTCAACAGCACCGTCGGCGGCGCCACCATCACGCAAGTGCGCGATGCCACCTATCTGATCAATGTGGTGACGCGCTCGCGCGAGGCCGAACGCGGCTCGATCGAGACTTTGCAGAACATGCAGCTGCCGACGAGCACCGGCGAGGCCATCCCGCTCGCGGCGGTGGCCAATTTCCGATACGAGCTCGAACAGCCGACGGTGTGGCGGCGCGACCGCATCCCGACCATCACCGTGCGGGCCGGCCTGGTCGGCGACGTTCTGCCGGCAACAGTGGTCAACGAATTGAAGCCATCGGTCGATGCCTTCATCGCCAAGCTGCCGCCGGGCTATTCCGTCGAGACCGCCGGCTCCGTTGAGGAAAGCGCCAAGAGCCAGGGGCCGATCGCGGCCGTCGTGCCGCTGATGCTTTTCGTGATGGCAACCATCCTGATGGTCCAGCTGCAGAGCTTCCAGCGCCTGTTCCTGGTGGTGGCGGTGGCGCCGCTCGGGCTGATCGGCGTGGTGGCGGCTCTGGTGCCGAGCGGCGCACCGCTCGGCTTCGTCGCCATCCTCGGCGTGCTCGCCCTGATCGGCATCCTGATCCGCAACTCGGTCATCCTGATCGTGCAGATCGAGGACCTTGTCGCGGAGGGCAAGGACCGTTGGGCCGCCGTTATCGAGGCGACCGAACACCGGATGCGGCCGATCGCGCTGACGGCCGCCGCCGCCAGCCTGGCGCTGATCCCGATCGCGCGCGAAGTGTTCTGGGGACCGATGGCCTACGCGATGATGGGTGGCATCATCGCGGGTACTGCGATCACGCTGCTGTTCCTGCCGGCGCTTTATGTGACGTGGTTCAGGATCAAGGAGCCGAAGCGTCGGGATGAGCCGCCCGCTCTGGAGACCGGCGAACCGGTGCAAGCTCAGACCTGAGACATTGCCGAGTCATTCGTTGTCGTTGGTGGGTGTGGGACGCGATTTTGCCCGCTGCCAAGGTGACGATTTTGAGCTGCGCCAGGCATGCCAGCCTTCCGGCAAGTCGGCCAAGATTTGGATGCTTTCATCCCGCTGCAAAACGCTTTGCAGGCTCACGATCATTATGTCGCCTTCTTCAACAGGTCCGGTTTCGCTGTTGTGGAATTGCCAACTGCCGTCGTTATCGTCATGCGAGACATATGCGATCCAGTCGCCCCGGGTTACTATGCCCCTGTCCAAAAACACCCCGACGTTAGGAGGATCTGCAAACTGCCATTCCTTTCATGACGTCCCCTAAGACGATCGGTTCGCAAGACAAGCGAATTCAAATAGCTCTCACAAACCCGTCGCTGGCCCGCAAGAGATTGCGCGTGTAATCCTTCGTCACGCGGCGTTCGACCAGGTCATCCGCCGTCAAATTCTCCACCGCCTCGCCGCTTTGCATCACCATCAGGCGCTCGCACATATGGGTGATGATGGCGAGGTCGTGGCTGACCATCAGGAAGGTCAGCTTGCGCCGCCGGCGTACTTCCTCGAGCAGGTTGAGCACCTCGGCCTGCACCGAGGCATCGAGCGCCGAGGTCGGCTCGTCGAGCAGCAGGATCGACGGTTCGAGGATCAGCGCGCGCGCGATCGCCACGCGCTGGCGCTGGCCGCCCGACAATTGATGCGAGTAGCGGAAGCGGAAGCCGTTGCCGAGGCCGACCTCGTCGAGCGCCCGCTGGATGCGCTTTTCGCCGTCGGCAAAGCCATGGATGGCGAGCGGCTCCTGCAGCAGGCGGTCGATGGTCTGGCGCGGGTGCAGCGAACCGTACGGATCCTGGAACACCATCTGCACTTCGCGGTAAAAGGCCTTGTCGCGGCGCGCGCCGAGCTTCTTGCCGTTGACCGCGATGCTGCCCGAAGCGACCGGCGCAAGGCCGGCGATCGCCCTGAGCAGCGTCGATTTGCCGGAGCCGGATTCACCGACCAGGCCGAAGGATTCGCCCGGCTGCACGTCCAGGCTGACGCCCTTCAGTGCGCGAAAGCGGTCGAAGATGACCTCCAGCCCGTCGACGGCAATTGCTGACGTCATGCCGCCCACTCCGGCTTGCGGTCGAGCACCGGCAGCGGGTGACGATCGGCGCCGATCTTGGGCATGCAGTTGAGCAGGCCGCGCGTGTAGGGATGCTGGGCGCGACCGAGTTCGGAGGCCTTGAGCTGCTCCACCACCTTGCCGGCATACATGACAATGACGCGGTCGCAAAAGGACGAGACCAGGCGCAGATCGTGCGAGATGAAGATCAGCCCCATGCCGCGCTCGCCGACCAGCCGGTCGAGAATGCCGAGCACGTCGAGTTGCACGGTGACATCGAGCGCCGAGGTCGGCTCGTCGGCGATCATCATTTCCGGCCCGGCGATCAGCATCATGGCGATCATGGCGCGCTGGCCCATGCCGCCGGAGACCTCGTGCGGATGCAGGTCGAAGACACGCCGGGGGTCGCGGATCTGCACCGCCTCCAGCATGGCCAGCGCGCGCTCCCGCGCCTCGGCCTTGGAGACCTTCTCATGCGTGCGCAGCGTCTCGACGATCTGGCGGCCGATGCTCATCACCGGGTCGAGCGAATATTTCGGATCCTGCAGGATCATGGCGATGCGATTGCCCCGCAGCGCGCGGCGCTCGCGCGCCGAGACGCCGAGTAGGTCGATGCCGTCGAAGGCCAATTTATTGGCTGATATCCGCGCCTGTGGCGGCGTCAGCCCCATGATGGCACGGCCGGTCTGCGACTTGCCCGAGCCGCTCTCGCCGACAATGCCCAGCCTTTCGCGGCCGAGCGAGAAAGAGACGCCGCGCACGGCCTCGATCAGCCCGGTGCGCGTCGGGAAGGTGACGCGCAGATCGTCGACTTCGAGCAGAGTCTTGCTGTCAGCGTTCATTGGTCGCCGCTCCGGGGGTCGAGCGCGTCGCGCAGGCCGTCGCCAAGCAGGTTGAAGCCGAGGCTGACGATCAGGATGGCGAAGCCAGGCGCGCCGGCCACCCACCATTGGTCGAGCACGAAACGGCGGCCCGAAGCGATCATCGTGCCCCATTCGGGCAGCGGCGGCTGCGCGCCGAGCCCGAGGAAGCCGAGGCCGGCGGCGGTGAGGATGATGCCGGCCATGTCGAGCGTCACGCGGATGATCAGCGAGGAGATGCAGAGCGGCATGATGTGGCGCAGCACGATGCGGAAGGGCGAGGCCCCCATCAGTTCCACCGCCTTGATGTAATCGGAATTGCGCACGGTCAGCGTTTCGGCACGCGCGATGCGGGCATAGGGCGGCCAGGAGGTGATGGCGATGGCGAGCACCGCGTTCTCGATGCCGGGGCCGAGGGCCGCGACAAAGGCCAGCGCCAGGATCAGCTTGGGGAAAGCGAGGAAGATGTCGGTGATGCGCATCAGTATGGCATCGGTCCAGCCGCCGGCATAGCCGGCGACGGTGCCGACCACGAGGCCGATGGGGGCGGCGATGATGGCGACCAGGATAACGACATAGAGCGTCCAGCGCGAGCCGTAGAGAATGCGCGAGAGGATATCGCGGCCGAGATCGTCGGTGCCGAACCAGTGCTCAGCACTTGGCGCCAGCAGGCGCGCATTCTTCAGATCGCCGAAAGTCGGCGAATAAGGCGCCAGTACCCCTGCAAGGGCGGCAATGACCAGCAGTGCGATGATGATGAGCAGGCCGAGAAAGGCCAGCCGATTGGCGGAAAAACGCCGCCACGCGACATAGGCGCGGCCGAGCCTCGCCTGTATGCGCGAGGCCGGCCGCTCGCTGAGCAGCCAGTCGCGGCGGGAGAGGGGGGCGGCGTCGGAGGCGGTCATGACGATGCCTCTTGGCGCTGTCGACCCCCACTCCGGTCTGCTTCGCAGACCATCTCTTCCTCGTTCGACGGGGGAGAGGAAAGGTGGCCCGAAGGGCCGGGGTGGGCCGCAGCCGAGCCTGAAAGTGGGATTCCTCTGCTCATCTTACCTTGGTCCTCGGGTCGAGCACGCGGTAAAGCAGGTCGGACAGAAGATTGATGGCTATGAACACCGAGCCGATGACGATGGTGCCGCCGAGCACCGCGTTCATGTCGGCATTCTGCAGCGAATTGGTGATGTAGAGGCCGATGCCAGGCCAGGAGAAGACCGTCTCGGTCAACACCGAACCTTCCAGCAGCCCGGCATAGGAGAGCGCGATCACGGTCACCATCGGCACGGCGGCATTGCGCAATGCATGAGCCCAGATGATGCGGGTTTCCGATAGGCCCTTGGCGCGCGCGGCAACGATGTATTCCTGGGTGAGTTCGTTGAGCATGAAGGAGCGCGTCATGCGGCTGATATAGGCGAGCGAGAAATAGCCGAGCAGCGAGGCCGGCAGGATGATGTGGCGGAACGCGTCCCAGAAGACATCCCACTGCCCCTGCATCGCCGAATCGAGAAGGTAGAAGCCAGTGATCGGCGTGAAGGTGTATTCGTAGACGACGTCGAGCCGCGCCGGGAAAGCCACCCATTGCAGCTTGGCGTAGAACAGGACGAGCCCGAGCAGGCCAAGCCAGAAGATCGGCACGGAATAGCCGATCAGGCCGATGACGCGGACGACCTGGTCGATGAGGCTGCCGCGCCTGACGGCAGCCAGCACACCCAGCGGCACGCCGAACAGCGCGCCGATCAGTGTCCCCAACGTCGCCAGTTCCGTCGTTGCCGGAAGGGCGCGGCGGATGTCGGTCATGACCGGATTGGTGGTCAGCACCGAGGTGCCGAAATCACCATTGAGGGCATTTTTGACATAAATATAGAACTGCTCGACCAGCGGCAGGTCGAGACCCATCTCGCGGCGCGTGCGTTCCACGACATTGGCCGGCGCCCGGTCGCCGAGCACGGCCAACACCGGGTCGATGGGGATGACGCGGCCAATGAAAAAGGTCACCGCGAGCAGACCGAGATAGGTCGTGATCGCGATCACCAGGAAGCGGCCGATCGATGAGAAAATGGCGACGGCACGGGCGCTGCCGCGCCCTGCCGCCGCCTGATTTTCAGCTACGCTCATCCGCCGGCGCTATTCCTTGGAAACCGGCCCAACGAAATTGGTGTCGAAGCTCGGGCCGAGCGCGAAACCCTTGAGGTTCTTGCGCAACCCGGCGACTTCCAGCTGCTGATGGATGATGACGAAGGGACTGGTGTCGAGGATCTTCTGCTGCAGATCCTTGTACATGTCCGCGCGCTTGCCCGAATCCTTCTCCAGCAAAGCGGCTTCGGTTTGCTTGGTCAGGTCCGGAATATCCCAGGCGTTGCGCCAGGCCAGCGTCTTGGACTTGCCCTCATCCGAATTGTCCGGGTTCGAGGCAAAGGTCTGGGCATTGGAGTTCGGATCGAAATAGTCCTGGCCCCACTGACCGATATAGATGTCGTGGTTGCGGGCGCGGTACTTGGTCAACGTCTGCTTGCCGTCGCCGGGAATGATCTCAAGCTTGATGCCGGCCTGACCGAGCGTCTGCTGGATCGATTCCGCCATGCCGGTTGTCGGCTGGCCGGTGCGCACATCCATGGTCACGCTGAAGCCGTCGGGCAGGCCTGCCTTGGCCAGCAGTTCCTTGGCCTTGGCGACGTCGAGCTTGAACGGGTTCTTGTCCAGTTCTCCGAGCACGCCCTTGGGCAGGAAAGTCTGGTGGATTTCACCGATGCCCTTGAGGATGGTCGAGCTCAGCGCGTCATAGTCGACCAGATATTTGAAGGCCTGACGGACTTCGGGCTTGGCGAGGTTCTGGTTCTTCTGGTTGAGGCTGATGTAGTAGACAGTTCCCTTCGGCGCACTGGTTGTGGTGAGGTCGGCGTTCTTGGCAATGGCGTCGAGGTCGTTCGGCTCGAGATTGCGGGCGACGTCGATGTCGCCGGCCTCAAGCGCCAGGCGCTGTGCTGAGCTTTCCTTCATGTTGCGGTAGATGACGCGGGCAAGCTTTGCCTTTTCGCCGTAGTAATTGTCGTTCCGTTCGAGCACGACGGCCTCGTTGGCGCGCCACTCACGCAGCTTGTAGACGCCCGAGCCGGCATAGCCGGTCTTCAGCCAGGCATTGCCGAAATCATTGTCCCATTTGTAGTCGGCGCTCGGCGTGACCGCCGCGACATGTTCCTTGACCAGCTTGGCGTCGACGACCGAGGCGACGGTGGCCGACAGGCAGTTCAACACGAAGCTCGGCGCATAGGCCTTGTCGACGATGAACTGGAAGGTGGTGTCGTCGACCGCCTTGGCTTTTTCGGCGACATTGTCGCCGCTGATCCCGAACTGGTCGATGATGAAGGCCGGGCTCTTGTCCAGCTTGACGGCGCGTTCGAACGAATAGGCGACGTCGGCCGCGGTGATCGGGTTGCCCGAGGCGAATTTCAGGCCGGGCTTGAGCTTGAACGTGTAGGTCAGGCCATCGTCCGAGACGGTCCAGCTTTCGGCGAGGTCGCCCTTGACCTTGGAGGTGTCGCTGAGGTCGAGCCGGACCAGCAGGTCATAGGTGTTGCCGGTGACCTCGGCGGTCGACAGCTCGAACGCCTCGCCCGGATCCATGGAGATGATGTCGTCGATGGCAAAGCCTTCGACCAGCGTGTCGGCTGGCGTGACCGCGCCAGCCGGCGCTCCCGCGAGAAGCAGCGCCGACATTGCGGCACCCGCAAGCAGAATGCGGGATCGTAGAGCAAGCTTTTCCATCATCATGGTGATTGTTCCCTGTTTTGTTGACCTGAGTTCCCGGCTCAGGGTTGCGGTGTTTTTCCAGGCCGACAAGGGCCCCCTTTGACCACTTACCGTCGTGGTTTTTGTCCAGTTGGTCAACAGCATATCCGGCGGCCTCGCGGCGGGCAACGAGCATTTATGCGTCGGCTCACTGGATCATAGTGGCAGGCGGGCGAGCGGGAGCATGCGAAGGCCAACAGAGGCCGGCAGTCGAGAAAAAACCCTGACTTGAGAGTTAGTTCAGAGCAGCGACCAGGCCGGCATCGGGAAAGCAGGTGGCGGGCTTGCCGTTCTTTTCCTGCCAGGCGCCGATCGAGCGGCGGGTCTTGAAGCCGGGCAGCCCGTCGGCGCTGCCGACATCATAGCCCTTGGCCTCCAGCGCCCGCTGCAGGGCGGCGATATCGGAGCGGTGGAGGTCACCGACCGCGCCCCAGTTGCCGGAAAAATTGGCATCGCCATGGGCGATGCGATCGGCGCCATGGCCTATGAACAGGGCATAGAGGTCGCTGGTGTTGTATCGCTTCAGCACGTAGAAATTGGGCGTGGCGATGAAGGCCGGGCCGCTGCGGCCGGCCGGCATCAGCAGGAAGCCCTCTGCCTTCAGCTCGCTCGCCGGGAATGGCTTGCCGCCGACACGCTTGATGCCCATTGCGGCCCATTGCGAGATTGTCTTGCCCTGGTCGGGGCCTTCGAGCGAACAGGAGACGCTCTCCGGCACGGTCACCTCGAAGCCCCAGCCACGTCCCCTCACCCAGCCATAATGGACGAGATAGTTAGCGATCGAGGCGAGCACGTCAGGCGTCGAGCTCCAGATGTCGACACGCCCGTCGCCATCAAAATCGACGGCATGCTCGAGGAACGACGTCGGCATGAATTGCGGCTGGCCGAGCGCACCGGCCCAGGACGATTTCATCGCATTCACCGGGGCCAGCCCACGCTCGACGATCTCGAGCGCCGCCAGCAGCTCGGTGCGGAAGAAGTCCTTCCTCGTCGACATGAACGCCTTGGTGCCCAGCACCTCGAAGGCGTCGTAAGGCATCTTCGCCGCGCCGAATCCTGTTTCGCGACCCCAGATCGCCAAAAGGACCTCGCCCGGCACGCCATAGCGCTTTTCGATCGCGGCGAGCGTCCTGGCGTTGGCCGCCGCGCGCGTCCGCCCGCCCGATGTGACGGCGCGGATGGTCTTCTCGGCGAAATAGGCGCCGGGCGAGCCGAACTCGGCCTGATGCTGCTTCTGCGGCGTCTTCGGCTTCTCGCCGGGCATGACAAGATCGGGCAGCTTGAGATTGGGTTTGACACCGTCGAAAGCGGCATCGAAGGTCTGCTTGGAAATGCGCTTGGCCTTGGCGTCAGGCCACAGATCGCTCCGGAGCCAGGCGCGGAACTGGTCGTCGATCTTGGCGGCCGAGGCGGAGGTGGAGAGGAACAGTGCAGCCAGTATCGCCAGGAAAAACGCAAAGCAGAACTTGCGGAGGCCGCGTTCCTTGGCGCCCCCCTCTGGCCTGCCGGCCATCTCCCCCACAAGGGGGGAGATCGACCGTTGTCTCTGCCTTCGCCAAACACCGCCGTTGAAAAGGAGATGCCGGCTGCGAAATTGCCAATCTCCCCTCTTGAGGGGGAGATGTCCGGCAGGACAGAGGGGGGCGCCACGGAACGCCAACTTTTGAGGATGCGGGATCACCGTGACAAGCATCCTTCCCCGCAATCGCGTCAAAACGCCGTCCTGGAGCGCAGCGCTGCCGCCAGCGTGCCTTCGTCGAGATAGTCGAGTTCGCCCCCGACCGGCACGCCATGCGCCAGCCGCGTTATCTTCACCTCGAAACCGTGCAATTGATCGGTCAGGTAGTGGGCCGTGGTCTGGCCCTCCACCGTGGCATTGACGGCCAGGATGATCTCCTTGACCTCGCCGCCGGCGACGCGGTCGACCAATGAGCGGATGTTGAGCTGATCGGGGCCGATGCCGTCGAGCGGCGACAGCGTGCCGCCCAGCACGTGGTAGCGCACGTTCATCGCCGCCGCCCGCTCCAGCGCCCACAGATCAGAGACGTCCTCGACGACGATCAGCGTGCCGGCGTCACGGCGCGGATCGGTGCAGATCATGCAGGGGTCGGACGTGTCGACATTGCCGCAGGTGGAGCAAATGCGCACCTTGTCGGCCGCCTCGCCCATGGCGGCGGCGAGCGGCGACAGCAGCTGTTCCTTCTTCTTGATCAAATGCAGCGCGGCGCGCCTGGCCGAACGAGGACCAAGCCCCGGCACTTTGGCCAGGAGTTGGATCAGGCGTTCGATCTCGGGACCCGCGATTCGCTTGGACATTGCCCTGATCTAGAGCAATTCCGCGAAAAGTGCGAAGCGGTTTTGCGTCCGGACCGCGTCTCCAACCAGCACCGGCAGGCCGTCAAGTGCGGCCCGCCTCAGTTGGTTTCGAGCGGACGGCTCTGGCTGACGATCATTGCGCCGATGGCATCCGTGTTCTCAGGCGTCGACTGGAACCCCATCGCCGCTTCCTGCGGCGCGCCCTGCACCGAGGAAATGACCTTCGTGTTCAAGGTCCCGCCAAAACGAGCGGCGTCCGGTTCCTCCATCGGCTCCTGCATCGCCACCATCGTCGGCTTCTCCTGGACGCGCGCGGATTTTGCGGCCGGCGCAGCCGATGCCGTCACGTAGGTCTGCTGGGCCGCCTTGCCGGAGCGCACCGGCTCCGCCGCGGCAGTCACGTACGCCGCAGCGGTGCGATCGGATGTCTTGGCCGTCGGCTCGGCGGAAGCGACACGAGTCGCGGCTACTCCGGGCAAGGCTGCTGGCTGCTCGGCCGAGGCGACCGCGACCGTCGGCTCGTCCGGCAGCGGCTGCCAGTTGCGGCCGCGCTTCTCGTAGAACGCATTGCCGCCGGCGACCATGGTGTAATGCATATTCTTGTAGGGGAAGCGCAGGCCCGCGGTGTGGAAATACATCGTGTTCTTGAGCTTGGCCTTGCGCTCGCCCTTGAGCACGGCGTCGGCGGCTTCCTCGACATCGGGCATGGCACGCGAATTCATCGGCCTGGTCATGACGCCGGGCGCGAACTGGCCGCGCTCGCCCACCACCGCGCAGATGGTGTCACCATGTTTGCCGGAGCGCAGCCGGTTCATCACGACAGTGCCGACGGCGATCATGCCATCGCGGCTCGACCGGTTGGATTCGAAGAACATCACCCTTTCCAGGCATTCCCTGTCCTTCGGCGTGTGGTAGCCGCGAGAGCTCAGGAAACTCGGCGTGATGGCGTCGGTCAGGCTGGACATGCCGTGTGACGCGGTCTGGCTGCAAGCGGCCAGGAACAGGGGAGACGTGACGACGCCGAGCAACAGCGGCGTCTTCCATCGCGTGGCAATCAACAGGTAACCCTCTCACTTCGATGCCCGCCCCCAGGCTGCGGCAAGAATGAGACACTTTCGGGCAAAATGATGGCTAAAACGTTATTGGTGAGATGCTGTTGCCAAACTGGCACAGTTACGTGGCAAGATCCGGACTTCAAGCCTTTGTTTTATGCACGCCCTTGTCCAGGCCGAGACCGCTTTTGGACGACATGCATTATCGCCCGGCTGAAATCGCTGCCGGCCGTCCTGGCTCAATTTCTTCGAATTTCTCCGAGAACAGCCCGCGCTTCAGGAACAATGCTCGCGCATTGCGGGCGACCGGCGCGATCTTTCCCGGCCAGTCGCTGTCGATGAACTCGGACCTGGTGAAATCGGGATTGGCCTCTCCGGCAGCCTCCAGGAAATCCGCGATCTCCAGCACGATGGCGCGTTCTTCCTTCGAGAGCGCCGAAGTGCCCGCTTCGATCGAGGGGCGATGCACGAAATCCTCGAACAGGTTGAAATAGCCCTTGATGCCGACGAGATCGACGCCGGCATCAGAATCGGCCAGGATTTCCAGGATCTCGTAGATCCTGTTGCGGATACGCTGCTCGATCAGCCTTTCGGACGGCTCTTCGGCCATGGCCAACTAGTCTTTGGCTTTATGCATGTCGTTATCCCAAAACCGTCGCACACTCTTGGGCGACATGCATCTAGAACGGCAGTTTCATTCCCGGCGGAATCGGCAGGCCGGCGGTCAGCGCCTTGGTCTTTTCCTGCATGATCTGCTCGACCTTGGCCTTGGCGTCATTGTGAGCGGCCAGAAGCAGGTCTTCGAGGATCTCCACCTCATCCTCCTTGAACAGAGACGGGTCGATCTTCAGCGACTTCATCTCGAACTTGCCGGTCAACGTGACAATGACCAGGCCGCCGCCGGCCTGGCCGACGGCTTCGACCGTGGCGATTTCGTCCTGCATAGCCTGGAACTTGGCTTGCATTTCCTTCGCCTTGCCCATGAGGCCGAGAAGATCTTTCATGGTCCGATCCTTTGCAGAGTCGTGGTTTCGTCAGGGTTCGTCGTCGTCCGCCGGCGGCTCGACCGGCACTTCGGCTTCGACCGCGTCGGCTTCCGGCGCGTCGGGGATGCGCACGTCGATGATCCTGGCGCCGGGAAAACGCGCCAGGATGGCGGCGACCGTCGGATCGCTCTTGGCGTCGAGCAAAGCGTTCTCGCGCCTGGTCGATTCCATTTCGGCCAGCGTCTGGCCGCCCTCTTCCTTCGACAGCGACACCAGCCAGTTGCGACCGGTCCAGGCGCGCAGCTTGGTCGTCAAATCGTTAAGCAGCATTTTGGGCGCATCGTCGGTCAGGCTGACGTCGATGCGGCCGGGCTCGATGCGCACGAGGCGGATGCAGCGCTTGACCAGCACCTTGAAGGCGATGTCGCGCTGCGCGTCGGCAAGGGCGACAATATCGGCCAGCGATTTCAGCGGTATTGGCTGCGCCTCCGGCGCCGGCTGCACAGGCGCAATGAAGGCGGCCGGAGCGGGCGCGGCTTCCACCAGCCGCATGGTCTGCGCGCCGCCCGACCCGCCGGGCATGCGCGCCTGCGCCACTGCGCTGGCGCCGTTGCCACCAGGAGCGCCGCCATTACCGGGGCTCGCCGGCGCGCCGTTCGAACGCGGCGCGGCGCCCGGCGCCGGCAGGCCGTTCTCCAGCGATCTCAATGCTTCGTCCAGCGTCGGCAGGTCGGCCGCATGCGCCAGCCGGATCAGCACCATCTCGGCGGCACTTACAGGGCGGTTGGACGACTGCACCTCCGGGATGCCCTTGAGCAGCATCTGCCACGTCCGCGACAGCACCTTGATCGAGAGCGTCCGCGCGAAATCGGCGCCGCGCTCGCGCTCGTCCTGCGACAGCGCCGCGTCGTCGGCGGCGGCCGGAACGAAACGCAGCCGGGTGACGAGATGGTTGAATTCGGCAAGGTCTGTCAGCACGGCGGCCGGATCGGCGCCGGTGTCGTATTGCGCGCGCAATTCCGCCAGTGCCGCGGCAACGTCACCCTTCATGACATGTTCGAACAAATCGACGACGCGGGCGCGATCGGCGAGACCCAGCATCGCGCGCACGGCTTCGGCGCTGACCGCACCGCCGCCATGCGCGATGGCCTGGTCGAAAATCGATTGAGCATCGCGCATCGACCCCTCGGCCGCGCGCGCGATCATTGCCAGCGCGTCGTCTTCCGCCTCGATGCCTTCCAGGCCCGCTATCCGGGCGAGATCAGCCTTCACCACAGCCGCATCGATGCGCCTCAGGTCAAAGCGCTGGCAGCGCGACAGCACGGTGATCGGCACCTTGCGGATTTCGGTGGTGGCGAAGATGAACTTGACGTGCGGCGGCGGCTCTTCCAGCGTCTTCAACAGGCCGTTGAAGGCCTGCGTCGACAGCATGTGCACTTCGTCGATGATGTAGACCTTGTAGCGGGCCGAGACCGGCGCGTAGCGCACCCGTTCGATGATGTCCCTGATATCATCGATGCCGGTGTGCGAGGCGGCATCCATCTCGATGACGTCGACATGGCGGCCTTCCATGATCGCCTGGCAGTGCTCGCCGAGCACGGCAAGGTCGACGGAAGGCTGGTCGATTGTTGCCGTTTTATAATTCAGGGCCCGCGCGAGAATGCGCGCCGTCGTGGTCTTGCCGACGCCGCGCACGCCGGTCAACATCCAGGCCTGGGCGATGCGGCCGGTGGCGAAAGCGTTGGTGAGCGTGCGCACCATCGGCTCCTGGCCGACCAGTTCGGAGAAATTCGCCGGACGGTACTTGCGCGCCAGCACGCGATAGGCGCCAGCCTTGCCTATCTCCAGGCTTTTTGGTCCCGAATTTCCGGCTTCGCTCATTCGCCCGCAAAACTCCAAATGGCCGCGCCAAAAGGCGGCCGATTCCTGCGCATAGTTTCGCCCGCGCTGCAATGCGTCGTCAACGTCGCGAGAAGGGCCGATGAGGTGGGAGGCTGGAACAATGACCCGTTCCGGGCTCGTTAGGGCTGCTTCCTTCCGGACCTGACCCGGTTGGCGAGTGGATCGTCCACCACCAACCTCCCGCCGTCCATATCGGCAATTCGGCGACGAAATGCAAGGGCGCAGGCAAATCGGCTGCACCAGCCACGAGATTCGCTTGCAGCCTCGATGCAGCCGCTCTAGCGTTCATGACTCTGAGGAAAACACCAAAAGCAAGGGAAACGCCGATGCTGCCGGGCCTGAAGGCCGGATTCACGCTGGATACCCGGCTGGAGGCGGACAGCGAGCAGTTGATGTGGCTTGGGCTGTGTGAACTGCGCGTGATGAACGACCGCCGCTGGCCATGGCTGCTTCTGGTGCCGCAGCGGCCGGGCGTGGAGGAAATCCACGACATGACGCCACTCGACCAGACAATGCTGACCTTCGAGACCAATATGGTGGCGCAGGCGCTGAAGAAGGTGACCGGCTGCACCAAGATCAACACCGGCGCGCTCGGCAACATCGTGCGCCAGCTGCACATCCACGTCATCGCCCGTTCGGAAGGCGATCCCGGCTGGCCCGGCCCGGTGTGGGGACACGGCCTGCGCGAGCCCTATCAGCGCTCCGAGCTGCGCCGGTTTGCCGAAACGATAAGGGCGGCGCTATAAGCCTTCCCGTGTCCATCCCGAACGTGTCCATCCCGAACGCCCAGAGTCCGCATGAGCTTTAGCCTGTTTGACGCGCCCTTGCGCGAGCCGAGCCAATTCGTCGGCTTCGCCGGCAACAGTATCGACCGACAATCCGAGAACCGCGCCGACGATTCGGTCGACAAAGCGCTCGCCGATCCTGGAACCAGGCTGCTTTTGATGCAGGGCGGCCGGCTCTACCTGAAGGTTCGTGACGGCAGCTTCGACCCCTGGTTCGGCGTCGCCGAAAGCCTGCCCTTCCAGACCTTGCCCGGCAGCGGCGTGCTGCTCGGATTCTCCGACCAGGGCCCGGTGCTGGCGGTGACCGCCGGCCTCGAGCCGGAACAGCTTCCCGAAACGGTCAAGGCCATCGACTACCGCTCGGTCTATATGCAAGGCCTGATCGACGAAGCGGCCGCCGGAGCGATGGCGCAGGGCGCCGCGCTGCTCGCCTGGCACGCCAGCCATCGTTTCTGCAGCAAATGCGGGACCGAGTCACAAATGCGGGCCGGCGGCTACAAGCGCCATTGCCCGAATTGCGGCACCGAGCATTTTCCGCGCACCGATCCGGTGGCGATCATGCTGACGGCGACGCGCGAGAAATGCCTGCTCGGGCGCGGCCGGCATTTCGCGCCGGGCATGTACTCCGCCCTTGCCGGCTTCATCGAGCCGGGCGAGACGATCGAGGCGGCGGTGCGCCGCGAGACGCTGGAGGAGGCCGGCATCCGGCTCGGCCGCGTCGTCTACCACGCCAGCCAGCCCTGGCCATTCCCCTATTCGCTGATGATCGGCTGCTTCGGCGAGCCGCTCAATGAAGACATCCAGGCCGACCTCAACGAGTTGGAAGACTGCCGCTGGTTCTTGCGCGACGAGGTGCGCCTGATGCTGGCCAGGGAGCATCCGGGCAATCTGATCACGCCGCCGAAGGGAGCCATAGCGCATCACCTGATCCGCGCCTGGGTCGACAGCGAATAAGGGAAATCAGGAGAGGGAAATGATCCGCCATACCGTCGTGTTCACGCTGAAGCATCCGCCGCACTCGCTGGAGGAAAAAAGGTTCCTGGTCGACGCCAGGAAAATCCTCTCGGCGATCAGGGGCGTCACCCATTTCGAACAGCTGCGTCAGGTCAGCCCCAAGAACGACTACCAGTTCGGCTTCTCCATGGAATTCGCCGACCAGGCCGCCTATACCAGGTACAACGACCATCCCGACCACGTCGCCTTCGTGCGCGACCGCTGGATTCCTGAAGTCGAGACCTTCATGGAGATCGACTATGTGCCCCTTGGCTGGTAGCTCAATCCGCTACCTTCCACTGCTCGCGTGACTCACTCGCCGGATAGACGCCGAGGATCCGCACCTCGCGCGAGAAGAAGCGAAGCTCGTCCAGCGCCAGCTTGACCAGGGGATCGTCGGGGTGGCCCTCGATGTCGGCGTAGAACAGTGTCGCCGTGAAGGCGCCGAGCTGGTAGCTCTCGAGCTTGGTCATGTTGATGCCGTTGGTGGCGAAACCGCCCATCGCCTTGTAGAGGGCGGCCGGCACGTTGCGGACGCGGAAGATGAAGGTCGTCATCATCTTGGCGTCAAGCGACGGGCGTTCGGCCCACTGCTTGTTCTTGGTCAGGACGACGAAGCGCGTGACGTTGGAATCGGTGTCCTCGACATTCTCCTCGATGATGTCTAGGCCGTAGAGCGTTGCGGCCAATGCCGGGGACAGGGCGGCCATGGTGCGGTCCTTGACCTCGGAGACCATCTTGGCCGCGCCCGCCGTGTCGCCGGCGACAACCGCCTTCCAGCCATTTTTGCGGACGTATTTGCGGCACTGGCCGAGCGCATGGATGTGGCTGTGCACGGTTTTGATCTCGTCACGCCTCACACCTGGCAGCACCATCAGCTGGAAATGGATGGGCAGGAAATATTCGCCGACGATGTGCAGCCTCGATTCCGGCAGCAGATGGTGAATGTCGGCGACGCGCCCGGCGATGGTGTTCTCGATCGGGATCATGGCGAGATCGGCCTTGCCGGTCTCGACCGCGTTGAACGCGTCCTCGAAGGTCGGGCATGGCAAAGGCTGCATCGAGGGATAGACGTTACGGCAGGCGGTGTCGGAATTGGCTCCGGGCTCGCCCTGGAAGGATATTCTGTTGGTCTTTTCAGGCATGGCCAATTCTCGTTGAAGGGGTGTCGGTTCGGCGCTCAGTTTGAAAGGATCGTTCTGGCCCGTTCCAGGTCTTGCGGCGTGTCGACGCCGAGCGGCAGCGACCGCACGATCTCGGCGTCGATGCGCATGCCGGCTTCCAGCGCCCGCAACTGCTCCAGCCGCTCGCGGCGCTCCAGCGGCGACGGCTTGAGCGCCACGAAGCGCTCGAGCGCCGAGCGGCGATAGGCATAGAGGCCGATGTGATGATAGAGAGCGCCCTCGCCCCAGGGCGCGGTGGCGCGGGTGAAATAAAGCGCCCTCAGCCTGGTGGCCGACAATGGCGAGCCAACGATCTTGACGACGTTGGGATTGGTCTTTTCCTCGTCGCGCTCGATCTCGACGCCGAGCGTGGCGATGTCCACCGCCCTGTCCTCGAACGGCCTGAGCGAGGCCACGATGATCGCGGGATCGATGGTCGGCAGGTCACCCTGCACATTGACGATGGTTTCGACCTTGTTTGCCGGATCCAGCACCGTCAGGGCCTCGAATATCCGGTCCGAACCCGATTCGTGGTCCGAGCGCGTCATCACCGCCTCGAAACCATGCGCGCGCACCGCTTCCGCCACGCCTTGCGTGTCGGTCGCCACCACCACACGGCCAAGCCCGGCCTCGGCGGCGCGGCGCGCGACATGGACGATCATCGGGGCGCCGGCAATGTCGGCCAGCGGCTTGCCCGGGAGCCGGGTCGAGGCCATGCGGGCGGGGATCAGGATCAAGGTGGACATCGGTTTGGCGGGCGTTCGAAACGAGGAGGGGAAAGTGGCAAAAGGTCTCACTGGAAGCGCCCTTATAGGTGTTGCAACGCCGGAGCAAAAGACCTAGTTTCCGCGCGATTTGACCGGCTCTGGAGGGCAGGTCTCGATACCGACGGACGGAGTGGACGGATCGGTCCGCCGGAAAAGGGAGCAAGGGGCGTATGGATTCCAACGAAGTCAACAAGCTGCTCGCCGGATTGCTCGGAACCGTTTTCGTGGTGTTCTCGGTCGGCATCGTGTCGGACGCGCTGTTTGCCTCGCCCGCTCCGGAAAAGCCCGGCTTCGCCATCGAGGCCGCCGAGCCCGCCGAGGGCGGCCCCGCCGCTCCGGCAGCCGCCGAAAAGCCGATCGCGGATCTTCTGGCCAACGCAAGTGCCGAACAGGGCGCTGCCATCTTCAAGAAATGCCAGGCCTGCCACTCCGGCGAGAAGGGCGGCCCCAACAAGGTCGGCCCGGATTTGTGGGATCTCATCGACCGCCCGGTCGCCGAGCATGAGGGCTTCGCCTATTCGGCCGGCATGAAGGAGTTTTCCAAGGGCGGCACAGAGAAGTGGACCTACGACAACATCAACCACTTCATCACCTCGCCGAAAAAATTCGTGAAAGGCACGGCGATGGGCTTTGCCGGCCTGCCGAAGGAAGAAGACCGCGCCAACGTCATCGCCTATCTGCGCACGCTGTCGGACAATCCCAAGCCGCTGCCCGCGCCGGGCGCTGCCGCCGATGCATCCGCCCCCGCCAAGCCCGCCGAAGGGGCCGCACCGGCCAAGCCGGCCGAAGGCGCAGCTCCTGCCAAGCCAGCGGCGCCTGCGGCTCCCGCCGCACCAGCTCCGGCCGCCCCGGCACCGGCGCCTGCTCAATAAATCGGATATAGTCTCGACGACCTTGAAAAAGCCGGGTTCTGCCCGGCTTTTTCGTTAGGAAAACCGCCTCTACGGCGACAAAGCCGCGCATGGCGGTTTTCACGCGCGGCAAATCATCTAGATTGCCTTTCTGGATGATGGCACGCATCGCGAAGAGGACAGTGGATGACGCTTGGCCGAGTGCTTCTCAAATCGTTGCTGGCGGCGGCCCTGCTGGCCGCGGGGTTGCAGGCGGCCCTGGCCGATGAGTGGCGCACCACCTCATCGCTGATCGGCGAATCCAAATATGGCGACAATTTCCAGCACTACGACTACGTGAACCCCAACGCACCCAAAGGCGGCACGCTGAATTCGGTGGTACTGGGCACTTTCGACAGCTTCAATCCCTATATCGTGCAGGGTTCACCGGCCGCCGGCCTGGTCGGGTTCGGCGGCGGCCTGCTCTACGACACGCTGATGGAGCAGGCGACCGACGAAGGCAGTGTCAGCCATCCGCTGATCGCCGACGCCTACAAATACCCGGCCGACTTTTCCTCGGCGACTTACCGGCTCGACCCCCGCGCGAAATGGCATGACGGCCAGCCTATCACCGTCGACGACGTGATCTGGTCATTCCAGGTGCTGAAGGCGAACAGCCCGATGTACAGCCGCTATTTCGAGAATGTCACGGATGCCGTGGCCGTCTCGGATCGCGAAGTCGAGTTTCATTTCAGCCAGAAGGGCAACCGCGAGCTGCCTAAAATCCTGGGTGACCTCGCCGTGCTACCGAAACATTGGTGGGAAGGCACGGATGCCAACGGCAAGAAGCGCGACGTCACCAGGCCGACGCTGGAGCCGCCGCTCGGCTCCGCCGCCTACAAGATCGCCAGCTTCAAGCCTGGCTCGGAAATCGTCTGGCAGCGCGTGCCGGACTATTGGGGTGCCAAGCTGCCGGTGAAGGTCGGCCGCGAGAATTTCGACAGGCAGCGTTTCACCTACATCCTTGATGACAATGCCGCCTGGCAGGCCTTCACCAAAGGCGGACTTGACGACATCAAACCGGAAAACAGTTCGAAGCGCTGGAAGACATTCTATGATTTCCCGGCGGTCAAGGCCGGCGATGTCATCAAGCAGGAATTCAAGACCACCTCGCCAGAGCCGATGCAGGCTTTCATGCTCAACCAGAGGCGCCCGCTGTTCCAGGACCGCCTGGTGCGGGCCGCGCTGACCTATCCTTTCGACTTCGAGACGATGAACCGTACGCTGTTCTACGGGTTCAACACCCGCACCAGCAGCTATTTCCAGGGAACTGAACTGGCCTCCAGCGGCTTGCCGCAAGGCAAGGAGCTGGAAATTCTTGAACAGTATCGCGACAAGCTGCCGCCCGAACTGTTCACCCAGGAATTCAAGCTGCCGGTCTACGATTCGCCGCAGGCCGAGCGGAAATACCTGAAGCAGGCAGTCGACCTCTTCGCCAAGGCTGGATGGGTGATCAAGGGCGGCAAGATGATCAATGCCAAGACCGGCGAGCCGTTCAAGTTCGAGATACTCGGCTGGAACGACACCGACCAAGTCATCTCCAGCCCCTATATCGCCAATCTGCGCAAGATCGGCGTCGACGCCACGTTGCGCATCATCGACCAGACCCAGTACGTCAACCGCGTCAACAATTTCGACTACGATGTCATTATCGGGCAACTCGGCCAGTCGGAATCGCCTGGCAATGAGCAGCGCGACTTCTGGAGTTCCAAGGCCGCCGACAGGCCGGGATCGCGCAACTACGCCGGCATCAAGAACCCGGTCGTCGATGCCCTGGTCGATCGCATCATCTTCGCCACCGACCGCGAGGACCTGGTTGCCGCCACCCACGCGCTCGACCGCGTGCTGCTGTGGAACTACTACGTCGTGCCGCAGTACTATCGAGCCGTGGTCTGGCTGGCTTACTGGAACAAATTCGGCATTCCCGCCAAACAGCCGAGCTATATCGGCGCCGACCAGAATTCCTGGTGGATCGATCCGGAGAAGGAAAAGGCGCTGGCGGCCAAATACAAGGGCAACAATTGATGGCGGTGCTGCCCCGTCGCGATTTCCTGGGCCTGGGCAGTGCCGCCGCTGTCGCCGCCCTGTTGCCCGGAAAAGCCTTTGCCAATATTGCGACCGGCACCAAACTGCACGGCCTGTCCGCCTACGGCGACCTCAAATACAAACCGGATTTCACGCATTTCGACTACGTCAATCCGGATGCACCCAAGGGCGGCCAGATGAATTTCGCGCCGCCGAACGGCACGCTCAACCAAAGCTTCCTGACCTTCAACACGTTGAATTCCCTGGTATTGAAAGGAGATGCGCCGCCGCGCACCGAACTCTGTTTCGATTCCTTGATGGCAAGCGCGCTCGACGAGCCGGATGCGGTCTACGGCCTGCTTGCCGAGTCTGTCACCTTGTCGCAAGACCGCAACGGCTTCCGCTTCGCGCTGCGACCGCAAGCGCGTTTCCACGACGGCTCGCCGCTGACCGCCGAAGACGTCGTCTTCGCGTTGAAGCTTTACAAAGAGCAAGGGCATCCGAACCTTTCCCAGGCGTTGCGGTATATGACCGACGCGGTCGCCGAGGATCCGCTCACCCTCAACCTTACCTTCAACGGCGAACAGTCCGCGCAAAACATCCTCAGGATCGTGGCGATGCCGATCGTGTCCAAGGCCTTTTATGCGGCCAATGATTTCAATGCTTCGACGATGACGCCGCCGCTCGGCTCGGGACCATACAAAATGGGGCGAGTGGCCGCGGGACAGACAGTCGAATATGAGCGCGTGGCCGACTATTGGGGCCGCGACCTCCCGGTGAACCGCGGCCAGTATAATTTCGACCGTATCCGCATCGACTTCTATCTCGACCGGCAGGCGGCGTTCGAAGCCTTCAAGAAGGGTGACACGCATTTTCGCGAGGAGTTTACCGCGCGGGTCTGGGCGACCGGCTACGATTTTCCGGCGCTCAAGGACGGCAAGGTCGTCAAACGGGAATTTCCCGGCGAGAAGACGCCAGACATGCAGGGCGTCGCACTGAACCAGCGTCGTGCGCAATTCCGCGATGAGCGGGTGCGACGGGCGATCGCCCGGTGTTTCGATTTCGAATGGATGAAGCGGGCGTTGTTTTATGGCTCTTACGAGCGCTCTCAATCGAACTTCGAACGGTCGGATTACAAGGCCGAAGGCTTGCCCTCGCCTGAGGAATTGGTCCTGCTGGAGCCATTCCGGGCCGAGTTGCCACCGGAGGTTTTTGGCGAAGCCGTGACGCAGCCTCTGTCCGACGGGTCAGGCCATGACCGCAAGCTGCTGGGCGAGGCTTCGAGATTGCTCGCGCAAGCCGGCTGGAAGCGGGCGGGCAATTTCGTCGTCAACGACAAGGGCGAGCGGCTGCGGGTGGAAATGCTGACGGAGGATGACGGCATCGTTCGCATCTACACCCCATGGTCCGAGAATATGAAGGCGATCGGGATCGACGCTTCGATCCGGCAGGTCGATTCGGCGCAATATGAACAGCGGCAGAGCGATTTCGACTTCGATCTTACCGTGCTGCATTGGTCGATCGGGGCGACGCCGACTGATGACAGCCTGGAGATGCTCTATGATTCTCGAATGGCGAAAATCCCGGGGCAGCGCAACTACCCCGGAACAGAAAGCAAGGCCATCGACGCGTTGATCGTGGCAGCCGGCAAGGCGCGAAGCCGGTCCGAACTCGTCACCGCGCTCAGAGCGCTCGATCGGGTCTTGCGCGCGCGGCTGGACTGGATTCCAACATACTATCTGGCGAATCACCGCGTCGCCTATTGGGACATGTTCGGCTTCGTCGAGCAAAAGCCTGATTTCGGCTTTCCGGTCGAGACGCTGTGGTGGTTCGACAAGGGCAAGGCGGCAAAAATTGGCAAAGGCTGAATTTCTTGCGGGCGTAAGCACCGCCCCTCACCTGCCTGCCCGTCCTCCGCAGCAGCTGCGCCGCAGCTGCGGAGGGTGGACCGGCATCCTCTGCCCGTATAGTGACGGGGAAAGAGGCGCGTTCATCGACGGTTTCGCCAATCACATGCGTCGGGAGGGCACCATCTGATGGGCGCCTATATCCTGCGCCGCATCCTTTTGATGATTCCGACCCTGTTCGGCATCATGGCGATCTCGTTCGCCGTCATTCAGTTTGCCCCCGGCGGCCCGGTCGAGCAGGTCATCGCCAAGCTGACGAACCAGGGCGGCAGCGATCGTCTGGGCGGTGGCGGCGGCGATGCGGGCGGTGGTAATTTCGATGCCGCCGGCGACGTCGGTTCAAAATATCGCGGCGCGCAGGGGCTCGATCCGGAATTCATTAAGAAGCTGGAGAAGCAGTTCGGCTTCGACAAGCCGCCGCTCGAGCGCTTCGGCCTGATGCTGTGGAATTATATCCGGTTCGATTTCGGCGACAGTTATTTCCGCGACATTTCGGTGCTCAACCTGATCCTGGAAAAAATGCCGGTGTCGATCTCGATCGGGCTGTGGATCACGCTCCTGTCCTACCTGATCTCGATCCCGCTCGGCATCCGCAAGGCGGTGAAGGACGGCAGCCCCTTCGACATCTGGACCAGCGGCGTCGTCATCGTCGGCTATGCCATTCCGGGTTTCCTGTTCGGCATCATGCTGATGGTGCTGTTTGCCGGTGGTTCGTTCTGGGACTGGTTCCCGCTGCGCGGCATCGTCTCGGACAATTGGGACCAGTTGTCATGGCCGGCCAAGATCGGGGACTATCTCTGGCACATGACCTTGCCGCTGACGGCGCTGGTGCTGTCGGCCTTCGCCACGACGACGCTGCTGACCAAGAATTCCTTCCTGGAGGAAATCCGCAAGCAGTATGTGGTGACCGCCCGCGCCAAGGGCCTCTCGGAACGGCAGGTGCTCTATGGCCATGTCTTCCGCAACGCCATGCTGATCGTCATCGCCGGTTTTCCCGGCGCCTTCATCTCGGCCTTCTTCACCGGTTCGCTGCTGATCGAAAACATCTTCTCGCTCGATGGGCTCGGCCTGCTCGGCTTCCGGTCGGTGGTCGAACGCGACTATCCCGTGGTGTTCGCCAACCTCTACATCTTCTCGCTTCTCGGCCTGTTCGTCGGATTGCTGTCCGACCTCATCTACACCTGGGTCGATCCGCGCATCGATTTCGAGCGGAGAGACGTTTGATGTCGGAGGCAAGTGTTACCGCCGGGGTCGTGCCGGAGCGGATGCCGCGGCCGTTTCTGTCGCCGCTCAACAAGCGCCGCCTGCAGAACTTCAAGGCCAACCGGCGCGGCTACTGGTCGCTGTGGATCTTCCTTGTCCTGTTCGTGCTGTCGCTGTTCGCCGAATTCATCGCCAACGACAAGCCGATCATCGCCTCCTACAAGGGCGAGATCCTGTTTCCGGTGCTGGTCGCCTATCCCGAAGAGAAGTTCGGCGGCTTCTATGCCGTCACCGACTATCGCGACCCGGTGATCCAGGACGAGATCAACGCCAATGGCTGGATGATCTGGCCGCCGATCCGCTATTCATACCAGACCGTCAACAACGCCATTCCCGAAGCAGCCCCGGCCAAGCCGTCCTGGCAGTATGACGCCAAGACGCGCTGCAACCAGTACCCGCAAGGGCCTGCTGATCCGGCCTGCAGCGTCGGTAACTGGAACTGGCTGGGCACCGACGACCAGGCGCGCGACGTGCTGGCGCGGGTCATCTACGGTTTCCGTATCTCGGTGCTGTTCGGACTGATCCTGACCGCCGGCTCGGCTCTGATCGGCGTCGCGGCCGGCGCCCTACAGGGCTATTTCGGCGGCTGGACGGACCTGCTGTTCCAGCGCTTCATCGAGATATGGTCGGCTATCCCCGTGCTCTATCTCCTGCTTATCGTCGCCGCCATATTGCCGCCGGGCTTCTTCATCCTGCTCGGGCTGATGCTGCTGTTTTCCTGGGTGGCGTTGGTCGGCGTGGTGCGGGCCGAATTCCTGCGCGCGCGCAATTTCGAGTACGTCAACGCGGCGCGCGCGCTCGGCGTGCGCAACCGCACCATCATGTTCCGGCACCTGTTGCCCAACGCCATGGTGGCGACACTGACCTTCCTGCCGTTCCTGCTCTCAGGCTCGATCTCGACGCTGACCTCGCTAGACTATCTCGGTTTCGGCCTGCCGCCGGGCTCGGCCTCGCTTGGGGAATTGCTCAAGCAGGCGCAGCGCAATCTCAACGCGCCGTGGCTCGGCATTTCCGGCTTCGTCGTCATCTCGCTGATGCTGTCGCTGCTGGTCTTCGTCGGCGAAGCGACACGCGACGCCTTCGATCCGCGCAAGACGTTCCGATGAGCGAGCCTCCCCTGCTCTCGGTCCGGGACCTCAGCGTCGCCTTTGCGCAAGGCGGACAGCAGTCGCTGGCCGTCGATCACATCTCCTTCGACATCGCCAAGGGCGAGACGGTGGCGCTGGTCGGCGAATCCGGCTCCGGCAAATCGGTCTCGGCGCTGTCGGTGCTGAAGCTCTTGCCCTATCCCAGCGCAAGCCACCCCTCGGGCAGGATCCTGTTCCAGGGCGCCGACCTGCTCGCCATGAACGAGAAGCAACTGCGGCAGGTGCGCGGCAATAAGATCACCATGATCTTCCAGGAGCCGATGACCTCGCTCAATCCGCTGCACACGATCGAGCAGCAGATCGTCGAGATCCTGAAGCTGCACCAGGGCATGGCGGACCGCGCGGCCAAGGCGCGCACGCTGGCCCTGCTCAACGAGGTCGGCATCCGCGAGCCGCAGAAGCGCCTCGACGCCTATCCGCACCAGCTGTCCGGCGGCCAGCGCCAGCGCGTCATGATCGCCATGGCGCTGGCCAACGAGCCGGAACTCCTGATCGCCGACGAGCCGACGACGGCGCTCGACGTCACCGTGCAGGCGCAGATCCTCGAGCTGCTGGCCGGCTTGAAAAGCCGCAAGGGCATGTCGATGCTGTTCATCACCCATGATCTCGGCATCGTGCGCAAGATCGCCGACCGGGTGTGCGTGATGACCAAGGGCAAGATCGTCGAGATGGGGCCTACCAAGGACATCTTCGCCAATCCGCAGCACGCCTATACGCGCCATCTCCTGGCGGCCGAGCCCAAGGGCAAGCCACCCGCGGCCAACAGCGCCGCGGCACCCGTGATGACCGGCAAGGACATCAAAGTCTGGTTTCCGATCAAGCAGGGCTTCTTCCGACGCACCGTCGACCATGTGAAGGCGGTCGACGGCATCGATGTCACCGTGCGGGCCGGCCAGACGCTGGGCGTGGTTGGAGAGTCCGGGTCGGGCAAGACCACGCTCGGCCTGGCGCTGGCGCGGATGATCTCGTCGAGCGGAACCATCCAGTTCAACGGGCGCGACATCAACCAGCTCTCGTTC
Organism: Mesorhizobium sp. B2-6-4; assembly: GCF_006441495.1. Taxonomy (NCBI): domain Bacteria; kingdom Pseudomonadati; phylum Pseudomonadota; class Alphaproteobacteria; order Hyphomicrobiales; family Phyllobacteriaceae; genus Mesorhizobium; species Mesorhizobium sp. B2-6-4. The sequence continues at coordinate 305,960 of NZ_VFUE01000001.1, forward strand.
AACGCCATGCGCCCGCTCAGGCGCGAATTGCAGATCGTCTTCCAGGATCCTTTCGGCTCGCTGAGCCCCCGCATGTCCATCGCCGAGATCATCGAAGAAGGCTTGAAGATCCACGAGCCGAAGCTGTCGCTCGACGAGCGCGACGACAAGGTGGTCGACGTGCTGAAGGAAGTCGGGCTCGACCCGGCGACGCGCAACCGCTATCCGCACGAATTCTCCGGCGGCCAGCGCCAGCGCGTCGCCATTGCTCGCGCCATGGTGCTCAACCCGCGTTTCGTCATGCTGGACGAGCCGACCTCGGCGCTCGACATGAGCGTGCAGGCGCAGGTCGTCGACCTCCTGCGCAGCCTGCAGGCCAAGCATGACCTCGCCTATCTCTTCATCAGCCACGACCTCAAGGTCATCCGGGCCCTGGCCAACGATGTCATCGTCATGCGCAATGGCCAGATCGTCGAAGCCGGTCCTTCCGAACAGATTTTTGAAAAGCCGCAAACCGACTATACTCGGGCGCTGATCTCGGCCGCCTTCAAGATAGAAACCGCCCCGACGGGGGTCGTCAGCGAGTGACTCCTTCCTTCGCAATTCCGGACGGAAAGCCGCCTTGCGCCTTTCCCGCAATTGCTCCAAACCGAACAACAGGACAAAATCCATAAATGGAAAAAGGCAAAATCCTGCTTGCCGTCACCGGCTTTCACCCGCAGCGCTGGCGCGAACTGCTGTCCGCAGAGCGCGAGGTGGTGCTCGAGCCGGACGGCGCCAGCGATCCTTCGATCACCTATGCGGTGGTGTGGAAACAGCGGCCGAACCTGTTGGGGTCGCTGCCCAATCTGCGCGCCATCTTCTCGATCGGCGCCGGTGTCGACCACATCTTCTCCGATCCCAGCCTGCCGGACGTGCCGATCGTCAAGGTCGTCGCCGGCAACCTGGCCCAGCACATGACCGAATATGTCGTCTGGCGGGTGCTCGATCATCACCGCCAGGGCCTGCTGTACCGGTCGCAGCAGCCGAAGAAGATATGGCGCGAGCCGGCGCAGCGCACCGCTGAAGATATCTCTGTCGGCATCATGGGGCTCGGCAGTCTCGGCCGCGCGGCGGCGTCGGCGCTGCTGTCGCTCGGCTTCGCGGTCAATGGCTGGTCGCGCACCGACCGGCCGATGGAAGGTGTCGCGACCTATTGCGGCGAGGCCGGGCTGATCCCGTTCCTCAATGCCACAGACATACTGGTCGTGCTGCTGCCGCTGACGCCGGATACCAAGGGTATCATCAATTACGGCGTGCTGAAGGAATTGCGCAAGCGCAACGGTCTTGGCGGCTCGGTGCTGATCAATGCTGGTCGCGGCCGCCTGCAGAAGGATGCCGACATCGTGCGCGCGCTGGACGACGGCACGCTGAAGGAAGCGAGCCTCGACGTGTTCGAGGTCGAACCGCTGCCGAAGACCAGCCCGCTATGGGCCCATCCGAAAGTGTTCGTGACGCCGCATGCCGCGGCCACGTCCGATCCCGTCCACCTGGCGCCGATCATGCTGCGCCAGATGGACGCCTTCGAGCGGGGCGAAAAGCTGGAGAACCTGGTGGACCGCAAAGCGGGATATTAGGCCGCTGGCATGTGGTCATCGGGATCGCCTTAGACTAGGCGACCTGCGTCAGCCGGGCAGAGCGAACTTCTTCTGCTTGTCCGGCTTGCCGCAATCGCGGCGCTCGATAGACCGGTTCATGGCGTCGATCTCGCCGCTTGCCTTGTCGGCATCGCGCTTGGTCTTGGAGCGGATATCCGGAATGAACGGGCCGAAGCCCATCGCGGGGTTGGAGAATGTCGGCTTGGCCTGCTGGGTCAGATTGTATTGCCGAGCCAGGGCGTTGCGTTGCGCCAGCAACTGGCCGCAAGGCACGCTGTCATACTGCAGTGAAGACTGGACGTTTTCGTCCTGGCGCTCGGACATGGAGTTGCCGACACAGCCCGCCATAACGAGGCAAGAGGCCAAGGCCATCATGTTCCAGCGCATGGAAAATCCCTCCTTACGACACTGCCCCGACATAATCCGGCATGCGATTGGGGCTTTTTCGCAGCAGAGGCATCCGCAGGCCTCAGAGTGCGTTGCCTGACTGCTGCCCGGCGGGTGGCTGTAGGACGAGTCAGCAGTCTCTTGCAACAGGCTTCCCGCGCCCGAATTAGCCACTATCTTGGAACGATGCGCGCCAGCGACCTGCTCCATCCCCGGCCCGAGGGCCTTTACTGCCCGCCGGGCGACTTCTTCATCGACCCGGTGCGGCCGGTCAACCGGGCGCTGATCACGCACGGCCATTCCGACCACGCACGCTCCGGCCACGGCTCGGTGCTGGCGACGCAGCAGACGCTGGACATCATGAGGCTTCGCTATGGCGAGGGTTTTGCAGGCACGACACAGACGGCAGGACTGGGCGAGCGAATTGCCTTCAACGGCGTCGACATCAGCTTTCATCCGGCCGGCCATGTGCTGGGCTCGGCGCAGATCGCGGTCGTGCATCAGGGCATGCGCATCGTCGCCTCCGGCGACTACAAGCGGCAGCAGGACGCGACATGCCTGCCGTTCGAGCCAATCGCGTGCGATGTGTTCATCACCGAGGCAACCTTCGGCCTGCCGGTGTTTCGCCACCCGCCGGACGAGGAGGAGATCGCGCGGCTCCTGAAATCGGCGGCGCAGTTCCCCGAACGCTCGCATCTCATCGGAGCCTACGCGCTGGGCAAGGCGCAACGGGTGATGCGTCTGTTGCGCGACGCCGGCTACGACAGGCCGATCTATATCCACGGCGCGCTGGCCAAGCTCAGCGACTATTACCAGAGCCAGGGCATCGATCTCGGCACGCTGGAGCCGGCGACAGTGGAGAGCGCCAGCAAGGATGATTTCACCGGCGCCATCGTCGTCGGTCCGCCGGCCGCCTTCGCCGATCGCTGGGCGAGGCGCTTTCCCGATCCGATCTCCTGCTTCGCCTCGGGCTGGATGCGCATCCGCCAGCGCGCCAAGCAGGGCGGCGTCGAGCTGCCGCTGATCATTTCGGATCATGCCGACTGGGACGAACTGACCGCCACGATCAAGGAGACCGGCGCAGAGGAAATCTGGGTGACACACGGCCGCGAGGAGGCGCTGGTGCGCTGGTGCGAACTCGAAGGCATCGCGGCGCGGCCACTGCATCTGGTGGGGTATGAGGACGAGGGCGATTGATGGCATGAATCGCTTCGCCGAACTGCTCGACCGCCTTGTGCTGACGCCGTCGCGCAACGGCAAGCTGACGCTGCTGACCGATTATTTCCGCAGCGTCGAGGATCCCGATCGCGGGCTGGCGCTGGCTGCCATCACCGGCGACCTCAACATCGCCGCGATCAAGCCGGCGATGCTGCGCACCCTGGTGACCGAACGCATGGATCCGGTGCTGTTCGGCTATTCCTACGACTATGTCGGCGATCTCGCCGAGACCGTGTCGCTGGTCTGGCCGCAGACGCCCGGAACCATACCGAACCGTGAGCCGACGCTCGGTGAGGTGGTCGCGAAGCTGCAGGCGGCGAGCCGCTCCGACGGCCCGAAAGTGCTGTCAAACCTGCTCGACAGTGCCGGCATCTCGGCCCGCTTCGCCATCATCAAGCTGGTCACCGGCGGGTTGCGCATCGGGGTGTCGGCGCGGCTGGCCAAGCAGGCACTGGCGGATTTCGGCAAGGTCGACGTCGCCGAGATCGAGGAACTCTGGCACGGGCTGTCGCCGCCGTACACAGCCTTGTTCGCATGGCTGGAAGGCAAGGCCGCAAAGCCCGAGAGGGCCGCGCGGGCACTGTTCCGGCCGGTGATGCTGTCCAACCCGGTCGGCGACGGCGATCTCGACAGGCTCGACCCCGCCGATTACGTGGCCGAGTGGAAATGGGACGGCATCCGCGTCCAGGCGGTGTCGGAAGGCGGCATCCGCCGGCTCTATTCGCGCACCGGCGACGATGTCTCCGGCGCCTTTCCCGACCTCGCCGAGGCGATGGTTTTCTCGGCCACGCTCGACGGGGAATTGCTGGTCGGCGATCCCCGGGAAGCGACAGGGACATTCTCGGATCTCCAGCAGCGGTTGAACCGCAAGACGGTGTCACTGAAGATGCAGCAGCAATATCCGGCTTTCATGCGTTGCTACGACCTTTTGCAGGTCGGCGCGGAGGATTTGCGGGGATTGCCCTTCCGGGAGCGGCGCGTCCGCCTCGAAAACTTCGTGAAAACGCTCGACCCGAGCCGCTTCGATCTTTCGCCATTCGTCGCGTTCTCGGACTGGCAGGCGCTGGAGGAACTGCGCCGGGCGCCGCCGCACCCGATCATCGAAGGCGTGATGCTGAAGCGCTGGGATTCGCCCTATGTCGCCGGCCGGCCGAAGGGGCCCTGGTTCAAATGGAAACGTGACCCGCACACGGTGGACGCCGTGCTCATGTACGCCCAGCGCGGCCACGGCAAGCGCTCGAGCTTCTACTCCGATTACACGTTCGGCGTCTGGTCCGGAGCGGAAGGCGAGGAGGAACTGGTGCCGGTCGGCAAGGCCTATTTCGGCTTCACCGACGAGGAATTGAGGCAGATCGACAAATATGTCCGCGACAACACGATCGAGCGTTTCGGGCCTGTGCGCTCGGTGCGCGCCGACCGTGACAACGGGCTGGTGCTGGAAGTCGCCTTCGAAGGGCTCAACCGTTCGACGCGTCACAAATCCGGCGTTGCCATGCGCTTTCCCCGCATCTCGCGGCTGCGCTGGGACAAGCCCGCCAACGAGGCCGACCACATCGAGACGCTGCAGGCGCTGCTCGATCGTTGATCGCACCCTCTCCGGTGCCGGCGCTCAAGGCTCGACGGAGACGCGGATCTCGTAAATGTTGACCGCCTTGCCCTGCTTGTCGAAATCGGAGTTGATGGCGATCGTTCCGGCCGAGCCGGGCCGCTTGTCGGGGAATTTCACGTCGAAGAGATATTCGTTGCGCTGCTGGCCGACCGCATAGCGTTTGCGGCCGCAATCACCAAGCTCGCCGAAATTGCAGTCGACCGAGATCTGCGTGTCCTTGCCGTCCTCGGCGCGGGCGACGATATCGAACACGGCGTGCTTGCCGGCGAGCTTCTCCAGCACGCCTTGCCCGACATCGAAGCTGATCGCCGAACCGGAAGCGCCGGACTGGATGCGCAGGAATGGCCCGGAATCGTCCTTCATCGTTTCCGCCTTGGCGTCCGACGGAGCGCTGACATGCGCCGGGTCGGTGGGCGAAAACACGTTGATCCAGTTGCGCGCCTGATCGGCAGCGCCGGGCTTTTCCGGCCCGGTCTCGCCATCCGCCGGCGTGAAATCGTCGTCCTCGACGGTCGGCGGCGCTTCGGGCGGCGCGGTGTCGAGCTGAGCCTGGGTCTTGAAGACGCCGGTCTGCATGGCGAAAAACAGGCCGATGCCGACCGCGGCGAGCAGCGTCACGGTGAGGAAGATGGCGGTCAGCGGCAGGCGCCGGCCCCTGATGCGCCTCTCGTCGCGATCGGGCGCCACTTCAGCCGTGGCTTCGGACGAAGCGGGAGCCGACATGTCGATGGACGGCACGCCGGAAAGGGTCGCGTCGGGCATGATGTCTGGAACGACCGGCAAGACGCGCGAGCGCGGGGCATCGGCAGCCGGCTGTGCAGGCTCGTCGACGGAAACTGCGGGCGGCGCCGCGCTCTCGCCGGTTGCGGCGGGTGCAGCCGGGCTCGCCGGAAGCTCGACCGCCGGTGCATCGGACTCAGCCTGGGGAGCGACATCCGGCACCGCCGGCAGGAATTCGGATTCGATTTCGGTGATCTTGGCCTGTATCGCCTTGCGGCGCTTGATGGCGACTTCCACCGTCACGCCGGGATTGGCCTGGAGCGCGCGGTCGAGCGCGGCGAAAGCCGAGCGATAGACCTTCTCGCGGTATGCGCGGTCCTCGGCATTGCCTCTTTCGAGGGCGTTCCGGATCGCTTTTTCGATTGCGTCCAAGCGAGATCCCTCTGTGCGTTGCCCAAACCTCGCCATGATCGTTAGCCGCAGCCGACCAATCAATCAACGGGCGAGCGTCCGCATTCTGCCTCGTTGGAGTGTCCAAAGTCCATCTTGGCGGTATTCCGGCAACGAAATCAACATGCTTCATTGATCTTTGCCGGCAGGGAGGCACGGGGCCAGGCGCAATGTCCCAGCCGATCGGTAAGGGCGTGGCAGCCGGCTTTGTCGGCGATGCGTCGGGGCGGAACGACGCGCAACACGAATTGCCGGGCCGCATCCTGAATTCGCGATCGCCCATCTTGAATTCGCCGTCGGTTGAGTCTATCACCCAGCCCATCTTGGAGGCCTAACGCTTCCCGGGCCGCTTTAGCTCAGTTGGTAGAGCACATCATTCGTAATGATGGGGTCGCGTGTTCGAGTCACGCAAGCGGCACCACTTCCCCAGCCCCTGCTGACGTCGCCGTCATGGCATCTGTCCCTGCCACAAGGGTAATCCACTTTCGGCCGCGAAGTCTTTGTCCTCCGCGTAGATCGGTTCGCCTCTTCTCACCACCCGCCCAAGCAGGGCCGCATCTTCGTTGGCGTGATATCGAAAGGCGTTTCGGGTGTCGTATCCGTGCCCGGCCTGGGACAGGGAAAACCCGCTGACGACGACAGGGGCAAAGCCGGCGAAACGCGCCAGTATGATCGCGAAGGCTCCGGTGGAGATCTTCCGGTGCCAGCCGCGGAACATATGATATTTGCCGCTAAGCTGCCAGACGACGTTGGCAAGCTGCCATTTGGTAAGCGCCTGCAAGGTTTCATAACGATAATTGAAGGTGCGACAACCGGCTTTCAGCTTGTCCTCGACATCGGGCCAAACCGGGATGATCAGGTGCTTTGCCTGCCGTCCATTTAACAGATCACGCTTGTAGAAATCCTGTTCGCTGGCGTCGACAAAAATGCCGCGGCGGATAACAGCGATATCAGGAACGGGGAGGCCGACGGTTTCCGCCAAAAGCTGGGAAGCATTGACGGTCACAAGTGCCCAATCGGCATCATATCCCTGCGGGAGGCGAAAATTCGGCGCCGACCCCATCACCAAGGCGGGACCTGTGGCCCTGGGCAGGCGAAGAATTGGTTTTTGGAAGATTGGCAAGAGATCCGAAAGCGGAGTTTTCATCCGGGAATCTGAACCGCCTGTTCCTCAAACGCGCGCAGGATGCTCTCTTCCCGGCTCCACAATTCGTCCCATTGCGTGGTGCCGGACCAACCCGCAAACCAAGGGCCGCCGAGCGTATAATGCGCCAGCGAGACATCGGCGGGATCGAGTTCGGAAGCCGAAGCCCCGACGAGGTAGTTCCACGCCAGGGGCAATTCGCCGATCTCATGGTCCTCAAGCCATTTGAAGGCGTGGAGGTCACGTCCGGGCCACGTATTGAGCATCTCATTGGTCAGCCGCTTGTTGGCGGGATGATCCAGATTCCATAAAACGACCGACGACCAGTTCTTGCGGCGATAGAACGTCTGCGTTTGTCCGTCCATCTTGACCGCTTCGGATTCGCGTTGCTGGTGCTTGACCGCCATGATCGCGTAGGAAGGATCGAGCAGATCGAGCAGTTTGACCGGATCCTTCAGAAACAGGACGTCGCAATCGCAGAACATGGCCCAGCCGCTTTGCCCCATGAACGGAACGGCAAAGCGCGATATGGCAAACTCGGTCGCCATCGGCGCCTCGGAAATCGGGCACCAGAGCTTACCGTCACGTACTTCCATCGGTCGCGTCATGATTCCTTGGGCTACAAGGTCCTTGAGCACGAGCGGCTGTATCTGCAACGGGGTGCTTGTCCGCCGATAGGCGCTCCATCGCGCCACGTCCAGAACTCGGGATTCGCGCGGATCATAGCCAATGTAGATTGGTATCATGTGGCAGTTCTATAATCTGATGTGAATTTCGACGAATCTAGCATGGCAGCACTGCACGCGGAAGACCAGAAGCACATTCGCAATGCCGTGTGTCCGGGTTGCCACGAGCGTTTCATCTCTGAAGGTGTCGATGGTGTTTTTGCGCGACAAGTGCCAAGCAACCGGCATCGCACCTCTTCACGACGGAGCTGTCGAGCGGATCGTCGCACTCACATTTGAGACAGCTCACCAGCAAGCCACATCGACCGTTGTTATTGGACCTCACATCTCCTGGCCTGGCCCGTCCAGAGTGGCAGACCGAGCGAGTCCGCCACGTGCGGATCGCTCGTATAAAGGGGGAAACCGAGCGCCAACAGCGCCAGCAGGGTGGCACGGTCGGAACCGACGTGCATCCGGTCGATGTTCAGTTTGTTGTACACATGGCCGTGCGAACCTGGGTCAATACCCGTGATGATCACGGCCGGCGCGCCGTTATGCAAGGCGTAAAGGACCGCCGTGATCCCGGTCGAGAACTTCTCCTCCAGATGCATCTCGAAATTGGGCACACCCATCACTGCTTCGTAGAGCGCCATGCGCTGGTGACGGGTCATCGTGCGCAGGTCGCGACAGCGGTAGTTGAAGGCCGCGATGTTGCAGCGCAATTCCTCCATCGTGCGGTGTGCACGCACAATCCAGAGCAGATCGGTCTCCTGGCCGGTCAAGACGGCGCGCACGGCCACAGCGTTGGGCTTGGTCGCGTCAAGTTGGTTGACGTAAAGAAATGTCGCGTCAGGAGTACCCATCCCCCAGCGGGCAGTCACGGTCTGCGAGCCATTCACGGTAAAGAGTGTGAAAGCATCGCGCTGAAAACCCACCGGCGGGTGTGAGACCGGCGCGGAGCCTACGATGAGGACCGGCTTTGTAAGCGGCACAGGGTGCTGTGGCGCCTGGGGATGCAGCAGGCGATATAACAGTTTCCGCTTAACCACCAGAAGCGGGTGATCGAACAAGCGCTTGCGCAGCGGCTTCTGTGCATCGGGATTCGCTGCGCTATGCTCTGCAATCTCCAGAGCGATCCCCTTGGCCTTCGCCAAACCGGCCTCCTCTCAATGCTTTCCCGGGCATGTACTCCCCCCTGCCAGCCGGCGTTGATCAGCGGCTTGATCGTTGGGGCAGGCAGCAACCATAACGTGACGAATCATTTCCTCCGGCGCTCTGATGGGAACCCTTCGCTTTTCCCCAAGCGCTTCAAGCCTCTCTCACTCAATGTCGCAACTCTACTGTATTCGGCACGAGACTGCATGCGGGTTGCTGTTGTTTGTTGCTTCTGATCACGGTTCGATAGAACTCCGTCCGAAACTCATGGTGCCAGATCGGCAGCATCGCCGAAGCGATAGCCGCGCTCAATACTCAGCAGAGGATCAATCTCCACCAGCCGAACAGGAATTTCAACATCCAATTTCGACAGCAAACGGCAAGACACATTGCTGCAACTGCGACCGAATCTACAACTGGGACCGAGACCCGACCTCAAAACGCCGCCTGGCACTGTGGATCGCGATGCTGGCCGAATGCATCCGCCATTGTCGAGACCGAGGTTTGATGTGAAACTCCCGGCGTCAGCATGGGAGGTCAAAATGCCCAACAGTTTCAAGACCGGAGACGTCGTCAAGCTGAAGTCCGGAGGCCCGAAGATGACGATAAGCGACGGTGCCGCCTCCGGCACATATATGTGCCATTGGTTCAACCGCGAGGGTGATGTATGGACCCCGCAGCATGCCGGCTTCAAGCCGGACCAGCTGGTGGTGGCGGACCAATCGACATAGAACGGTTCACCGTTTCGCGGAAGCGGCGAAACGCTCTATCTCTTTGTTTTTACGCAATTCCATAGGGAAAGCGCTACGCGCTTTTCCCGGGAAAACCGTACACACTTTTCTTGGAATTGCTCTAGTTCCTGCCCTTCGGCTGAAGGGTTCGAACATGGCGCAAGCAGCGCCCGATCGGGCGCGTTGTTGCGGCATGCGCCTGCCGGCACAAAAGTCACCGACGGATTTCTACCGCCGCTGCGTTTAACGGAAGAAGCGTCGCCACGGCACAATGCCATGGCAGCGCGCCAACCGGAGACGCCAGCATGATACGCCGTTCGATCCTTGCCGCTGCCTTGAGCCTGCTGACCGCCACGGCGTTCGCCCAGACGGCGACACAGCCTCCGGCCGCGACGTCCCCTTCTGCACCGCCCCCCACTGCCGCGCCAGCCACGTCAAAGACCAGGCCCGACATCACGCTGGCCAAGTTCCAGAAGCGGCGTGAGAAGGCGATCATGGCCGCCGACACGGATGGCGACGGCAAGATCAGCCTGCTGGAATGGGAGGCCCTCCAGGCAAAGCGCGGCACCAAGGGCGACCCGACACAGTCCTTCGCGCGCGCCGACTCGAACCATGACGGCTTCATCGACCGCGCCGAGCTCGATGCGTTCTTCGCCCAGCGCTTCGCCAGGCTGGACAAGAATGGCGACGGCGTTCTGAGCGTCGACGAAATGCCGGGCCACAAAACCGCTCCCAAGCCGGAGCAATGAACGGGGGTAATGGCACGCGATGACCATCAGGGGTGCGCCAGCCGATGAGCGCGGATCCGGACGAGGAGCTGGTTCGCCGTGTCGGCGCCGGCGATCCGGCGGCCGTGCAAACGCTGGTCGCGCGCAAACTGCCGCGTATCCTGGCGCTTGCCGTGCGCATGCTGGGCGACACGGCAGAAGCCGAGGATGTCGCGCAGGAGACCTTCGTCCGAATCTGGCGCCATGCCTCGGGCTGGCGGCGCGGCAATGCACGCTTCGACACCTGGATCCACCGGGTGACGCTGAACCTCTGCTACGACCGGCTGCGCCGCCGCCGCGAATGGGTGACAGACGATCTGCCGGAGGTGATGGACCCGGCGCCGCTTCCGGATGCCCAGCCGCGGGAAGACGCGCAGCGCGTCGAACAGGCCCTGCAAGCCATCGCCCCGCGCCAGCGCGAAGCCATCATCCTGGTCTACTATCAGGACATGTCGAACATCGAGGCGGCCACGACCCTGGAGATCAGCGTCGATGCCCTGGAGAGCCTGCTTTCGCGCGGCCGCAGGGCGCTGCAGGCGATCCTGGCCAGGGACGGTGTCCATGAATGAAAACCGCGCCGCCATGAAGGCGCAGCGTTCGCGCCTTGCCGACACCGCCTGGCGGCCGGCTCCGATGATCGCCGCGCCGTGCGGGCACGCGATGCCAGCGGGCAAGGGGCCAACAGGCAAGGGAAAGACCGATGTCTGACCGATCCAGGGACGCACCGACGATGGATGCCGAACGCTTTGCCGCGCTGGCGGCAGCCTATGGCGGCGACTTGCGGCGATGGCCACAGGCCGAACGCGCGGCGGGCAGCATCCTTGCCGCAAGCGATGCGGGCGCGGCCATTCTGAGGGATGCCGGCAAGCTCGACGCCCTGCTCGACAGCTACCGCGTCGAAGCGCCCGGCAAGGCGCTGCACGTCGGCATAGTGAGGGCTGCCGACGGTCATCTTGCCCAACGCTGGCGCCGGCGCTTGTGGTGGCTGGGGCTCGGACTTGCCGGCATCGGCCTGGCCGGCGCGGTTGCCGGATCGGCTTTGGTGATCGTCGCCACGCCTGAGGTTCAGCCCGATCAGTATGTGCTGGACGCCAATACGACGGCGTTCGGCGATGCCGGTCCCGACGACACGATCGAGGAAAACCTATGAGCACGGGCCGCAAGCTCCTCATCGCGTCCGTGGCGCTGAACGTCTTCCTGGCCGGCGCCCTTGCCGGCGGCGCAGTCTGGCTGAGAAGTGGCAAGGCGGGCCAGGGCTATTCGCTGGAAGCGGTCGGAGGCCGGCTTCCGGACCAGGAACGCAGGATATTCCGCAAGGCGTTGCGTGAGGTCCGGCGCGAATCCCGCCAGGTCATCCTCGACGGCCAGCAGGCCAGGCGCGAGGCCGCCGACCTGCTGCGGCAGCCCACCCTCGACACGGCAGCCCTGACAGCCGCGCTCGAGCGGGCCCGCAACGCCGACGTCACCATGCGCATGCGGCTGGAGCAGCGCATCGTCGAGTTCGCCGCGGCAAGTTCGGCAGAGGATCGCGGCGTTCTGGCTGAGGGGCTGACAAGACGCGCCGGGTTGCCGCCGGCGCCAAAAAAATCGCCATAAGCACCGACGGAATGCGCCGAAGCCGCCGTTTAAGGCAAGAAGGGCACACCTGCCGGACCGCCTGGTGCGAACAGGTTTTCAACTTCGAGACCATTTGGAGTATCGTCATGAACCGTCTGACACAATACGCGGCCGCCGCCGCGCTTGCCTTGACCGGAACGGCCGCGACCGTTGCGGCGGCATCCGCCACGCCGATGCTGGCCCAGCCAAGCGCCCCCGCGCTGATCGAGCATGTGGCATGGGGTTGCGGCCCCGGCTGGCATCCCAACCACTGGGGGCGCTGCGTGCCCAATCGGGGGGTTGTGTATCCGCGTTATTACCGGCCCGGCCCGGTCTTCCACGTCTGGCACCCCCATCCTGTCTGGCACCCACATCGGGTCTGGCACCGCTGGCGTCACTGGTAAGCGTGCGCGGGGGCCAGCCGCTTCACCGGCCTGGCCCCCTCGACCGCAGCAACCGATCCGACCTGAGCGCATCGCGCCGAAAACGGGTTCATGCGCCGCGCTGGGCCTGAACAAGGAGCTGACGTGGCTATCCCGGCCAAAGGCTCCATGCCGCCGGACGCCGCCCTGGTCGGTGGTGCTGCTCGCCGGCGGCGCGATCAAGGGCGGCCGCGTCATAGCCGACTGGCCGGGCCTGAAGCCGGCCCAGCTCTACGAGCAGCGCGACCTGGCACCGACCAGCGATGTCAGGGCGGTGCTGAAAGGCCTGCTCGCCGACCAGTTCGGGCTTTCGGCGGCGGTGCTCGGCGACAAGGTGTTCCCGGAGTCCGCGGCGATGAAGCCGATGCGCGATCTGGTCGTCTGAATTCCGGTTGCAGATGGCGATTAAGGTTAAATTTACTATGGAATTGTTCGAAAGCTGCAAATGACACAAAGCTCCCCCAAAGGAACGCACAGACATGTTCGTGGGGAAAGCCATATCTCGACTTCAAGGGCCTTTGCGGGCCCTCTGCCATCCGCTGGCGTTGGTGCTGATCAGCCTCGCGGGCGTTTTTGGTGCCGGCCGGGCCGAGCATGAATGGCTGTCGGTGCCGTTCTCGCTGACATTGGTGGCGGCGCTCGCGGGAGCGGTGTTCCTGACATCGGGGCGCCTCGCCTTTTCCGTCTATCTCGCCTGGATGGCCGTTGCCCTGGTGACGCTGATCTCGGCGGTCAAGTTCCGGATGAAGGGGTTCTCGCTGCACTTCTACGACACGATCTTCGTGTCCACGGATCCGGGAGTGTATCGCTTCCTGCTCGGCTCCTATCTCCACCTCATCCTGCCTGTCGCCGCGGCGTTGGTGCTTGGCATCGCCGCCGCGATCCTGATCTTTCGCGCCGACCGGAAGCTTGGCTGGCCCGCATCGGCGCGCGCCCTGCTTCTGGCCGTCCTCGTCACACTGGTGCCGCTGACCTTTCCAGCCGAGGCTTCGAAGGACCGGTACTTCTATTATATGCAGGGCCGGCACATGTCGGCCTTCTTCATCTCACTGATGGATCTGCGCAACCTGGTCGTCGAGCCGGCGTTCGAGCAGCGACTGCAGGCCGTCGCGCCACAGCCACCCTTCGCCGACACGGTCGACTGCGGCGACCGGGCAGCGCTTCCCGATATTTTCTTCGTGTTGAGCGAAAGCCAGTCCGATCCAAGCTATTTTCCGCAGATCGCCAGTGGCGCGGGATTCCTGCAACGATTTGCACCTGCCGCCGGCGAGCCCCACCCGATGCAGGTCGAGACGTTCGGCGGCGGCACCTGGATCAGCAATTTGTCGCTGATGACCGGGGTTTCGGCCACCGACTTCGGCTGGCGAAGTCCCTATCTGACGATCACGCTACAGGATAAGGTCGCCGGAGCGTTGCCGGAGTTGCTGGCGCGCTGCGGCTATCGAACGGCCGTCATGACGCCGATGGACTTTACCTTCGTCAACGAGGGGCCTTTCTTGAAGTCGATCGGGTTCGAGAACGTCCTCGACATCAGGGATATCGCCGCGCCCTTCTACCATCTGCGCGACAATTTCTATTATCACGCGGCGGAGGCATTCATCGCCAGGCACCGCCGGGAAGACGGCCGGCCACTGTTCCTCGAAATCCAGACCATGTTTCCGCACTCGCCCTATGAGGGGCGGATGGAGCCGGGATTGAAGGTGGAAGGCGAGCCCTTCGCGGACGATTTCCAGGCCGGCGAATATCTGCGCCGCATGGCGATCGCGCGCGGCGACTTTCAGGATTTTCTCAGACAACGGGAAGCGGAGGCCGGCAGGCGCGGCGCCGTGGTGCTCGAATTCGGCGACCACCAGTCCTCGGCAACCAAACCGTTTGTCGATGCGACCGCAGGCAGTGACGCGCTGGCCAAGCTTGACTCGCTCGCCTATCGCACCTTCTACACCCTCACGACCTTCCATCATCCACTGCGTCACCCGATGCCCGATATGGCGTCGCTCGATATTGCCTTTCTCAGCGCAAGCCTGCTCGATGCCGCCGGCCTGCCGATGTCACCCGTCATGTCCGATCTGGTGCGGTTGCGTGACCATTGCGGCGGCAGGTTCCATGGCTGTGCTGACCGGGCCGAGGTGGATGCACATCTGCGCCGCCGCGCCGATTCAGGACTGCTGCATCTTTTCCCGCAAGCTGCGCCGCTTCATTCACAAGTCGAAACACGGTGACGGCGCGACGCGGCCTCAGTGTGTCGGCCCGGCCCCCAGCGTCGCCACCGTCTTGAGAGCGCCGTCGAGCATGTCGCCCTTCTCGTCCTTCAGCGCCGCCTCGCGCAACCGCCTGATCCAGTCAGCGGCGTCGGCGCGCCCCTTGAGCAGGTCGAGCGCCGACAGCACGCGGTCGAACTTCGACTGGGCACGGACATGGGTGTCGCTGTAGCCCTTGATCAGCCGGCGGCAGTTCAGGATCTCGACGGCCAACGCATAGTCCTCACGCGCATGGCCCAGCGCCAGCGCGTACCAGCTCTCCAGATGCGCGGCTTCCACCTTGTGGCGCAGCAGGCGGCGGCGCCAGCGGCGCAGGCCGCCGATGAACCACAGAGCGGTGAAACCGGCAAAACTATCGGTACGGATGCGCCGGCCGCGATTGATGCGACGGTCAAGGAAGGCGGCGAGCTTCGGCCGGTTCTCGATGTAGCTGCCCAGCCCCGCCGGCAGCGTGCCGCAGAACTCCTCGATGCGCGGATGGAAATACTCGGTCACCTGCAGGACCGAGCCATCCCTGACGCCGACCTCCTTGCGCACGCGCCTGTCGCGGGTCGAGCGCGTCTTCAGGTCGGCGACGCGGATCATGTCGTCGTAGCATAGGGCGTTCGCCAAATGCTTGGCGGCGGCGATCGAGAGGGCATAGGCTCGATCAGGCCCGTCCAGCACGACGGCTTTGTCCAGGCGGTCGAGATATTCGCGTCCGTAGGCAATGTCCTGATAGTCCACGACCTTTCGCAGACCGCGCAGCGCCATGTCGCGCACCGCCACGGGCATCACGTCGATGCGGGCGGCCAGGGCCTGCCAGCCTCGCAGGAGGTCTTGCGGGCCACTCACCTGTCCAGCGGCCAGGGCGGAGCCGACGACAGCTGCTTCCGCCGGTTTTGGCGCAGCGGATGATGCCGTGCCGCGCGCGCGATCATAGGCGGCGGCGAAGGCGGCGAGGCTGGCCTTGACGCCGCGGCCACCGGCGCCGATCGCCTCCTGGTAGCTTTCGCGCGTGAACGGCAGAGCGTCGGAGCCGGCCAGCGCGCCAAGCAGACTGGCCGAGATCATCGAGCCGCTGTCGGCGGCGATCTTTTCCATATCGAAAGCGATGAAGCGCTTCGATGCGGCTTCAGCCGTCGCGTGCACCTTCGACGACGACGCCCTGCCGTCGCCGGGCTCGATCTTTTCCGATACGGCGGCGATGCGGTGCGAGGAAGTGATCAGCGTCGTGCGGTCGGGGGTGACGAAGCCGCGGATAATGGCGCGGCCGGCTTCCATCAGCTCGGCGGCAATCAATATGTCGACGTCGCCTTGCGAGGGCGACAGCGCGAAGACCGGCAGGCGGCCGGTGTCACGGGCCATCTCGACATAGTAGATCGTGGCGCCGGTGCGCTGGGCGACGCCGGCCACCGAGGTCGATTGCGCGACGTAACCGTTGCGCTCCGCGACGTCGGTGATCCAGTCGGCAAGCACGCCGCCGCCCTGGCCGCCGACGGCGAGCACCGCAAGCTTGATAACGCGTTCGTCGGCGGCGGCGCCAGCCTTCGGGCGCAGTGTAGCGTTGGGATCAAGCATCGGCGAACATCAGACGGCGGCCCTCGCGGCGACGCTGCAAAAGGCCAATGACCGCGCGCCGGGTGCTCTCGAGGACGCGGTCCCAACGGCTCGGATTGTGCACGACGTCGGCGCGATAAAAGGACGGGCACAGCACCGCCGCGTCCGCCACCTCGCCGCAATTGCCGCAGCCGACGCAGTTCTGGTCGATGCTTGCGACAGGATCGTCGCGCAGCGGATCGTCGAGCGACTTCACCGACAGCGACGGGCAGCCGGACAGCCGCATGCAGGCGTGGTCGCCGGTGCAGATATCCTCGTCGACACCGAACTTCGGCTTGACGACGCGCGTCCCACCCTTGATCGCCTTGTCGACCAGGGGCTTTTCGCGGCGCTGGCGGTTGAGCATACATTCCGACGAGGCGACGATGACTTTCGGGCCTTTCTCGTCCGTGGTCAGCGCCTCGCGCAGCGTGTCCTGCATCTTGCCGACGTCATAGGTGCGGTCGACATGGCGCAGCCACTTGACGCCCATACCTTTCACGGCCTCGGTGATGGGATGCTTCGTCGACTTGGTCTTGTTGCCGGCGCGAGACGACAGGATATCCTGTCCTCCCGTCGCGGCCGAGTAGAAATTGTCGACGATGACGATGACGCCGTCGTTCTTGTTGAACACCGCATTGCCGATCGAGGAGGTCAGGCCGTTGTGCCAGAAGCCGCCATCGCCGACGAAGGAGATCGAGCGGCGCTTGGCGTCGGGTGAATTGAAGGCCGAGGCCGAGGCCGGGCCGAGCCCGTAGCCCATTGTGGTGGCGCCGAGTTCGAAGGGCGGCATGATCGAGAACAGGTGGCAGCCGATGTCGGACGCGATGTGGTGCTTGCCGAGTTCCTGTTCGACCAGTTTTGTCGCGGCAAAGATCGGCCGCTCCGGGCAGCCGATGCAGAAACCGGGCGGTCGACCTGGAACGACATTGATCAGGTCCGCCGTGTCGACGCCGTCGCCGACCTTGTTGGGAGCCCGCACTTCGCCGGGCAGAAGATGCGGCGCCTCGGTGCGCAGGAAGGCGCCGATGCCGTCGAGCATGACCTGGCCGGTATATTCGCCGGCCATCGGCAGGTGCTCCTTGCCGACCAGGCGGGTGCCACGCCCGGCCTTGTGCAGCATGGCGGCAAAGGCCTGTTCGATGTAGTTGGGCTGGCCTTCCTCGACGACCAGCACCGCCTGCTTGCCTTCGCAGAAGGACAGAAACTCGTCGTCGATCAACGGATACACGGCATTGAGCACGTAGAGCGGCACGTCGGTCTCGCCATAGGTGTCGGCAAGGCCGAGCCGCTGCAAAGCGCGGATGACGGAATTGTACATGCCGCCCTGCATGACGATGCCGACGGAGCCGTGATCGGAACCGAAGATCTCGTTGATCTTGCGGCTCTTGATGAAATCCACCGCCGCCGGCCAGCGCTTCGCGACCTTCTCCTTCTCGTGCAGGAAGGAAGCGGGCGGCAGCACGATGCGGCCGGTGTCGCGGCGGGGCGCCTCCAGCGCATCGGCCACCGTCATCGGCGGCCGCTTGTTGTCTTTGGCGGTGAAATGACCGTGGACATGGCAGCAGCGGATGCGCACCTGCAGCATGACAGGCGTGTTGGAGGCCTCGGACAACTCGAAGCCGTCTTCCACGGCCTTGACGATCGAGGGCAGGTTCGGGCGCGGATCGAGCAGCCAGACCTGGCTTTTCATGGCGAAGGCATGGCTGCGCTCCTGCATGATCGAGGAGCCCTCGCCATAGTCCTCGCCGACGATGATCAGCGCGCCGCCGGTGACGCCGCCAGATGCCAGATTAGCGAGCGCGTCGGAGGCGACATTGGTGCCGACCGTCGACTTGAAGGTTGCCGCGCCGCGGATCGGATAATGCACCGAGGCCGCCAGCATGGCGGTGGCGGTGGCTTCCGAGGCGCTCGCCTCGAAATGCACGCCGAGTTCGCCCAGAATGTCCTGTGCGTCGGCCAGCACGTCCATGAGATGGCTGATCGGCGCACCCTGGTAGCCGCCGACATAGCCGACGCCGCATTGCAGCAGCGCCTTGGTGATGGCGAGGATGCCTTCGCCGGCAAATTCCTCGCCCGCGCCGAGCCTCAGCTTTTCGACTTCCTTGGCAAAAGACCGTTCGGCCATTTTTGGCCTCCTTCCGTTGCCGCCCGGCAGCGGCGGCGCGTACGTCTAGATGTCGTGCTTGCGAATGTTCTTCAGCATTTTCTGCAATGTCGCGATCAGCGCGGCGTATTCGGCGTCGTCGACATCGTCGAACATGGCCTCGAAAGCGTCATGCATGGCCGGCCAGGCGCGGGTGAACTCGGTGCGGCCTTCGTCGGTCAGGAACACATGGCGGATGCGACTGTCGCTAACCCCCTGCTCGCGCCGCACAAGCCCCTGCCCCTCAAGCGTGTCGAGCGTGCGGCTCAAGGTGGACTGCTCGATCACCGTGTAGACCGAGAGGTCGTTGACGGTGACGCCGTCGGTGACCGACAGCACCGCGAGCGCCCGCACCTGCGAAATGGTCAGGCCCTGCTTGCGGAAATCGTCGCGCAAGGTGGCGTTGTAGCGGCCCATGATGCGGTTCATCAGATAGGGCGCGAATTGCTGCAGGCCGATCTGACCCAAGGTCGATATGCGCTGGCGCTTTTCCGCGATTTTCTGCTCCATCATAGTCTCCCCGCCAGGAGAAAGCCGGAGCCGCCGCCGAGGCCCGCGCCCGGATGGGTCGAGGCGCCGATATGGTAGAGGTTCTTGATGCCGGTCTGGTGATTGCGGCTGGTCTTGAACGGCCGCCACAGGAAGGACTGGTCGACGGTCGAGGACCCGCCATAGGGGTCGCCGCCGACCAGATTGATGTTCATCGCTTCGAGATCAGCAGGCGAATAGGCGCGGCGCGCGATGACGCTGTCCTTGAAGCCATCGATATGACTGGCAAGGATCGCTTCGGCGCGATCGGCATAGGCCTCGCGCAGCGCGTCGGTCCACTGCCCGTCCGCCGGCGCCTGCAGCTTGCCGGCGGCATCACCCTTGATGTGACGGGGAGCCTCGGGCAGTTGCAGCCACAGGATCGCCTTGCCTTGCGGGCAGCGCGAGGGATCGAGCGCGTGCGGCTGGCCGACGCAGATGGTCGGCACTTCGGGCAGCATGCCGCGCGTCGCCTCGTTGCAGGCCTTCGACACACCGTCCAACCCAGGCGTCAGATGCAGCAGCGCCACCTTGTCCAACCCCTGGCCCCGCCATGAAGGCGGCTTGTCGAGGGCATAGTGGATCTGGAAATTGCCTTTGCCGTAGCGGTATTTTTGCGTCGCTTCGACGTCGGTTTTGGGGCCGTCACTGCCGAGCAGCCGACCGTAAAGCTGCGTTGGCGTGACCGAGCAGATGACGCTCTTCTTCGCATTGACGGTCTCGCCCGAGGCCAATCGCACTCCGGTGGCGCGACCTTCGGTCAGGATGATCGAGGCAACGTCGGCCTCGGTGGAGATGACCCCGCCGCGCTCTTTGACAAGTGCCTCGAACGCCGACAGCAGGTTCTTCGCCCCGCCCTTGACGATCGGCGCGCCCGCAGCCTCCAGCGCGAAGGCGATGACCTTGGCGATCTGGCCGGAGAAAGCATCTTCCGGCCCAAGTCCGGCATGCAGCACCCACGGTGCCCACAGCGCGCGTATGGTTTCGGACCGATAGGTGCTTTCCAGCCATCCGCGCGCCGGCACCAGCGCATCGCCGAGAAAGGCGGCCAGCCCGCGCGGGCTCCGCCGCCAGGCATCACCGGCGAGCAGCTTCATTGTCGGATAAGACCAAAGGCTGCCGCCGAGCAGGCCGAACAGCAGCCCGGCATTGCGCTCGATGCCGCCGACATCCTCGGCGTGCCGGTCGCCGTCGCCTGCGGCGATCGCATTGAAGGCGGCGATGTTGGCGGCGCGGTCGGTGCTGAGCACGGCATGGCTGCCGTCGGGCCGCAGCACCCCCGTCGGGGTGGCCGCGTGACAGAACTCCAGGCCATGCCGGGCCAAGTCCTTGCCCAGCGCCGCGTAAGCCGGCGAGGTAATGAACAGCACGAATGTCGTCGCCATCACATCATGGATGAAACCGGGCGCGGTGATTTCCTCGGTGCGCATGCAGCCGCCAATGCGGTCGTTGCGCTCCAGCACGAGTACCTTTGCGCCCTTGCCGCCCAGCATCGCCGCGCAGACCAGCGCGTTGATGCCGCTGCCGACGATGATGTGGTCGGGGGCGTTCATGGGTGACTGCCCCCGGCCGGCCGAAGGTAGGGTTCAAACACGCGATGTCGAGTTCCGTCGCGCCCCCCTCTGTCCTGCCGGACATCTCCCCCACAAGGGGGGAGATCGAATGTCGTCTCGGATTTCGCCAATCTCCAGCGCTGAAGGAATGAGCGGGGCGCGGAAGCAGCCAATCTCCCCCCTCGTGGGGGAGATGTCCGGCAGGACAGAGGGGGGCGCCGTAGAGCGCCAGCGTTGCCCTTCTCCCACCTCGTCACTGCATCATCGCCCGCGCGCATGATCTTCTCCCGAAGATCCACTTCGCCCTATTTGCCCGGCACCAGCGCCAGGGCGCGGATCGGGCTGCCGGTGCCGTGCTCGATCTTGAGCGGCGCGGCGATCAGGATGGCGCCCTTCGGCGGCAACTGGTCGAGGTTGCACAGGCTGGCCAGGCCGTAGCGGTTGGCCTTGTGCATCAGCGTGTGAGCCGGGAATGGCGGCTCCATGCCGCCGGCCTTGCCGGCATCGGTGCCGATCGTCTCCGAGCCCCAGCCCTTGATGTCCTTGCTGATCAGGAACTGGATTGCTTCCGCCGTCGGGCCAGGCGTGTGTGGGCCGGTCTCGTTGGCGTTGAGGAATTCGGCTTCCGAGCCGTTGCGCTTGTACCAGTCGGTGCGCATCACCACCCATTCGCCTGATTTGATGGCGCCATGCTTGGCTTCCCACGCCTTGATGTGATCGACGGTGAGCAGGAAATCATGGTCTGCGGCGGCTTCCTTGGAGCAGTCGATGACATTGACCGGACCAATAAAGTTCTGCGCCGGAATGGTGTCGGTGGCGCCATCCGGATAATCCTTGCCGCTGATCCAGTGCTGCGGCGCGTCGAAATGCGTGCCCGAGTGTTCGCCGAGCTTCAGCCAGTTCCAGGCCCACCAGGGACCATTCTTGTCGTAACGGGAGATGTTATGGATCTCGACCTTCGGCGTGTCGACGGCAAGTTCCGGCGGCAGCTTGATCAGCGGCGTGTCAGGACCGAGCGGCGCCGACAGGTCGACCACCTTGATGGCGCCTGAAAGAAGCTGGCCGGCGACTTCGCCGAGGAGTTGTTGCGTATCCATGGTCTCTGTTCCCTCTTGTCTGATGTGCTGAAGGCTCGTCTCGGCCCTTAATATCCTACTAGACGAAAACATATGCATCTGCAATTATCTTTAAGCATAAAGGAAATGGGTGCGGGGCGTGAGCGAGTTCGACGCCATCTTTGTCGGGGCGGGCCACAACAGTCTGGCTTGCGCCGCGCATCTGGCGCTCAAAGGCTGGAAAACCGGGGTTTTTGAGCGCAGTGCAAATATCGGCGGCGCCGTCCAGACCCGCGAATTCACGCTGCCGGGTTTCCGACACGATTTCGGCGCGATGAATCTGAGCCTGTTCGCCGGCTCGGCCTTCCACCAGAAATATGCAAATGAATTGAAAGCCCACGGGCTGGAATTCGCGCCGGTTTCCGACTGTTTCGCCAGCGCCTTCCCGGACGGACGCTGGTTCGGCGTCAGCAACGATCTGGAAAAGACGGCCGCGCGCATGGCTGCCTTCTCCGCCGCCGATGCCGCCACGTGGCGCAAGCTGGTCGCCGCCTTCCCGGCGGAAGCAGAGCATCTGTTTCGCCTCTTGGGATCACCGATGAGCGCCCGCGCCCTTGCCGGCACGGCGTGGAACCTTTGGCGCAAGAAGGGCCTCGCCGGCGCGCTCGACACCGGGCGCCTGCTGCTTTCCTCGCCCCGCGCGTGGCTGGAGGAGACTTTCGAGTCGCCCCATGTGCGGGCGACGCTCGCCACCTGGGGCATGCATCTCGACTTTGCGCCCGACATCGCAGGCGGTGCCGTGTTCCCTTATCTGGAATCCATGGCCAACCAGAGTTTCGGCATGGTGCTGGGCAAGGGCGGCGCCCACACCATCATTCGTGCCTTATCGGGGATGGTCACGGGCGCCGGCGGCAAGATCTTCACCAACGCCGAGGTGGCCGAAATCACGGTTTCGGCCGGCAAGGCGACGGGTGTGCGGCTCAAGTCCGGTGAGACGCACACGGCCACCAGGGCGCTCATTGCCGGCGTTGCACCCAAGGCGTTGGCCGGCACGCTTTTGCCCAACGGTTCCGGCGACGCCGGCTTCGACACGGCGATGCAAAAATTCCGGCACGCGCCGGGCACCATGATGATCCATCTGGCGCTAGACGATCTGCCGGACTGGCGCGCCGGCGCCGAGTTGCGGCAGTTCGCCTATGTGCATCTGTCACCGTCGCTCGACGCCATGTCGCGCACCTATCAGCAGGCGATGGCGGGCGTGCTGCCGGACGAGCCGGTGCTGGTCGTCGGCCAACCAACCGCGGTCGATCCGTCGCGCGCGCCTCAAGGCAAGCATGTGCTGTGGGTGCAGGTGCGCATGCTGCCGGCAGAAATCCTTGGCGACGCCGCCGGCAAGATCACGCCCGCGCATTGGGATCAGGTCAAGGATCGCTATGCCGAGCGCGTGCTCGACATCGTCGAAACCTACGCGCCCGGCCTGCGAGCCAAGATCCTTGGCCAGGCCGTGTTCTCGCCCATCGACCTCGAGCGCGAGAACCCGAACCTCGTCGGCGGCGACCAGGTTTGTGGTAGCCACCACCTGGCACAGAATTTCCTGTTTCGCCCGGCACGCGGCTACGCCGGTTGGAACACGCCTGTGGCCAATCTGCATCTCACCGGTGCCGCCACATGGCCGGGCGCCGGCACGGGTGCCGCCTCGGGCTTCATGCTGGCGCAACAGCTTGGCGGGAGGTAGCAGCCGAAAGGCGTTGGGGTGGAGCAAGGCAAGGTACGGTTGCCCAGGGAACCCACTGATCAAACAACGAAGCCGTGCACGGAAAACAGAAAAACCAACAAGGGGAACGACCATGACAATCAACAGACGCGAATTGCTCGGATACGGTGCCGCCGCACTCGGGGCGACGGTCATCGGCCTGCCGAAGATCGCCGGGGCGGCGGCCGGCGAACTGACCATCGCCTACAATGTCAACCTGCCGTCCTGGGATCCGACCACCGGACCTTCGGCGGTCAACCCGACCATCCAGGGCCTCTACCAGTCGGTGTTCGATCAGTTCATCCCGCAGAAGCCGGACCTGTCCTTCGCGCCGGGGCTGCTCACCGAGTGGGGCTGGAATGACGACCGCACCAAGATCATGATGACGGTGCGCGAGGGCGTAACCTGGCATGACGGCTCGCCGTTCACGCCCGAGGACGTGGTCTGGTCGTTGCAGCGGGCTGGCGATGAAAAGACCGGCAACCCGATCCAGTTCGTGTGGAAGAACGTCAACAACTTCAAGATCGAGGGCAACAAGATCACGGGCGATGTCGTGCAGTTCGACCCGGTCTACTTCAAGTGGATGTCGTTCCTCACGGGCTACATCATGCCGAAGGCCTATTACGAGAAGGTGGGCGCCGAAGGTTTCGAAAAGGCTCCGATCGGCACCGGCCCGTACATGGTCGAGAAGTTCGAACGCAACGCCTTCCTGCGGCTGAAGGCCAATCCGAAGTACTGGGGCGGCAAGCCGGCATTCGAGAACGTGACGATCAAATTCGTCACAGACGCGGCGAGCCGTGTCGCCGAAATCGAGTCCGGCTCCTCGCAGGTGACGCTCGAGATTCCCTATGAGGAGTATGACCGCCTGATCGCCAAGGACGGCCTTGCCGGCTCGATCAAGAATGTTTCCGACATCGGCATGATCTTCTTCAACGACGTCGAGGCGATGCTGGACAAGAACGTGCGCCAGGCAGCCGTCATGGCGGTCGACAAGGAGCTTCTGGTCAAGCGGCTGCTGCGCGGCTACGGCCAGCCGCTCGCCACGCTGGAAACGCCGGAATACGCGGCCTACGACGCGTCGATCAAGATCGAGCACAATCCGGAAAAGGCCAAGCAATTGCTGGCCGCTTCCGGCTATTCGCCGGAAAAGCCGGTCAAGTTCACCATCCAGACGACCAAGGGCTTCAAGCCCAAGGACTACGAGATGATCCAGGCGATCGTCGGCATGTGGCGCAAGGTCGGCATCGAGGCCACCATTGAAGTCTACGAGATCGCCAAGCATTACGAATTGCGCGCCGCCGACAAGCTGGCGCCGGCGGCCTTCTACAACTGGGGCAACGCCATCGGCGACCCGACCACCTCCACCGGCTTTGCCATGTATGGTCCGAGCCCGCACTCGGTGTGGGACAGCCAGGATCTGATCGACATGATCAACCCGCTGTGGGGTGAGAAGGACGAGGCCAAGCGCATCGCCGGCTGGAAGGCGGTGGACAAATACATCGCCGAGCAAGCCTATGTGCTGCCGCTGATGCAGTATGCGCAGCCGATCGTGCATGCCAAGGGCGTCAACGTCGTGCAGCATGTGTCCGGCGCGCTGTTGCCGGCCCTGATGACCCCGGCCTGATATCGGCCGGGCTTGCCGCGCGCCGTCCATAGCGACGGCGCGCATCTTCTTTCGGCATACGAGTCTGCGGGCTCCAGCAAAGATTTACATGCTCCTGCAACGATTCCTGATCCGTCTTTTGACGATGCTGATCACGCTGTTCGGCGTGGCCGTCGTCGTCTTCGTCGTGATCCGCATCGCTCCCGGCGATCCGATCGCCATGATGCTGCCGCCCGGCGCGACCGATGTCGACATCGCCTGGCTGCGGGCGCTCTACGGCCTCGACAAGACGATTGTCGAGCAGTTCTTCATCTGGCTGTCCGGCGTCGTCAAAGGCGATTTCGGCACCTCGATCTCGCTGCGGCAGGACGTGCTCGGGCTTGTCTTCAACCGGCTGCCGGCAACGCTGGAACTCGCCATCGTCGCGCTTATCATGGCGGTGGCGATCGGGGGGACGATGGCCATCCTCGGCGCCCGCGAACGAGGCACGGCGGTGGAGGCCGGCATCGACATCGCCAGCGGGGCGGCACTTTCCATTCCCGACTTCCTCTGGGGCCTGGTGCTGATCCTGCTGTTCGGGGTGCTGGTGCCGATCTTCGACATTTCCGGCCGGGTCTCGCCGCAACTCGACCTGCCCTTCGTCAGCCAGTTCTATCTGTTCGAAAGCTTGCTTCGGCTCCGCCTCGATCTCACATGGGATCTCCTGAAGCACATGCTTATGCCGGCAGTGGCGTTGGCATTGCCGCTGGCGGCGATCATCTCGCAGCTACTGAAACAATCGCTGAAGGAAGTGCTCGACCTCGACTATGTCGTGCTGGCGCGGGTGAAGGGTTTTTCGGAAACGCAGGTCATCCTACGCGAGGCGCTGAAGAATGCCGCCCTGCCGACGCTGACGCTGGTCGGCGTGCAGTTCACCTTCCTGATCGGGGGCACGGTCATCGTCGAGCGGCTGTTTTCCTATGAGGGTCTCGGCAACATGGCGATCGACGCGGTCATCAACCGCGACCTGCCGCTGATCCAGGGCATCGTGCTGGTCTTCGCGCTGTTGTTCGTGCTGATCAATCTCGCCGTGGACATGATGTATGCGCTGCTCAATCCGAGGCTGCGCCATGGATGAGAGGCGCATCTCAAGACACGGCTCAAGCGCCAGGCTTTGGCTGGCCGGCGGCTGGCTGCTGCTGGTGCTGCTGGCGGCGATCCTGGCGCCGCTGGTCGCGCCGCAGGACCCGCTTGCGCAGGATCTTATGCTCGAACGTTTGCCGCCGTTCTGGCTCGATGGCGCGGAGCCCGGCTATTGGCTGGGCACCGACAGCCTCGGCCGGGATCTGTTGTCACGCCTGATCTTCGGCGGGCGCATCGCCTTCATCGTTGCGTTCGCCGCCGCCAGTGCCGCCTGCCTCGTCGGCTCGACCCTGGGCTTGATCGCAGGCTATTTCGGCGGCTGGGCCGACCGCATCATCTCGCGCATCGTCGATGTCTGGATGGCATTCCCGCCGGTGCTGTTCGCCATCCTTTTGGTTGCCGTGCTCGGCACGGGTTTGAGCTCTGTCATCCTGGCGATCGCGATCATCGACTGGACGCGTTTCTGCCGGGTCATCCGCGCCGAGGCGATGGGCCAGTCGCGCATGGACTATGTCGAGAACGCCCGCATCGCCGGCTATGGCCGCATCGGCATCATGCTGCGCGAAGTGCTGCCCAATGTGGTGCCATCGATCGTGGCGCTGCTGTCGCTGGAAATGGGCATCGCCGTCATCGTCGAGGCGATCCTGTCCTTCGTCAACCTGTCGATCTCGACCGACGACCCGACCTGGGGCGGCATCATCGCCGAGGGCCGGCTGTCGATCCACCAGGCCTGGTGGGTGCTGGTATTCCCGCTGATCACGCTGATCCTGACCGTGCTGTCGTTCAGCCAGTTCGGCGAGGCGCTGAAGACACGTTTCGATCCGGTGCTGCGATGAGCGCCTGTCTCGATATCAAGGAGTTGAGCGCCGTGCTGCCGAACGGCCAGCGCGTGCTGCGCTCGGTGTCGCTTGCCGTGCAGCCCGGCGAAGTGCGAGCACTGGTCGGTGAAAGCGGCGCCGGCAAGACGATGATCGGCAAGGCGGTACTTGGCGTCTTGCCGTCGAGCGTGCGCATCGTCGAGGGCGATATGCGGCTCGAGGGCGAAGACCTCGGCAAGCTCAACCCGAAGGCACGGCGCACGCTGATCGGCGCGCGCACCGCACTGATCCCGCAGGATCCGCTGACCGCGCTCAACCCGTCGCGCCGCATCGGCCCGCAAACGACCGACCGGCTGGTGCGCATCCTCGGCTGGAGCGGCGAGAGGGCCGAAACCCGCATCCGGCAATTGCTGGACGAGGTGCAGATCCGTGACCCCGACCGGGTACTGAAAAGCTACCCGCACGAGCTTTCCGGCGGCATGCGCCAGCGCGTGCTGATCGCCGCAGCCTTCGCCGCCGAGCCCCGGCTGATCGTCGCCGACGAGCCGACCACGGCGCTCGACGTCACCGTGCAGAAGCAGATCCTGCGGCTCATCGCTGCGTTGCAGCGCGAGCACGGCACGGCGATCCTGTTCGTCACCCACGACCTCGGCGTCGTCTCCAAGATCAGCCAGAAGGTCTCGGTGCTCTATGCCGGCAAGGTCGTGGAAGAGGCCGAAACAGCTGCCCTCTTCGCGGCACCGCAGCACCCCTACACACGGGCACTGATGGCGGCAACGCCGCGCTACACCGATCCCCTCGCCTCGCTAAAGCCGGTCGACGAGGCAGTGCTGGCCGGGCTTGCCACGGAGATTGCGGCCGCGGACCAGGCGTGGAGGCGACCGCATGGCTGAGCCGCTGTTTTCCGTGCGCGGTCTGAAAGTCGCGCTGCCCGACATGACCCGCAAGCCGCTGATCGGCCGCGCGCCGCTGGCGGAAATCCTAAAAGGCCTGGACTTCGACCTGCCCAAGGGATCGGTGACCGGCATCGTCGGCGAGTCCGGATCCGGCAAGTCGACGCTCGGCCGTGCCCTGGTACGACTGCTGGAGCCCAGCGCCGGCAGCATCAGCTTCGACGGCATAGACATCACACATCTGCCGGAGGCGGAGTTGCGGCCGCTGCGCCGCGATCTGCAGATGATCTTCCAGGATCCTATGTCGTCGCTCAACCCGCGCCGCACCATTGCCAGCATCATTGCCGCGCCGCTGAAGCAGAACGGGCTTGGCGACAATCTCAGGGACCGCGTGGCCGAGGCCTTGCAGCGCGTCGGCCTGCCGCAGAGCTTCGCCGGCCGCTACCGCCACGAACTGTCGGGCGGCCAGCGCCAGCGCGTCGGCATAGCGCGCGCGCTGGCGCTGGCGCCGAAATTCGTGCTGGCCGACGAGATCGTCTCCGGCCTCGACGTCTCGACGCAGGCGCAGATCCTCACCCTTCTGGAGAAACTGGCGGAGGAGATGGGGCTGACGGTCGCCTTCATCAGCCACGATCTGTCGGTCATCCGGCGGCTGTGCCGGCAGGTCATCGTCATGCGCGAAGGCAGGATCGTCGAAGCGAGCGCGACGGACGCTCTCTTCGAAAATCCCCGACAGACCTACACGCGCGACCTGATCGCGGCCATCCCACTGCCCGAAATCGACGACGGCTGGCTGGATATTCCTTCCGCTGCCAAGGCTCCGACATGAATGCATACGCACGCCGAAAAGCGGGCTCGGATGTGCGACCGGCCAATGACAAAGCCCCGCCAAATGGAGGAGAAACTGACATGAAGACAACAATTCGAAATGCAGCACTCGCTGCCGCCATCCTCGGCAGCACCGGTGTGGCGGCAGCAAGCTCGATCCCCGGCATGCGCGGGCACGACCACACCGGCATCACGGTTCCCGACATGAAGCAGGCGGTCGATTTCTTCACCGACGTGGTCGGCTGCAAGAAGGCAATGTCGTTCGGCCCGTTCGCCGACGACAAGGGCACCTTCATGCAGGATCTTCTCGGCGTCGATCCGAAGGCTGTCATCGAGCAGGTCACCATGGTTCGCTGCGGCACGGGGTCGAACATAGAGCTGTTCAAATACACCGCGCCGGACCAGAAGGACCTGACACCGAAGAACAGCGACATTGGCGGTTTTCACATCGCCTTCTATGTCGACGACGTCGCGGCGGCGAAAGCCTATCTCGAGGCCAAGGGCGTAAAGACCAGGTTGGGGCCGCTGCCGGTCAAGGAAGGACCCGCCGCCGGCCAGACCATCCTTTACTTCCAGGCGCCTTGGGGCTTGCAGCTGGAAGCGATCAGCTATCCCGACGGCATGGCTTACGAGAAGGGTGCCGAGACGGTGCTGTGGAGCCCGAAGAACCCGGAAAAGTGACCCCACGGACCGCGCGTGCGGCGATGCGCGAGCGCGCGGTCCGCTATTTCGCATAATCGTTTCGGCATAAAACTTTAAGCTTGAAATATCTTGGCCCCGGCGCGATACTGAAATCAAGCAAGCGAAGAGGAGATCGCACAGATGAAGGTTGCGGTTCTCGGCGGCGGACCAGCCGGCCTTTACTTCGCCATTTCGATGAAGCTGAGGGACGCCGCGCACGATGTGACGGTTTTCGAGCGTAATCGCGCCGACGACACGTTCGGCTGGGGCGTCGTTCTGTCAGCCGAAACGCTTGAGAATCTGGCCAGGAACGATCCGGTCAGCGCCGTCTGGATCAAGAAGCATTTTGCGTATTGGGACGACATCGCCGTGGTCCATGACGGCGTGCGCACTGTATCCTCAGGCCACGGCTTCTGCGGCATCGGCCGCAAGCGGCTCTTGATCCTGTTGCAGCGGCGCGCACGCGAGCTCGGTGTCAAGCTGGTGTTCGAGACCGACATCGCCGATCCCCGGCCCTATATGGAGACGCATGACCTGGTCGTCGCCGCAGACGGGCTGAATTCCAGGGCGCGCAACAGCTTCGTCGACATCTTCAAGCCCGACATCGACACGCGCAAATGCAAGTTCGTGTGGCTCGGCACCCACCAGAAATTCGACGACGCCTTCACCTTCATCTTCGAAAAGACCGAGCATGGCTGGGTGTGGGCGCACGCCTACCAGTTCGACAGCGACACCGCGACCTTCATCGTCGAGTGCAGCGAACAGACCTGGGCCGCCTTCGGCTTCGGCGCCATGACGCAGCAGGAATCCATCGCCGTCTGCGAGCGCATCT
Source organism: Mesorhizobium sp. B2-6-4 (assembly GCF_006441495.1). Taxonomy (NCBI): domain Bacteria; kingdom Pseudomonadati; phylum Pseudomonadota; class Alphaproteobacteria; order Hyphomicrobiales; family Phyllobacteriaceae; genus Mesorhizobium; species Mesorhizobium sp. B2-6-4. Next base: position 336,088 of record NZ_VFUE01000001.1, read on the forward strand.
TCGAAAAGCATCTTGGCGGCCACAAGCTGATGACCAATGCCAACCACATCAGGGGTTCGGCCTGGATCAATTTCCCGCGCGTGCTGTGCGAGCGCTGGTCGTTCGAGAACCTGGCGCTGATGGGCGACGCGGCGGCTTCAGCGCATTTCTCGATCGGCTCCGGCACCAAGCTGGCGCTGGAAAGCGCGGTTGCGCTGGCCGAGTATGTCGAAACCGAACCGGACCTCGACGCCGCCTTCCGCAAATATGAGGATGCGCGCCGCACCGAGGTGCTGAAGCTGCAGTCGGCGGCACGCAATTCGCTCGAATGGTTCGAGGAGGTCGAGCGCTATCTCGGCCTCGATCCGGTGCAGTTCAACTATTCGCTGCTGACCCGTTCGCAGCGCATCAGCCACGAAAACCTACGGCTGCGCGACGCGGAGTGGCTTGAAAGCGCGGAGGAATGGTTCCAGCGCCAGGCGGGCGCCGGCGCCAACAGGCTGCGCCGCGCGCCAATGTTCGCGCCCTTCAAGCTGCGCGACATGCGGCTCAGCAACCGCGTGGTCGTCTCGCCGATGGCGCAGTACAAGGCCGTCGACGGCTGCCCGACGGACTGGCATTTCACGCACTATGCCGAGCGTGCCAAGGGCGGCGCCGGGCTCATCTATATCGAGATGACCTGCGTCAGCCCCGAAGGGCGGATCACGCCCGGCTGCCCGGGCTTCTATGCGCCCGAACATGAGGCGGCGTGGAAACGGCTGGTCGATTTCGTCCATACCGAGACCGAGGCGAAGATCTGCGCACAGATCGGCCATTCCGGCGCCAAGGGTTCGACCCAGGTTGGGTGGGAAGGCACGGACGTGCCGCTCGCCTCGGGTAACTGGCCAGTCATGGCGGCATCGGCGGTCGCTTGGTCGCCGCAGAATCAGGTGCCGAAGACCATGGATCGCGCCGACATGGACAGAGTGCGCGACGAGTTCGTGGCTTCGGCTGAGATGGCCGACCGCTGCGGCTTCGACATGCTCGAGATCCACGCCGCGCACGGCTATCTCCTGTCGTCCTTCATCACGCCGGTCACCAACCGGCGCACGGATGCGTATGGCGGTTCGCTGGAAAACCGCATGCGATATCCCCTTGAAATCTTTCGCGCCGTACGCGCCGCCTGGCCGGCGCAGAAGCCGATCTCAATGCGCATTTCGGCCAATGACTGGGTCGGCATCGAAGGCGTAACACCCGCCGACGCCGTCGAGATCGCGCGGCTGTTGCATGAGGCCGGCGTCGACATTTGCGACGTCTCGGCAGGACAAACTTCGGTGCTGGCAAAGCCGGTCTATGGCCGCATGTTCCAGACGCCGTTTTCCGACCGCATCCGCAACGAGGTCGGCATGGCGACGATGGCGGTCGGCAACATCTATGAGCCGGACCATGTCAATTCGATCCTGATGGCCGGCCGCGCCGACCTGGTGGCGCTGGCACGGCCGCATCTCGCCGATCCCTACTGGACGCTGCATGCGGCGGTGGCGCTCGGCGACCGTGGCGTGAAATGGCCGGATCCTTATCTGCCGGGGCGCGACCAGATCTACCGACTGGCCGAACGCGACGCCGCAGCGGGGCTGAAAGTATGACGGCCGCCGCGATGATCGCCGGCAGCCATGCCCTTGTCACCGGCGGCGGGTCTGGTGTCGGCCGAGCGATCGCTCTGGCGCTGGCTGGTGCCGGCATCGACGTCACCATATGCGGCCGCCGCGAGGCGGAGCTGGCCAAGGTGGCTGGCGAAAGCAAAGGCGTTTTCGTCATCACTGCCGATGTCACCAATGAGGCGGCGATGGCATCGCTTTACGAGACGGCGGAGGCCGCGCGCGGGCCGTTCGACATCGTCGTCGCCAATGCCGGCATGGCGGGCAGCACGCCGGCGCACAAGACCACGCTGGCCGACTGGCAGCGGACGCTGGACGTCAACCTGACCGGCGCTTTCCTGACGGTGAAGCCGGCGCTCGCCGGCATGGCCGCGCGCAAGGCGGGCCGCATCGTCTTCATCGCGTCTACCGCCGGACTGAAAGGCTACGCCTATGTTGCGCCTTACGTGGCGGCCAAGCATGGCGTCGTCGGCCTGATGCGGGCGCTGGCTGCCGAGACGGCGAAATCCGGCGTGACCGTCAATGCGGTGTGCCCGGGGTTTGTCGAGACGGACATGTTGGACGAGTCCATCGAGCGGATCGTTGAAAAAACCGGCCGTTCGACTGAACAGGCGCGGGCGAGCCTTGCCTCGACCAATCCACAAGGCCGCTTCATCCAGCCGCAGGAAATTGCCGCCGCCGTGCTGTGGCTGTGCGGCGATGCGGCGGCGTCGATCACCGGACAGGCAATTTCGATCTCAGGAGGCGAAACATGGTAGCCGGCCCCCTGCCCGCGCCGTCGGGACCCGGCAAGGACCGCTTGCGGCTGTGGATCAGGCTGCTGCGCGCCTCGCGCACGATCGAGGCCGAACTGCGCGAGCGGCTGAAGAAGGAATTCAACACGACGTTGCCGCGCTTCGACGTGATGGCCGCGCTCTACCGAGCGCCCGAAGGCATGCTGATGAGCGATCTGTCGCGCTTCCTGCTGGTATCCAACGGCAATGTCACGGGCATCGTAGATCGGCTCGTATCCGAGGGGCTGGTCGCGCGCGCCCGCCGCAATGGCGACCGCCGCACCTCGATGGTGCGGCTGACGGATGAAGGCTCCAAATCCTTCGCCGTCATCGCTGCCGCTCACGAGGGCTGGGTCGGCGAATTGCTGGGCAAGGTGAGCGAGGACGACGCACGCCGGCTGACCGGCATGCTGACCTCGTTCCGCAGCAACTGGGAGGGACGCGAATGAGCAGGATGGCCGGCTTCAAGCCGAAGCATTTCCTCTGGCAGGTCGAAGGCCGGATCGCCAAGGTCCGGCTCGACCGGCCGGAGCGCAAGAACCCGCTGACCTTCGACAGCTATGCGGAACTGCGCGATACATTCCGCGACCTCGTCTATGCCGACGATGTCGATGCCGTGGTGTTCCTGTCCAATGGCGGCAATTTCTGCTCCGGCGGCGATGTCCACGACATTATCGGACCGCTGGTCAAGATGGACATGAAGCAACTCTTGGCCTTTACCCGCATGACCGGCGATTTCGTAAAGGCGATGCTGAATTGCGGCAAGCCAATCATCGCGGCGGTCGACGGCGTGGCGGTCGGCGCCGGCGCCATTATCGCCATGAGCTCCGACATCCGCATCGCTACGCCGGACGCCAAGACGGCATTCCTGTTCACCCGCGTCGGTCTTGCCGGCTGCGACATGGGAGCCTGCGCGATCCTGCCGCGCATCATCGGCCAGGGCCGCGCCGCCGAACTGCTCTACACCGGCCGCAACATGACGGCTGCCGAAGGCGAGCGCTGGGGGTTCTACAACAGGTTGGTCGATGCCGCATCGCTCGAGGCCGACGCGCTCGACATGGCGGCGCGCATCGTCTCCGGCCCGACCTTCGCTCACGGCATTACCAAGACGCAGTTGAACCAGGAATGGTCGATGGGCCTTGACCAGGCGATCGAGGCGGAAGCTCAGGCGCAAGCGATCTGCATGCAGACGCGCGATTTCGAGCGGGCGTACAAGGCGTTTGTTGCCAAGGAAAAGCCGGTGTTCGAGGGGAATTGAGGATGAGCGGTTTTTGCCCAGGCACCCCCCTCTGGCCTGCCGGCCATCTCCCCCGCAAGGGGGGAGATTGGCAGCCTCAGCGTCGCCGCTCCTTCGGCAACGTCTATTATTGGCGAAAACATGACAGCCAGATGATCTCCCCCCTTGCGGGGGAGATGGCCGGCAGGCCAGAGGGGGGTGTGAAGGAACTCGGCGCAGAAGGAGATAGGCATGCCTGACCGCTCCTTCCTCGACTGGCCCTTCTTCGAAGACCGTCATCGCGAACTGGCCGAGCACCTCGAAGCATGGTGCGCGAAGAACCTACCCGTCGATCACCATGACGTCGACGCCGCCTGCCGCGAGCTGGTGCAAAAACTCGGCCGGGACGGCTGGCTGAAGCCGACGGCGCTCGACACCGGCAATCCCGGGCCGCTTGACGTGCGGACCTTGTGCATCACGCGCGAGACGCTGGCGCGGCATGACGGGCTCGCCGATTTCGCCTTCGCTATGCAGGGGCTTGGCACCGGAGCGCTCAGCCTGTTCGGCACGCCGCAACAGCAGCAATGGCTTTCGAAGACGCGCGCCGGCAAGATCATTTCCGCCTTTGCGCTGTCGGAACCGCGCTCGGGATCGGATGTCGCCAATATGGAGATGACCGCGACCCGCGATGGTGACGACTATGTTCTGTCGGGCGAAAAGACCTGGATCTCCAATGGCGGCATCGCCGATCTCTATGTCGTCTTCGCCCGCACAGGCGAGGCACCCGGCGCCAAGGGGCTATCCGCCTTCATCGTGCCGGGGGACAGCAAGGGCCTCGACATCGCGGAGCGCCTTGAAGTCATAGCGCCGCATCCGCTGGCACGACTGTCTTTCGATCAGGTCCGCCTGCCGGCCGCCGCACTGATCGGCAAACCGGGCGACGGCTTTCGCATTGCCATGTCGGTGCTCGACGTGTTCCGCTCGACCGTCGGCGCGGCGGCACTCGGCTTTGCACGCCGCGCGCTCGATGAAAGCATCAAGCGGGTGGCCGAACGCAAGCTGTTCGGCGCGCCAATGACCGAGCTGCAGATGGTGCAGGGCCATATCGCCGACATGGCGCTCGACGTCGATGCCGCGGCGCTTTTGGTCTACCGTGCCGCCTGGACCAAGGACATGGGCGCGGCGCGGGTGACGCGCGAGGCGGCGATGGCCAAACTGTTCGCCACGGACAAGGCGCAAGAGGTGATCGATAAAGCGGTGCAACTGCATGGCGGCGACGGCGTCCGCAAGGGTCATGTCGTCGAAAGCCTGTATCGCGAGATCCGCGCGCTGCGCATCTACGAGGGTGCTTCCGACGTGCAGAAGGTGGTGATCGCGCGTCAGGTGATGGGCGCTGCCTGAACAGGGCGCGTCGTCGGACTGGACTGTTTTCGAACGCGGATATTGCGGACCGATATTGGAGAGTTGAAATGCACGAGATCCTGCAGCCGGAAGGCTGGGCAAAACCGGTCGGCTATGCCAATGGCGTTGCAGCGCGCGGCAGGCTCGTGTTCGTCGGCGGACAGGTCGGCTGGAATGGCCAGTGCCAGTTCGAGACCGACGATTTCGTCGGCCAGGTGCGGCAGACGCTTCAAAATATCGTCGCGGTGCTGGCGGAGGCCGGAGCTGAGCCGCGGCACATCACGTCGATGACGTGGTATTTCACCGACAAGGCTGAATATCTGGCCAATCTCAGGGGTATAGGCGAGGCCTATCGCAAGGTAATCGGCCGGCATTTCCCGGCGATGGCCGCGATGCAGGTGATCGCACTGGTCGAGGACCGCGCCAAGGTGGAGATCCAGGCCACCGCGGTTATCCCGGAATAAAGAATTCGTTTTCCTAGAGCAGCTCACCGTTCCACGGAAACGGCGAACCGCTCTATCTCTTTGTTTTTGCGCAATTCCCAAGGGGAAGCGCTATGCGCTTTTCCCAGGAAAACCGTCCACACTTTTCCTGGAATTGCGCTAGGACTATTTTATTCGCGAAGGCCGGCCCGCTCCAGCAGCGGCAGCACGTGACCGCAGAAATAGGGGAGTTCCTGCGTGTAATTGACGAAGGACAGCGCAATGCCCTGGTAGCCATGCCCGGCAATGGCGGCCATATCGGCTGCGATCGTTTCGGGCGTTCCGATCAAGGGGTAGGTGCCGGCGCCGCCGGCGAAACGTTGGCGGTAGCGGTCATAGGCATGCGGGTCGTGCGAGCGCGAGAATTCCTTCTTGCCGGCCATATGGGCATCGACCGCCTCACGGTCGGCCAGATCGACGGCATAGCGTGTGTAATAGGCCTGTGCCTCCTCCATCGTCGGCCGGCAGACGACATGCGCCACGGTGTAGACGCCGACCTCGCGGCCAGCCTTGTCGGCCCGCTCACTGATATCGGCGACATGTTTGCCGGCATCGTCCATTTCGGAAAAGGTCGTGAACAGATAGTCGCAACGGGCGGCGGCGAAATCGCGGCCCGGACCGCCGAAAGCCGCGTTCATCGTCACCGGGCGCGGAACTTGCAGGCTGGCCGGCCGGCTGACCGCCTCCTTGAGACGATAATAAGTGCCCTCATAGTCGAGAGGTTCAGCCGACGCATAAAGCCTTTCCAGAATGTCGATCCATTCGGCGGCCTGATCATACCCCTTCTCGACCAGCGGCGTGCCGAACATGCCGAATTCCTTCGGATTCCAGCCGCAGACGATGTTGAGGCCGGCGCGGCCCTGGCTGATATGATCGACCGTCGCCAGTGCCTTGGCGGCATAGAGCGGATGCACGAGCGGCACATGCACGGTCATGAACAGGCCGATCTGCTCGGTGGCCACACTGAGCGCCGCCGCCCAGGTGAAGGTCTCGAACGACCATTCGCGCACCCTGTTGCGGCCACCAAAGCCGCGCCAGCGCGCAATCGGCAGCAGGAATTCCAGCCCCGCGCGGTCGGCGATCTGCGCCGCCGTCAGATTGTCGTGCCAGCTTGCCGTCCAGCGTTCAGGCACATCCGATATGGCAAGGCCGCCATCGGCATTGGTCGAGAAGACGCCGAGCTTCAGTCTGTTTGGGCGGTGCAGGGGATGCGCTTTGATCATGTCCGGAACTCGCGGCGGGAGATCGACACGCTAGGCCCGCGCGAAAATATTTCAAGCCTGAAATAGCTTCGCCTCGCCGCTGTTTGCGGATATGAATTCCGGCACGACAACAAGGGGATGGAACGATGAGCGGGTTTCGCGACAAATGCATCGGCAGGGAAAGCCTCGTCGGTTCCTTTGCCGCCATTCCGCATCCCGTTGCGGTCGAGCTGATGGCGCAGTCCGGTCTCGATTTTCTCTGCATCGATTGGGAACATGCCCAGATTTCGCGCGACATGATCGAGGCGATGGTGCGCGCGGCCGACATCCATCGCGTGCCGGCCATGGTGCGCGTGCCCGGCCATGCACCGGAAGCGATCGCCGCGGCATTGGACAGCGGCGCGCAAGGCGTGCTCGTCCCGCGCGTCTCGACCGCTGCCCAGGCGCAGGCGGCGGTGAAGGCCTCGCGTTATCCGCCGACCGGCGAGCGCGGCGTCGGGCCCGGGCGGGCCGCCGGCTATGGCTACCGCATCTCCGAATATCTCGCTCAGGCCAATGACAGCATCGTCGTGGCGGTTCAGGTCGAGACATCGGAAGGGCTGGCCAATATCGAGGCGATCGCCGCCGTCGAGGGTGTCGACGTGACCTTCGTCGGGCCCGGCGATCTCTCCGTATCGATCGATGCGATCGGCCCGAAAGGCGCCGACAAGCTCGCGCAAGCGATACACAGGATCATCGATGCGACGATCGCGCATGGCAGGACATCCGGGATCTTCTGCGCGAGGCCGCAGGATGTCGCCCAATGGGCGACACTCGGCGCCAGTTTCTTTATCCTGGCCAGCGACACGATGTTTCTGGGGGCTGGCGCTGCCGCCGGCAAAGCCGGCGCGGATGCTGAGCTGGGCGGTAGCGGCCGCAGCTAGCGCTATCGAAAGGTTTGCCAGGCGCCGTCGCCGCCAACTTTTTAAGCTTAAAACTTTTGCCTTGAAAACTGCCGCGGTTTGGATAAGCATTCCTCGATCGATGGCGACTGCCGTTCCGGACGGGCTTGCCGGACATCCATCGGTGCATCGGGTGGGATCAAAGGGTTTCAGTCCTTGTCGTTCATGCTGCCCCCAGTCATCCTCCGACACGCGCCATGCGTGCGATGGCGTGCGCGCGCCAGATCCGCGATCCGCATACCGAGAGCATCGCCAACCTTGCCTTCCCGCCCATGTGCGTCTGCCGCGACCGGACAGCGCCCGACCGTATGGCGGCGAGCATGAATTGACGCCCCGCTGGGAGGTGGGGCGGCAAGAAACCGTGCGGGCATCAGCCCGCCCGATCAACAACCAGAGGGAACACCCCAGAGGGACCAACAATGAGCCTGACCCGTCGCAATCTCATCCTCCTCGCGGCCGCCATCGGCATCGCCGCCGGACCGGCAACCGCCTATGCCGCCGATGTGCTCAATGTCGGCGCCTACCCGACCAACCCTCCGTTCGAGTACAAGAACGAGAGCGGCACTTTCGAGGGCTTTGAAGTCGACATCGTCAACGAAGCGGCAAAGCGCGTCGGCATGACCACCGACATCGCCGATCTCGGCTTCCAGGCGCTGTTCGCCGCCACCACCTCGAAGCGCATCGATGTCGCCATCTCGTCGATCACCATCACGCCGGAGCGGCTGAAGTCGCAGTCGTTCACGCAGCCTTACTATGATTCCGACATGGGCATCGCCACCAAGACCGACAGCCCGATCAAGGCCGAGGCCGACCTCAAGGGCAAGATCGTCGGCGTGCTGTCCGGCTCGACCGGCGAGACCTGGGTCAAGGCGCATCAGGAGGCCGATGGCCTCAGCGATGTTAAGGGCTATGACACACAGCAGAACCTTTTGCTCGACCTCAGCGCCGGGCGCATCGACGCGGCTGTCAGCGACATTCCGGGCATGCAGTACTCCTTCACCAAGATGAAGGATCTCACCGTCAAGGAACGCATCAAGACCGGCGAACAGTACGGGCTGATGATGACCAAGGACCACCCGCTGCTCGGCAAGCTCAACGACGCGCTGACGGCAATGAAGAAGGACGGCACGCTGGCCGCGATCCACAAGAAGTGGTTCGGCAGCGACGCGCCCGCCGATTCCTCGACCGCCAAGGAAATGCCGGTGCCGAAGGCCTGAGCGGCGGCCGCCAAGGAGAACGTGCCGGCTCGAAAGGCCGGCACGTTCCGTTTGATACATAGTCTCCCGGAACCAGCGCGGCGCGGCAAAACCGCTTTCGCTGTTCCGGACCTCTGCTCCGGCGTCAAGGGACGCCAAACGGTTCGGGAAAGCCTCCCATGTCGCTGCTCGATACCTTCTTCAACGCCGACGTCATCGCGTCCAGTCTGCCGGCGCTGCTGCGCGGCTTTCTCAACACGCTGCTGCTCGGCCTGCTCAGCATCGGCATCGGCATCCCCATCGGCCTGGTGATCAGCCTGTTGCGGCTTTATGCGCCGAAGCCGCTCAGATGGCTGGCGGTCGGCTACACCGACATCTTCCGCGCGCTGCCGGTGCTGGTGGTGCTGATCCTGATCTATTATGCCCTGCCCTTCCTCGGCATCCGCCTGTCGTCCTGGGCTTCCGCCGTGACGGCCTTCGCCATCATCATGTCGGCCTATTCGGCGGAAGTGTTCCGCTCCGGCATCGAAAGCATTCCGCGCGGCCAGTTCGAGGCGTCGCAGGCGCTCGGCCTGCCGTTCCTTTTGACCTTGCGCAAGGTGGTGCTGCCGCAGGCGGTGCGCGTGGTCATCCCGCCGATGACCAGCAACTGCGTCTCGATGTTCAAGGACACCTCGCTCGCCTCCACCGTGGCGCTGCCGGAACTCCTGAAGGAAGCGACCAATGCGCAGTCGCTCTACGCCAACCCCTCGCCGCTGATCGGCGCAGCCCTGGTCTATCTCATCTTCCTGTGGCCGATGGTTCGCCTCGTCAGCCTGCTTGAAGACCGTTTCAAGACCGAGAAGACGCGCTGACCGCGCCTACAATTTCCCCTCTACCGAGCACTTCGCAGGAGACGACCATGAACAAGCATCAAGCCGCCAATGCGACCGGCACTTCCGGCGCGTTCCCTGTTGAAAGAATCCGGGCGATGTTCCCGGCCTTGCAGCGGGCAGGCGACTTCATCTTCCTGGACAACGCCGCCGGCGCGCAGATTCCGCAGAGCGTGCTCGATGCGGTGACCAACCATCTGGTTTCGCACAATGTGCAGCGCGGCGGCCGTTATGGGCGCAGCGTCACCGTTGACCAATCGGTCGCCGATGCGCGGACAAGCGTGGCACTGCTGATCAATGCCTACAGCCCATCCGAGATCTGCTTCGGCATGAACGCCACCTCGTTCATCCGCCTGGTCAGCCTCGGCATCGGCCAGATGCTTGGAGAGCGCGACGAGATCGTCGTCACCGACATGGACCACGACGCCAACATCGCGACATGGCTGGCGCTCGAATCCGCCGGCGCCAAGTTCAAGTGGTGGCGCATGCGCGAGGACGGCAATTTGCATGTCGACGATTTGCGCCCGCTGGTTTCAGAACGCACCCGGCTTGTCGCCTGCACGGTGACGGCGCATTCCATCGGCTCGATCGTCGACGTGGCTTCAGTGGCGGGGATTGCCCACGCCGCCGGCGCCGAAGTGTTCCTCGACTGCGTGCATTACGGGCCGCATGGGCTGATCGACGTACAGGCCTGGGATTGCGACTATCTCGTCTGTTCCGGCTACAAGAATTTCTCGCCGCATATGGGTTTCCTGTGGGGCCGCTTCGAAACGCTGAAGCGACTGCCGACCTTCCGCGAGGACTTCATCCCCGACGAGCCGCCCTACAAGGTCGAGGCCGGCACCTTCATCTACGAGAACGTGTCGGGCATGGATGCGGCGGTGCAGTATCTGGAACTCATCGGCCGCAACCTTGCGCCGTCCAACAACCGCTCGCGGCGCGAAAACATCGTCGCCGGCATGGGCGCCATCCGCGACTACGAGCTGGTGCTGGCGCGCGAGATGCTGGCTGTGCTGAAGAGCTGCGGGGCGAGGATCTACGGCGTTTCCGAGGAGGCCCGGATCAACGAACGCGTGCCGACCTTCTGTTTCAACATCGGCAAATTGTCGCCGCAGCGGATCGTCGAGGAAATGGCTGAGATGCAGATCGGCATCCGCGACGGCCACATGTACGCGCCGCGCCTGATGAAGCGCCTCAACCTGTCGATGGACAGCGGCGCCATCCGCGCCTCGCTGGTGCACTACAATACGGTAGACGAGGTCAGGCGTTTCGGTGAAGCGCTGCGGGCTGTCATCGCGAAGCTGTCGTAGCGCTCGACCCTTTTCGCGAGAGAAACCGGAGGCTTGACTGCCTCCGTTTCGTCATCCACGGGCGGAGCAAGGAGCGGAGCGACGCGGCGCAGACCCGAGGATGACGACCACCGCGGCTTAAGCCGCTTTCTTCTTCGCCAGCCTCGCCTTGATGCTGGCGACATCGGCGCGCGGCGTGGCGGCGAACAGGGTCCTGGTGTAGCTGTGCTTGGGGTCTGAAAAGACCTCGTCGCGCGAGCCGTATTCGACCGCCTCGCCGAAATACATCACCATCACGTCGTCGGCGATGTAGCGCACCACGGAGAGATCGTGGCTGATGAAGACATAGGTCAGCTGGAATTCGTCCTGCAGGTCGGCGAGCAGGTTGAGCACCTGTGCCTGCACCGAAAGATCGAGCGCCGAGACCGGCTCGTCCAGCACCAGAAGGCTCGGGTTCAGCATCAGCGCACGGGCGATGGCGATGCGCTGGCGCTGGCCGCCCGAGAACATGTGCGGATAGCGGTTGTAGTGCTCGTGACCGAGGCCGACCTTCTTCAGCATCTTCATGGCGAGGTCGCGCCGCTCGGCGGCCGTCTTGTCGGTGTTGATCAGCAGCGGTTCGCCCAGCACGTCGCCGATCTTCTGGCGCGGGTTGAGCGATCCGTAGGGGTTCTGGAAGACGATCTGCACCTTGCGGCGCATCTCCTTGGTCAATCCGCCCCTGGCGATGTCGACCTTGTTGCCGTCGATGAACAGCTCGCCCGATGTCGCCGGATCGATGAGCGTGATGATGCGGGCGAGCGTGGACTTGCCGCAGCCGCTTTCGCCGACGATGGCGAGCGTCTTGCCCTTGTCCACGGTGAACGAGACGCCCTTGACCGCGTGCACCGTGCGCGGCCCGCTGAACAGGCCGCCGCCGATATGGTAGTCGCGAACGATGTTCTTGCCTTCGAGGACGGTGGTGCTCATGCGGAGGCTCCCGCGGCTGAGGGCGCCGGCTCGAACAGCATGTCGGAAACGGTCGGCAGCCGGTCGCCGACCGCGTTCTCCGGCAGCGCCGACAGCAGCGCGCGCGTGTAGTTGCTTTTCGGGCTCTCGAACAGCGACAGCACGTCGGCCTCTTCCATCTTGCGGCCCTTGTACTGGACGATGACGCGGTCGGCGGTCTCGGCCACCACGCCCATATTGTGGGTGATCATGATCAGGCCCATGCCGTATTTGGCCTGCAGCGAAACCAGGAGATCAAGGATCTGCTTCTGGATGGTGACATCGAGCGCGGTGGTCGGCTCGTCCGCGATCAAGAGCTTCGGATTGCAGGCGATGGCGATGGCGATCATGACGCGCTGGCACTGGCCGCCCGACATCTGGTGCGGAAACGAACTCAGCCGTTCTTCCGGATCGGCAATGCCGACGAGCTTCATCAATTCGATGGCGCGCGCGCGGCGCTGGGCGCGGTCCATGCCCATATGGAAGCGCAGCACCTCCTCGATCTGGAAGCCGACGGTGAAGCACGGGTTGAGGCTGGCGATCGGCTCCTGGAAGATCATGGAGATATCCTTGCCGACGATCTTGCGCCGCTCGGACGGGCTGAGCTTCAGCAGATCGACGCCGTCGAAGGCCATGCGGTCGGCCTTGACGGTCGCGGTGTTGGGCAGCAGCCCCATCACCGCCAGCATCGCCACCGATTTGCCGGAACCGGATTCGCCGACGATCGCCAGCACTTCGCGCGGCTCGATCGACAGGTCGATGCCCTGCACGGCCATGAACGGACCGGCGGCGGTGTCGAAGGAAACGGTGAGATTCTTGATCTCGAGCAGGGACATGCTCACGACCTCTTCAGCTTGGGGTCGAGCGCGTCGCGCAGGCCGTCGCCGATCAGGTTGATGGCAAAGACGGTGATCAGGATGGCAAGGCCGGGGAAGGTCACCACCCACCAGGCGCGCAGGATGAACTCGCGCGCCTCGGCCAGCATCGTGCCCCATTCCGGCGTCGGCGGCTGCGCGCCCATGCCGAGGAAGCCGAGGGCGGCGGCCTCGAGGATGGCGTTGGAGAAGGACAGCGTCGCCTGCACGATCAGCGGCGCGATGCAGTTGGGCAGGATGGTGACCAGCATCAGCCTGAGATGGCTTGCGCCCGCGACCTTGGCCGAGATGACATATTCGCGGTTCTTCTCGGCCATCACGGCGGCGCGGGTGAGCCGGGCGAAGTGCGGCTGCAGCACGAAGGCAATGGCGATCATGGCGTTGACCAGCCCAGGTCCCAGAACGGCGACCAGCACCAGCGCCAGCAGCAGCGACGGGAAGGCCAGGATGATGTCCATGATGCGCATGATGAGCGTATCCACCCAGCCGCGGCAGTAGCCGGCGAGCAGGCCGAGGATGACGCCGGAGATCAGCGCCGTGGTGACGACGACGAAGCCGATGGCGAGCGAGAAGCGCGAGCCGTAGATCAGGCGCGAGAGAATGTCGCGGCCGACGGCGTCGGTACCGAGCAGGAACTGGGCGCTGCCGCCCGCCTGCCAGGCCGGCGGCGTCAGGAAGAAGTCGCGGAACTGGTCGTCCGGCGAATGCGGGGCGAGCAGCGGCGCGAAGACGGCGATCAGGATCAGCAGCGCGAAGACGAAGAGGCCGATCACCGCGCCCTTGTTGATCGAGAAATAGTGCCAGAACTCGGCGAACATCTGCAGCCGGGCGTCCTGCGGCCTGACGACGGTCGCGGCTTCGATTGTGGCAGGGCCTTCGTTGGTCATGTCAATTCGCCCGGATACGCGGGTTGATGACGGCATAGAGCACGTCGACGATGAGGTTCACCGACATGACGATGAGCGCGATCAAAAGCAAGCCGCCTTGCACGGTGAAATAGTCGCGCTTGGAAATAGCGTCGATCATCCATTTGCCGATGCCTGGCCACGAAAAAATGCTCTCGGTCAGGATGGCGCCGGTCAGGAGCGTGCCGACCTGCAGGCCAATGGTGGTGACGACCGGGATCAGCGCATTGCGGAAAGCGTGCAGCCCGATGACGCGGCGAGGCGCCAGGCCCTTGGCGCGCGCGGTGCGCACATAGTCCTCGCCGAGGACCTCGAGCATGGCCGACCGCGTCTGCCTGGCGATGACGGCAAGCGGAATGGTGCCGAGCACGATGGTGGGCAGGACGAGGTGCGATAGGGCCGAGCGGAATGCACCCTTCTGTCCGGAGATCAGGGAATCGATGGTCATGAAGCCGGTTACCGGCTTGAAGAAATAGAGAAGGTCGATGCGGCCGGAAACCGGCGTCCAGTGCAGCATGCCGGAGAACACGATGATCAGCAGCAGCCCCCACCAGAAGATCGGCATGGAATAGCCTGCCAGCGCCGTTCCCATGGTCAGTTGGTCGAACCAGGAGCCGCGGCGGATCGCGGCGAAGATGCCGAAGGCGACGCCGATGACGATGGCGAAGATCATGGCGAAGATGGCGAGTTCGACGGTTGCCGGGAACCGCACCAGGAAATCCTTGAGAACCGGCGTCTTGGTGGAAAACGAGGTGCCGAAATCACCGCTGAGGATATTGGCCAGATAGGTCAGGTACTGTCGCCAGATCGGCAGGTCGAAGCCGAACTGGTGCATCAGCGCAGCGTGACGTTCGGGCGACAGGCCGCGTTCGCCCGCGAGCACCAGCACCGGATCACCGGGCAGGATGCGCACGAAGCCGAAGGCGAGGATGGTTATCCCGATGAAGGTCGGGACGATGAGGGCGAGCTTGCCGAGGATATAACGCAGCATGGCGGGCGAGGTGGGACGGCGCTGTGGCGCCGCCCCGTTTCGCGAACCTTATTCGGCGATATCGACGCCGTCGAAGCGATGGATGCCGAGCGGATCCATCGCAAAGCCGGAGACGGTCTTCTGCATCGGCATGAACACCTTGGAGTGTGCGAGCGTCGCCCACGGTGCCTGTTCCTTGAAGATGACCTGCGCCTGTTCGTAGAGCTTGGTGCGCTCGGCCTGGTCGGAAACCGTCTTGGCCTTGTTGATGAGCGCATCGAAGTCCTTGTTGCACCATTCCGCGCGGTTGTTCGAACCGACGGAAGCGCAGCTCAGGAGCACACCGAGGAAGTTGTCCGGATCGCCATTGTCACCGGTCCAGCCGACGATGACGGCACCATCGTGATCGACCGCCGAAGCGCGCTTGAGGTATTCACCCCAATCGTAGCTGACGATGTTGACGGTGACGCCGACCTTGGCGAAGTCGGCCTGGATCAGCTCGGCGGTGCGGCGCGCGTTCGGCATGTAGGGGCGCGACACAGGCATGGCCCAGACATTCATCTTGAGGTCCTTGACGCCGGCCTCTTCGAGCATCTTCTTGGCCGCATCCGGATCGTACGGATCGTCCTTCACGTCCTTGTTGTAGGACCACATGGTCGGCGGGATCGGGTTGACGGCCACCTGGCCGGCGCCCTGGAAGACCGCGTCGATAATGGCCTTCTTGTTGATGGCCATGTTGAGCGCCTTGCGCACGCGCACGTCGTCGAACGGCTTCTGCTGGGTGTTGTACATCAGCGCACCGACATTGAGGCCTTCCTGCTCGTCGACCTTCAGGTTCGGATCGGCCTGCAGGCCGGCGATGTCGGCCGGCGCCGGGTAGGACATGATGTTGCACTCGCCGGCCTTCAGCTTCTGCGCACGGACCGCCGGATCGGTGGTGATGGCGAAGACAAGGTCGTCGATCTTCTGCTTGCCGCCCCAATAGTCGGGGTTGGCCTTGTAGCGGATGGCAGCGTCGGTCTGGTAATCGACGAAGATGAACGGGCCGGTGCCAATCGGCTTCTGGTTGAACAGTTCAGGCGTCTTGTCCGCCTGCAGCTTGTCGGCATATTCCTTGGAAACGATTGAGGCGAAGTCCATGCCCAGCGTCGGGATCAAAGTGATCGCCGGCTCCTTGAGGGTGAACTTCACCGTCAGGTCGTCGACCTTCTCGACCTTGGTGATGTTGTCGCCGAACTGGTCATTGTAATACTGGTAGGCAATGCCCGGTATGTACTGGAACCAGGGGCCGTTCTTGTCGACCTGACGCTGGAACGAGAACACCACGTCGTCGGCGTTGAAGTCGCGCGTCGGGGTGAAATAGTCGGTAGCGGCGAACTTCACGCCCTTGCGAAGCTTGAACGTGTATTCCTTGCCATCGTCGGAAATGGACCAGCTTTCGGCCAGGCCCGGCGAGACCGTCGTCTTGCCATGGTCGAATTCGACGAGGCGGTTGAAGACCGTACGCGAAGACGCATCGAACGTCTGTCCCGCGGTGTAGGGCGCCGGGTCAAAGCCTTCCGGCGAAGCTTCGGCGCAGTAGACCAAGGTTTTTGCGTTGGCCACGCCGCCCAGGACGCTTGCAGCCAGCAACGCGGCTGCAAAAGTCAGTTTCTTCCTCATTGAGCACTCCCTGATGTTTTTCCAAGCCCCTCTATCAGGCTCGCGAAGCGCGCATATAAGCACCGTTTCTCCGGCTTTGGAACACCCAGTTTGCCTACCCCATGGTAAGCGGGAAAAAAATCCTCCCTCCCGCGAAAAAATGGAAAAATTCAGTATTTTTTTCTATTCACAACATTATTAACGACCGCATTTTTTTATTGATCACCAATCTCACGAGATCGACGTCGCGCCCGCTTTCATATGACCGGGGACGCCGGACGATGCAGGGCCGCTGCGCCCATGGCGAGAAAGATTTTCGGCGGCAAATCTTTCGACGGCTTGCCGCTGGGGCAAGGCTTGCACGCCCGCCGATAGAGGCCATACATAGACAAGGCACCAGCGGCAGCGGGGGACGCCTCTGTTATCAGGAGGCGAGCGCGGCAGGGACGAACAAAACAGGGAGGGACGGTTGGCAAAAGCATCGAACAGGACGGCTCCGCCGAAGACGGCCAAGGCGACCCTGAAGCCGGCCGCGGGCGCCGACAAGCAGCCAACGCCCCCTGCCAAGAACACAAAGGGCGCAAAGGCAAGGGCCGCAGGGAAACCTTCCGCCGGCAAGGCGGACGCTGTTGTCAAACCGGCCACGAAGCCGGCGGCCAAAGCCGTCCCCGCAAAGACGTCGGCGAAGGCCGGAACTGCTAAAACCGGGGCGACAAAGACCAGTTCGACCAAGGCCGGGACGACGAAGACTGGCGCGAGCAAGACCGGGGCGACCCGGACTAGCAAGACTGGCGCCGCACAAGCCGCATCCGTGGCCAAGCCGGCACCGGCGGCCTCGAAACCGGCGGCCGCCAAGCGATTGCCGAAAGCGCTCACCGCCCTGGCCGCAGGCTTGCCGGAAAAACCGTGGCTGGAAAGCTACCCGAAGAACATGCCGGCCGAGATCGGCGCCCTGCCCTACAGCTCCATCGGCGATTTCCTCGTTGCCGCCTGCAAGCAATTTGCAGGCCAGCCGGCCTTCACTTGCATGGGCAAGTCGATCACCTATGCGGAACTCGAACGGCTTTCGGCGGCGTTCGGCGCCTACCTTCAATCGACCGGGTTGCCCAAAGGCGCACGCGTCGCCCTGATGATGCCGAACGTGCTGCAATATCCGGTGGCGATGATGGCGGTGGCGCGCGCCGGCTACACGGTGGTCAACGTCAACCCTCTCTACACGCCGCGCGAGCTGGAACACCAGCTCAAGGATTCCGGGGCACAAGCGATCATCATCCTGGAGAACTTCGCCAGCACCTTGCAAGCGGTGATCGCCAGGACGTCGGTCAAGCACGTCGTCGTCGCGGCCATGGGCGACATGCTCGGCGGGCTCAAGGGAAGCATCGTCAATCTGGTGGTGCGCCGCGTCAAGAAGATGGTGCCGGCCTGGTCATTGCCCGGCCATGTCAAGTTCAACGCGGCGCTGAAGGTGGGCAGCGGCATGGGTTTCAAGCCGGCCAAGGTGGCGGCCGACGATATCGCGTTCCTGCAATATACCGGCGGCACCACGGGAATCTCGAAGGGTGCTATCCTGCTGCACAGCAACGTGCTGGCCAATGTCGCGCAGAATTCGCTGTGGCTGCAGGACGCCTACACGGTCAAGCCAAAACCCGCCCATCTCAACCTCATCTGCGCACTGCCGCTCTATCATATCTTCGCGCTGACCGTGAATGCGCTGATGGGCATGCAAATGGGTGGAAAGAACATACTGATCCCCAATCCGCGCGACATCCCCGGCTTCGTCAAGGAAATGGGCAAGTATCCGATCCATATCTTTCCAGGCCTCAACACGCTGTTCAACGCGCTGCTCAACAATGAGGATTTCCGCAAGCTCGACTTCAAGCCGCTGCTCCTGACGCTGGGCGGCGGCATGGCGGTGCAAAAGGGCGTCGCCGAGCGCTGGAAGGCGCTGACGGGCTGCCCGATCAGTGAAGGCTACGGCCTGTCGGAGACGTCGCCCGTGGCAACGGCCAACAAATTCAGCTCCGGCGAATTCACCGGCACGATCGGCCTGCCGCTGCCGTCTACCGAGATCGCCATCCGCGACGAGGAGGACAACAATTTGCCGCTCGGCGAGGTCGGCGAAATCTGCATCAAGGGGCCGCAGGTGATGGCGGGCTACTGGAACCGGCCTGACGAGACCGCCAAGGTGATGACCAAGGACGGCTTCTTCAAGTCGGGCGACATGGGCTTCATGGACGAGCGCGGCTACACCAAGATCGTCGACCGCAAGAAGGACATGATCCTCGTTTCCGGCTTCAACGTCTATCCGACCGAGCTCGAGGAAGTCGTGGCGCTGCATCCCGGCGTGCTCGAAGTGGCGGCAATCGGCGTGCCGGACGAGCATTCGGGCGAAGTGCCGAAACTGTTCATCGTCAAGAAGGACCAGGCGCTGACCGCCGAGGCCATCACCGCCTATTGCCGTGAGAACCTGACCGGGTACAAGCGGCCCAGATACATCGAATTCAGGACAGAACTGCCGAAGACGCCGGTCGGAAAGATCCTGCGGCGCGCATTGCGCGAATAGGAGCCGGCTTGGACCACGATCTTGCCGGCGACGATGCGCCAGACCGGCGCCAGCGCCTCGACCCGGCCGAGTTCATCAAGGCCAACATGCGCCTCGTGCCTGTTCCCGCGCTTCCCGAGATATGGCTTTACGCACCCCATCCAGGCACAGGATTGAGGCGGCTTGTGGAGCCGCACGACGAAGCCGACGAGGATGCGCCGGAGCCACAACCGCCCTACTGGGCCTATGCATGGGCCGGCGGCACCGTGCTCGCGCGCTATGTCCTCGACCATCCGATGACCGTGGCGGGACGCCGCGTGCTCGATCTTGGTGCCGGCTCCGGCATTGTCGGCATCGCTGCCGCGAAGGCCGGGGCCCGCGAAGTGATCGCCGCCGAGATCGACCGAAACAGCGTCGCCGCGCTCGGTCTCAATGCAAAAGACAACGGCGTCACGATCTCGGTGATCTGCAAAGACATTACCACCGGTCCGCCACCGGCGGTCGACCTTGTGCTGGCTGGCGACGTGTTCTACGGACCCGATGTCACCCAACGCATGATCCCCTTCCTCGACCGCTGCCTTGCCGCTGGCGTCGAGGTCCTGATCGGCGACCCGCGCCGCGCCGATCTACCATTGTCGCGGCTCAGGCTGCTCGCCGAATATCAGGTGCCGGATTTCGGCGACGCGAAGGGCGCCGCAAGCAGGCCGAGCGGCGTCTTTTCCTTCGAAGCCGAGACGCCGCTAGCGACGAGATCAGATCGTCTCCTTGACCCGCGCTGAAAGGAAATCCGGCAGGTCGACAACCGAATCCAGGATCACGTCGGCAATTCCGGCCAGAGATTCACGCGTGCCGGTGCCCGAGAGCACGCCGACCGCCAGGCCGCAGCCGCCGGCACGAGCCATTTCGAGATCGTGGCGGTTATCGCCGATCATGGCGACCTGCGTCGGCTTCAGGCCGGTGAGATCGCAGAAGGCCTGGATCGTATCCGGCGCCGGCTTGGGATTGGCCACCGCGTCATAGCCGTAGGCGGCGTCGAACAGCTGCGCGACGCCGAGCGTTACCAGCGTTTTTTCCGCGCCGCTGGTCGAATCGTTGGTGGCGACGCCGAGCCGATAGGACCTTGCGTGCAAGGTGCCGAGCGTTTCGACGATGCCCGGCAGAGCCACCGCCATCGCCGAGCCCTGCACCGAGGTGATCTGGTTGAAGCGGGCGACGGCCAGCATCTGGTCTTCGTCGGACAGGCGCGGAAACCACAATTCAACGACGTCGAGATTGGTGCCGGAGGCAAAGATGGAATCGGGCTTGAAGCGCCTGTTGGCGAAATCGAAGCCCGCGGCCGCAAGCAGCCTGTCGGCCTTCCAGCGGTCGCCTTCGGAGGCGTCCATGGCCATGAAGTCGGCAACCCCGAGCCAGGTCGCATTGAAGTCGACAAGCGTTCCGTCCTTGTCGAACAATATTCCCTTGATGTCTGCCAACTCAGTCACTCCGAACCACGCAAATGGTGGATGTGTTCCACCAGGCCGGCGGTCGAGGCATCCCGCTTTGCGGCACTTTCCTTGCCTTCCACGACTGGCAGAAGGCCGGTGGCCAGTTCCTTGCCGAGCTCGACGCCCCATTGGTCGAAGGAGTTGATGTCGAACAGCGTTCCCTCGACGAAGACGCGGTGTTCGTAGAGAGCGATCAGGCGGCCGAGCGTGCGCGGGTCAAGCTTGCGATAAAGAATGGTCACCGAGGGCCGGTTGCCGGAGAAGACGCGGTGCGGGGCAATACGATCGACATCGGCCGGCTTCATGCCCTTGGCCAGCATCTGCGCGCGCGCTTCCTCCAGCGTGCGGCCCCTCATGAAGGCTTCCGACTGCGCCAGGCAGTTGGCGAGCAGCAGGTCGTGATGGTGCTTCAGCTCCGGCTCGTGGCCGTTCGCCGCGGCGAGGAATTCGACCGGAATGAAATCGGTTCCCTGGTGCAGGAGCTGGAAGAAGGCGTGCTGGCCATTGGTGCCGGGCTCGCCCCAGACCAGCGGCCCGGTCGGCGTCGCCACGGGACCGCCGTCCAGGGTGACGCTCTTGCCGTTCGATTCCATGTCGAGTTGCTGGAGATAGGCCGGCAGCCTGGACAGGCGCTGGTCATAGGGGATGACCGCGCGGGCCGGGTATTTGCAAACGACGCGATGCCACCAGCCGAAAAGGCCAAGCAGCACCGGCAGGTTTTTGGCCAGCGGCGCTGTGCGGAAGTGTTCGTCCATTTCGTGCGCGCCATCGAGGAAGGCGCGGAAATCGCGTGGACCAATGGCGATCATCACGGGAAGGCCGATGGCGCCCCACACAGAATAGCGGCCGCCGACCCAATCCCAGAAGCCGAAGACGCGGTCCGGCTCGATGCCGAACTTCGCCACCAGGTCGAGTGCCGTCGAGACAGCGGCGAAGTGCTTGCCGATCGCTTCCTTGCCGAGCGCCTTCTGGACCCAGTCGCGCGCCGTCTGCGCATTGGTCATCGTTTCGACCGTGGTGAAGGTCTTCGACGCGACGATAAAAAGCGTGCTCTCGGCGGAAAGGCCCTTCAGCGTGTCGTGGATATGGGCGCCGTCGATGTTGGAGACATAGTGCGCGCGCGGACCGTCATGATAGGGCGCCAGCGCCAACGTCGCCATGGCCGGGCCGAGATCGGAGCCGCCGATGCCGATATTGACGATGTCGGTGATCTTCTTGCCGGTGGCGCCTGTCGCCTTGCCGGAACGCACCGCGTCGGCGAAGGCGCCCATCGCGTCCAATACGGCGATGACCTCCGCCTTCACATCCTGCCCGTCGAGCACGATGCCCTTGCCGGTCAGGTTGCGCAGGGCGGTGTGCAGAACAGCGCGGCCCTCTGTAACGTTGATCTTCTTGCCGGCGAACATGGCGGCGCGGCGGCCTTCGAGATCGGCGGCGTCAGCCAGATTCTCCAGCAGGTCCATCGTGCGCGCATCGACGGCGCATTTCGACCAGTCGAGCAACAGGTCGCCGTAGCTGGCGGAGAACGTCTTGAACCGCTGCGGATCGGCGGCGAAGGCCTGGCGCATATCGCCGGCTGCCGCGGCGCGATGGTCGCGCAAGGCGGCAAGCTGTTTTTGGAAGGCTGACTGATCCACCGGCGGGCTCCTGGGACTGTTAAATTATCTTAGCAGACCGGATGTTTCCGGCGCGTGTCGTCGCGCCAAACTATTGAGCCGAATTCCGTCCGGTCAATACGCGGCGATGACGCACTGCGTTACACGGGATGCGAAGGCCGAAAGATCACTGGCATAAATCCCAAAGATCAGAAAAATTGATTGGCGCAACCCCTTGTGCCACCGTTACATTCGACTGGTCCAGCCAAACGAAAAAAGCTGGCCATCGAGGAACATTTCCCATGCCACAGCGCAACGACACGGCCATATGGTCCGGCCTGTTCCGGATTTCGGCCGAATCCGGCCAGACTTTGCAGGCACAGATCCGCCAGGCGATCGTGGCCGCTATTCTCGACCGCCAGATCGCCGCTTCGATGCCGCTTCCGTCATGCCGGATATTGGCCGAAAAACTCGGCGTGGCGCGCGGAACCGTGGTGCTGGCCTTCCAGCAACTGGTCGACCAGGGCTTCCTGGTGGCGCGCGAGCGGCGCGGCCATTTCGTCAATCCCGACGTTTTGGCGACGCCGGCCAAGCCGCACCAGAAGGCGCCCGACCAGGCCAACGAGATCGACTGGAAGGCACGCCGGCAGATCGCGGCCAGCGACATGCCGCCGCCGGCCAAGCACGAGAACTGGATCAAGTCGTCCTACCCCTTCGTCTATGGCCAGTTCGATCCGGCGCTGTTCCCGACCGCCGAGTGGCGCGAGTGCAACCGCATGGCGCTTGCCGTGCTGGAGATCCGCAACTGGGCCTCCGACATGGTCGATCGCGACGATCCGCTGCTGATCGAGCAGATCCAGGCGCGGCTGCTGCCCAGGCGCGGCATCTTCGCCAACCCCGACGAGATCATCGTCACGCTGGGCGCCCAGAACGCGCTCTACATGCTGGCGACGCTTTTGATGACCAAGGGCTCGAAGGTGGCGATGGAGGATCCGGGCTACCCCGACGCACGCTCGATCTTCCGGCTCGCCGGCGCCGACATCCAGCCGGTGCCGGTCGACCAGTCCGGCATCGTAACCTCTTCGATTCCCAACGATTCCGGCTTTGTCTTCGTCACGCCCAGCCATCATTGCCCGACCATGGTGCCGCTGTCGGCGGAACGCCGGCAGGACCTTCTGGCGCGCGCCAACCGCTACAACCAGATCATCATCGAGGACGGCTATGACAGCCAGCTTCTCGACGAGGCGCCGCAGCAAGCCTTGAAGAGCCTCGACCGCTCCGGCCGCGTGATCTATGTCGGCTCGATGTCGAAGACGCTGGCTCCGGGCCTGCGGCTTGGCTACATCGTGGCCTCGGCTGGACTAATCGCCGAACTCAGGGCGCTGCGCCGCTTCATGCTGCGCCATCCGCCGGCCAACAACCAGCGCGCGGTCGCGCTGTTCCTGTCGCTCGGCCACCACGAAGCGCTGGTGCGGCGGCTGTCGAGCGCCTTCGACGAGCGGCGCAAGCGCCTGGTCCATGCGATTTCCGCTTTCCTGCCCGAGTGGCGTTCGACCGACTCGGCCGGCGGCACGTCGCTGTGGCTGGAGGGACCGCGCGGCACCGATTCCCGCGGACTGGCCGAGGCCGCCGCCTCGCGCAGCGTCATCATCGAACCAGGCGACCGCTTCTTCGACCGCACCGAAAAGCCTTCGCGTTTCATGCGCTTGGGCATCTCCTCGATCGCGCTGCAGCATATCGAGCCCGGTATCCGCGAACTTGCAACCGCCGCGGGCCGCAGGCCGGCCGCCGCCTGATCACCTGGGCCTGACCACCTCCCGGGAGCCGCGCAACAGCGGCTCCTGCTTCTTTAGCACTGGCATATGCAACCGGACCGGCTGGCTCATAGGCTGTGCCAATGCCGGCGGCATAGTCGAGGCCTAAAGGGGACGAAGCAGCCGATGGTGGACCAACCGCCGCCCTGCTTCCGAGAAAAGGTGGAGTGCTTCCATGTCAGTGGCTGTCGAAAAGCAGGAAGCGGCCGACCAGCGTTCGCGCCGCTCCGGCGGACGCGAAGCGCGTCGCGCCATGCGGGCGGCGCCGCTCGCCGACGACATCAGGCCGGTTCGCGCCGGCCTTGAGGGGGGGAGCTATGGCCCCCTGCGCGGCACTGATTGCGAGCGCATCCACGAAGCGGTGCTGACCCTGCTGGAGACGGTCGGCTTCGCCAACGCAATCCCGTCCTGCATCGAGGCGCTGACCAAGGCCGGCGCCAGCCATGGCGACGACGGCCGTATCCGTTTCCCGCGCGCACTGGTGCTCAACACGATCAAGCGGGCGGCGCGGCATTTCACGCTCCACGGCCAGGACCCGAAGCACGACATGGTGATCCAGGGCAAGCGCGTGCATTACGGCACGGCGGGTGCTGCCGTGCATCTTGTCGACGTCGAGAAGCGCGAGTATCGCGAATCCTTGCTGCAGGACATCTATGATGCCGCGCGCATCGTCGACGGGCTCGACAACATCCATTTCTTCCAGCGGCCCATGGTGCCGCGCGACATTCCCGATCCGCTCGAAATGGACTTCAACACGCTCTATGCCTGCGTGATGGGCACGTCCAAGCATGTCGGCACGTCCTTCACGGTGCGGGAGAACGTGCAACCGGCGCTCGAAATGCTCTACGCGATCGCCGGTGGCGAGGAGAATTTCCGGGCCCGGCCGTTCGTGTCGAACTCCAACTGTTTCGTCGTGCCGCCGATGAAATTCGCCGAGGACGCCTGCGGCGTGCTCGAGGCCTGCGTCGAAGGAGGCATCCCGATCCTGCTGCTTTCGGCGGGACAGGCCGGGGCCACCGCTCCGGCGGCGATCGCGGGTGCGGTGGTGCAAGCCGTGGCCGAAGTGCTGGCCGGCCTTGTCTATGTCAACACCATCAAGCCGGGGCATCCGGCGATCTTCGGTACCTGGCCGTTCGTGTCGGACCTGCGCACCGGCGCCATGTCGGGCGGCTCGGCCGAACAGGCGGTGCTGACCGCAGCCTGCGCGCAGATGGCGCAGTTCTACGACCTGCCAGGCGGTTCGGCCGCAGGCATGACGGATTCGAAACTGCCTGACATCCAGTCCGGCTATGAAAAAGGCATCACCAATGTGATGGCCGGCCTTTCCGGCCTCAACCTGGTCTACGAATCGGCCGGCATGCACGCTTCCCTGCTCGGCTTCTGCCTGGAAAGCCTGATCATCGACAATGACATGCTCGGCCATTGCCTGCGCTGCGTGCGCGGCATCGAGGTGACGGACGACGCGCTGTCGATCGACACCATCGCCGATGTCTGCCTGAAAGGTCCGGGCCACTATCTCGGCAACGAGCAGACGCTGAAGCTGATGCAGACCGAATATTTCTACCCCGCCGTCGGCGACCGGTTTTCGCCGAAGGAATGGAACGAGAAGGGCCGACCCGACATATTGCAGCGGGCGATCGTCGAGAAGAAGCGCATCCTCGCCGAACGCTTCCCGCGCCATGTGCCGAAGCCGCTCGACGACAGGCTGCGCGCCCGCTTCGGCGACATGATCAAGCTGCCGCGCAACGGCATGGGCGGCTGAGAACGCCCCCCTTTGAAAACAGGTTAATCCGCGCTCAGCCCATAATGTTCGACGACCTCGGTATTGACCAGCTTGGCGTGTAGCGCCATCAGCACGATCTGGGCGTCGAAACTGTCTCCGGCATCGACCGCGGCCTCTATCCGACGCTCCACGTCCTGCCGCGGCTGCGCGCCATGAGAGCGCTCGAATGCCTCAGGCCCAGCAATACAATAGCTGAACAAACACGCCACTTGCGCATAAGCCTGCGGCGGCGGCTCGTCGGGCCAGTGATCCTTCATCAGGTTGACGATGGTGAGCTTTACGCCCTCCGGCACAAGGGCGGGATGCAAGTCGGCTCCGCGCAATGCGGCATCGAGCTGCCTGAGGTCGCTTGAACGGCCGAACATGCCGAGGAAACCGAGGGAAGAGCGTCGTTTGGCCATCATGGTCCAATCTGTTTCCCAGCAAATTGAGTGGCCTGGCAACGGAATGCAAATGCCGTGCAGGTGGTTTCTGCCCATGTCAGCTGGCTATTCGTGACAGGGACGCATTATCTGCGCCCCGGTTCGAACAGTTCCACCAGATTGCCGGATGGGTCCCGCAGCAATATCTGGCTGCCGCCCATGCCCTTGACGATTTCGTTCCTGAAAGCCTGGCCGGCAGTTTTCAGCTTGTAAACCACGCCTTCGAGATCCTCCACCTCGATCTGAATGCGGTTCCAGCCGCCGGGTTCGGGCACGCTGCCGTCGGGCATCGGCTGCGACGCCCCACCAGGACCGCCAGCGGCATTGAGCAGAAGCCGCAGGTTGCCCCTGGCAAGCATGGCGAACGATGGCGCCGGGTGCATGGCGACCGTGAAGCCGAGATGGTCGCGGTAGAAGGCCTTGTCGACGTCATTGACGATATAGCGGACACTGACCGTTTCCATGGTCTCCTCCGTGTCGAAGCTACCCACTCGCCGCAAGCAATAAGACACCCGCCAAAGCCGATCCGGCAAGCGTCGGCAGCATGCCGATTTTCAGCTTGAGGATGGCGATCATGGTAGCGCAGGACAGCAGCGCGGCACGCCAGTCGATCGAGGACAGTACCGGCATCTCCGTTCCGAGCCCCGTCGCGCGCACGTCGCGGAAGATGACGTGCAAGGCGAACCACAGGGCCAGATTCATGATGACGCCGACGACCGCCGCGGTGATCGCGCCCAATGCCGCCGACAATGCCTTGTTGCCGCGCAGCGCCTCGATGTAGGGCGCGCCGAGGAATATCCAGAAGAAGCACGGCGTGAAGGTAACCCACAGCGTAAGCAGCGCTCCAAGCGATCCGGCAAACAACGGATATGGCGATCCGGAATGGCGCAAGCCTGCAAGGAAGCCGACGAACTGCAGGACCAGGATGAGCGGTCCTGGCGTGGTTTCGGCAAGGCCCAGGCCATCGACCATTTCGCCTGGCGCAAGCCAGCCAAGAGAACCGACGGCCGCTTGCGCGACATAGGCCAGAACGGCATAGGCGCCGCCGAAAGTGACGACCGCCATGAGGCTGAAGAAGCCGCCGATCTGCGTCCAGACGCTGTTTGCCGATGTGAACGCCCAGATCAGCACAACCGGTCCAAGCCAGATCGGCAGCCAGATCGCGATGGTGCGCGGCGCGTGCCATCGCGTCGGCCTGGTGTGGGCCAGTTCGCCGCGCTCGAACATCAGAT
The DNA here is from genome assembly GCF_006441495.1 of Mesorhizobium sp. B2-6-4. Classification (NCBI taxonomy): domain Bacteria; kingdom Pseudomonadati; phylum Pseudomonadota; class Alphaproteobacteria; order Hyphomicrobiales; family Phyllobacteriaceae; genus Mesorhizobium; species Mesorhizobium sp. B2-6-4. The sequence continues at coordinate 363,329 of NZ_VFUE01000001.1, forward strand.
CGACCGCGCCCGTGGCGTCGGGAGCTTCGTCCTTGCCATGCGCGGCGCCAGAAAACAGGGCCGGCGCGATGCCGTTTCCGACCCACCCCACCAGTCCTGCAAACAGGACGAGGAGCGGAAAGGGGACGTTGAGCACGTAGATGCCGACAAAGGCGCAAAGCGCGATCGCCGCCATCACCCGGTTCTTCAAGGCGCGCCGGCCGATGCGGATAACGGCCTCGACCACGATCGCCAGCACCGCCGCCTTCACCCCGAAAAACAGCGAGTCGACCAGCGGCGCATCGCCATAGAGCGCATAGAGGATGCTCAAGGTCAGCATGACGACCGCCCCGGGCACGACGAAGAGGATGCCGGCGACAAGACCGCCGATCGTCTTGTGCAGCAGCCAGCCGATGTAGATGGCGAGTTGCTGGGCCTCGGGGCCAGGCAGCAGCATGCAGTAGTTCAGCGCATGCAGGAAACGCTGCTCGCCGATCCAGCGCTTTTCCTCGACCAATTCCCTGTGCATGAGCGCGATCTGCCCGGCCGGTCCGCCGAAACTGAGCAACCCGATCTTCGCCCAGAGTTTCGTGGCCTCGCGGAAGCTCGGGACCGCAGGCGCCTCGATGAGGTCAGCACTTTCCTCGGAAAGGAGGGAGCTCATGACGCCTTCGCCCCGGCCGGCCAATTGTGCGTTTCGTCGGTGGCATCGCGGCACCAGCGGAAGAACGCGTCGTAAAGCAGCATGCCGGCATCCAATTGTTGCAGGTCATCGCGAAACATGCGCGACAAACCAAGCGAGGCAGCGAGAAATCCCGCTGCCTGCGGAACCAGGTCGAGGCTCGCCGTGTCGGCTGCGCGCACGATCACGGCGAGGCGGTCGAGCGCTTCGGATTCGAGCCCGAACTCCTCGAGCATCGTGTCGAAGGTGCAGCGCTCGCCGCGATGGCTCCAGAACGCATTGTCGATGTCGAAAGGAACGGCCTGAAAACGATTGGCGACATCGGGCACTTCCGCCGCGTCGACGAACAGGAAGACCGCTTGGGGATCGACGAAACGGCGGATCAGCCAAGGGCAGGCGATGCGATCGACTTTGGGCCGGGCCCGCGTCACCCAGACGGTGCGGCCCTTGTCGTCCCGAGGCGGCATCCTGTCGGCGCGGACCAGAAGGCCGTGGGCGTCCCGCCAGGCTTCGAAGCCGCCTTCGAGCGATTCGGCGGCGATCCCTTCATGGCGCAGCCATGCGGCGACGCCTTGCGAGAGCTTTTTTCCCTGCTGGCAAACGACCGCCACGCGGCTACCGGCGAAGTCGGCTGCCCAGGTCTGGACGGTTTTGAAATCGCGCCGGTACGACGCCGGCAGCAAACGTGGATCGGCGTTGTAGTCGTCCTCGGTACGGATATCGAGGATTGCAGGCGAGCCCGGCAAACCGACCATACGGATCAGTTGCGGCACGGTGACGGCGGTTGTTGACGGCATGGCGTCCACCTCCTGAAAGAGAAGCCTGGACGCGAACGTTGGGCTGACGCCTCACGGGGTCGTCGCGATGAACCCCTTGCAGGGATGGTGGATTTGTTGGGCAGGCTTGTCAAGGACGCAATGTCCTCGGTCCATAGCGGGCCACGAAACGAAAAAACGATCGGCGGCCGATCAGGCCGCCGATCGTCGATCGCTATCCGTCAATTGTCGCTTCAAACAATCGATGAATGTCCCGGGGAATAATCAGTGATTGTCCCGGGGCACGCCCTTCGTATGAGCGACGTCCTGGTATTTCACCGCCGGTTTCAGCACCATGCCGCCCGAGAACTGGTCGACCATACCGCGCTGGATTTCCTGCCACGGCGTCTGGTGCTCGGGATAATGGTAGCCGCCATTGTTCTGCAGCTCGGCGCGGCGGCGGGTGATCTCGTCATCGGTGACGAGAATGTTGGCCGTGCCCTTTTTCAGGTCGATGCGAACGCGGTCGCCTGTCTTGAGCAACGCAAGCCCCCCGCCGATGGCGGCTTCCGGCGAGGCGTTGAGGATGGAGGGCGAGCCTGACGTGCCGGACTGGCGGCCGTCGCCGATGCAGGCCAGCGCGTGGATGCCCTTCTTGATGAGATAGGCCGGCGGCTGCATGTTGACGACCTCGGCGCCGCCGGGATAGCCGACCGGACCGGCGCCGCGCATGAACAGGATGGTGTGCTCGTCGATCCCTTGCGCCGGGTCGTCGATGCGGGCGTGGTAATCCTCCGGACCGTCGAAGACCATGGCATTGCCCTCGAAGGCCTCGGGGTCCTTCGGGTTGGAGAGATAGCGCTCGCGGAATTCGGGCGAGATGCCGCTGGTCTTCATGATTGCCGAATCGAACAGATTGCCCTTGAGATTGATGAAGCCGGCATTGGCCTTCAGCGGCTCGGCGACAGTGCGGATGACCTCGCGGTTCTCGTTGACGGCATCGCGGCAATTGTCGCCCATTGTCTTGCCGTTGGCGGTCAGAGCATCCGGATGCGGCAGCAGCCCGGCTTTCATGAGCTCCGCCACCACGGCCGGCACGCCGCCCGCGTGATGGTAGTCCTCGCCCAGATATTCGCCCGTCGGCTGGAGATTGACGATGAGCGGCACGTCGAGGCCGATCTTCTGCCAGTCGTCATTGTCGAGCGGCACGCCGAGATGGCGGGCGATGGCGTTGAGATGGATCGGCGCGTTGGTGGAGCCGCCGATCGCCGAATTGACGACGATGGCGTTCTCGAAGGCCTTGCGCGTCATGATGTCGGAGGGCTTCAAATCCTCGTGCACCATATCGACGATGCGTTTTCCCGTCTCGTAGGCGATCTGGCCGCGCTCGCGATAAGGAGCCGGAATCGCGGCCGAGCCCGGCAGCTGCATGCCGAGCGCCTCGGCCAGCGAGTTCATGGTGGTGGCGGTGCCCATGGTGTTGCAGTAGCCGGTGGACGGCGCCGAGGAGGCGACGATGTCCATGAACTCGTCGTAGCCGATCTCGCCGGCCGACAGGCGCTGGCGCGATTCCCAGACGATGGTGCCCGAACCGGTGCGCTTGCCCTTGTGCCAGCCGTTAAGCATCGGACCGACCGACAGCGCTATGGCCGGAATGTTGACGGTCGCCGCCGCCATCAACAGCGCCGGCGTCGTCTTGTCGCAGCCGATGGTGAGCACGACGCCGTCAAGCGGATAGCCATAGAGCACTTCTACCAGGCTGAGATAGGCAAGGTTGCGGTCGAGAGCTGCGGTCGGGCGCTTGCCGGTCTCCTGGATCGGGTGGCACGGGAATTCGAAAGGAATGCCGCCCATCGAGACGATGCCTTCGCGCACGCGTTTGGCGAGCTCGATGTGGTGGCGATTGCAAGGCGACAGGTCGGAACCGGTCTGGGCAATGCCGATCAGCGGCTTGCCCGACATCAGTTCGGCGCGCGTCAGCCCGTAATTCAGGTAGCGCTCCAGATAAAGTGCCGTCATGCCCGGATTGTCGGGGTTGTCGAACCACTCCTGCGAGCGAAACTTTTTCTTTCCTGTGGGGGCGCCAGCCATCATGGTCTCCGTATTTGTATGACAAATCGATATGACAACGCGCGGATGCAGGCAAGGGGCACGCGTGATCTGAATCCGGACTTTGGTGCGATAGACATCAATCGGGCCGCACGCTACCAACAATCCGACATTGGTCGTCCGGGAGGTTCTGATGGCTTTGGTGATCGAGGGCGAGGAGCGCATCGCCGCACCCCTCCAGAAAGTTTGGGAAGCGCTGAACGATCCGGCGGTGCTGAGAGAAAGCATCCCCGGCTGCCAGAGCCTCGAAATGAAGTCGCCGACCGAGATGGCGGCGACGGTGGTGCTGAAGATCGGCCCGATCAAGGCGACCTTCAACGGCGAGGTGACGCTGAGAAATCTCAATCCCCCGCATGCCTACACGATCCAGGGCGAAGGCAAGGGCGGCATCGCCGGCTTCGCCAAGGGCGGCGCCGACGTGACGCTGACCGAGGATGGGGCGGACGCGACGGTGCTCAAATACGCTGCCAAGGCCGAAGTCGGCGGCAAGATCGCCCAGCTCGGCAGTCGGCTGATCGAATCGACCTCGAAGAAATTGGCGGGACAGTTCTTTTCGAGCTTCGGCGAGAAGGTGGGGGCTGCTTAGGCTGGTCTATCCAGCGTTAGCGCCCCTGGACGACATTACTCGAAGACGATGCTCGGCACGGCGTCCGCGGCCGCGCCGCGCTCTTCGTTGACCCTGTCCCAGACCTTCGAAGCGATATCGCGATAGATCTTCGCTTCGGCACTGTCGGGCTTCGATGCCACCACCGGCGCACCTTCATCCGAGCTTTCGCGGATGCCCATCTCCAGCGGCACCTCGCCAAGGAAGGTGACGCCGAGGCGCTCGGCCTCACGGCGTGCGCCGCCATGGCCGAAGATGTCGTAGCGCTTGCCGGTGTCGGGGGCGAGGAAATAGCTCATGTTCTCGACGATGCCGAGCAGCGGCACGTCGACTTTCCTGAACATGTTGAGGCCCTTGCGAGCATCGATCAGGGCCAGATCCTGCGGCGTCGAGACGATGACCGCGCCGGCCAACGGCACCTGCTGGGCCATGGTGAGCTGGGCGTCACCGGTGCCAGGGGGCATATCGACGACGAGCACGTCGAGCGGCCCCCATTCGACTTCGCGCAGCATCTGCGTCAGCGCCGACATCACCATCGGCCCGCGCCAGATCATCGGCGTTTCCTCGTCGACGAGGAAGCCCATCGACATCACCTTGAGACCGTAATTCTGCATCGGTTTCAGGATCTTGCCGTCGACGGTCTGCGGCCGGCCGCGGATGTTGAGCAGCCTTGGCATGGACGGGCCATAGATGTCGGCATCGAGCACGCCCACTTTCAGCCCGTTGGCGGCGAGGCCGAGGGCCAGATTGACGGCTGTGGTCGACTTGCCGACACCGCCCTTGCCGGACGCAACCGCGATGATCGCCTCGATGCCGGGCACGCCGCGCTTGCCCTGGCTGTGCGAGGCAGGCGCATGGGGCGCCGGGCGCGGCGCGGCAACGGGCGGGGCGGGACGTGGCGCCGGGTGCGCCGCGACAGGCGCCTCCATGCCGCCGCCCTTCTTCTCCGCCGTCAAGGCGACGACGGCGCCAGCGACACCTGGAATAGCTTTCACGACACGCTCGGCCGCGGCGCGCAATGGCTCCATCTCCTGCGCCCTGGCGGCCGGAACGGTGATCGAGAAGAACACTTTCGAATCGGCGATGAAAATCTCGGAAACCATGCCGAGGTCGACGATGTTGCCGGTGAAATCGGGGCCATTGACCGTTTTCAGGCGCTCGATGACGGTTTCCTTGGTGACGGTTTCCTTGGTGACGGACATGGCTGTTGCTTCCCTGGCGTTCGGCTGCTGCTCACATAGTGCAGATCGCCGGCGGCTCCAAGCGCCAGGCCGCGACATCAGCCTGCCAGGCGAACCGCCAGATAGGTCAGTGCCGAAATCGCCGCCGTCGCCGGCAAGGTGACGACCCATGCGATGACGATGTTGCCGGCTATGCCCCAGCGCACCGCCGAGACACGGCGGGCGGCGCCGACGCCGATGATGGCGCCGGTGATGGTGTGCGTGGTCGAAACCGGAACACCGAGCCATGTCGCGGCGAAGAGGGTGATGGCGCCGCCGGTCTCGGCGCAGAATCCCTGCATCGGGTTGAGCCTGGTGATCTTCGAGCCCATCGTGTGGACGATGCGCCAACCGCCGAACAGCGTGCCCAGCGCCAATGCCGACTGGCAAGTCAGGACCACCCAGAGCGGCACGTAGAAATCCGTTCCGAGCATGCCTTGGGAATAGAGCAGCACGGCGATGATGCCCATGGTCTTTTGCGCATCGTTGCCGCCATGACCGAGCGAATAGAGGGAGGCGGAAAAGAACTGCATGACACGGAAGGTACTGTCGACGGCAAACGGCGTCTGGCGCACGAACAGCCAGGAAACCACCAGGATCAGGAGAAGCGCCAGGACAAAGCCCGTCGCCGGCGACAGGACGATGGCGGCGACCGTCTTGCCGAGCCCCGCCCAGACGATGGCACCCGTGCCGGCCTTTGCGACGCCTGCCCCCACCAATCCGCCGATCAACGCATGCGAACTGCTCGACGGGATGCCGGCGATCCAGGTGACGATATTCCAGACGATGGCGCCGACCAGGGCGGCGAAGATCACCGCCGGGGTGACGATGCTTGCATCGATGATACCTTTGCCCACGGTTTCGGCGACATGAAGGCCAAAGAACATGAAGGCGATGAAATTGAAGAAGGCCGCCCAGAACACCGCGTAATGCGGTCTCAGCACCCGGGTCGAGACAATGGTGGCGATCGAGTTGGCGGCGTCGTGCAGGCCGTTGAGGAAATCGAAGAACAGCGCGACGGCGACGAGGCCGACCAGCAGGGGAAAGGCGATCGCGACTTCCATCGCCTAGACGTTCTCGATGACGATGCCGCTGATCTCGTTGGCGACGTCCTCGAAGCGGTCGACCACCTTCTCCAATTGGCCATAGATCTCCGAGCCGATCAGATAGGCCATCGCATCGCTGCGGCCGTGCCGCCTGAAGAGATCCTTCAGGCCCTGCTCATGCAGATCGTCGGCTCGGCCTTCGGCACGCATGACTTCCTCGGCGAGTTCGTTCAGGCGCGCACTGTTGGCGCCGACCTTGGCCAGCAGCGGGATCGCCTCCGCGACGAGCCTGGCGGCATCGACAATGACGGCGCCCATTTCCTGCATCAGCGGATCGAATTCCCTCTTCTCGAACAGCCGCACCGTCTTGACGGTCTTGTGCATCATGTCGATGGCGTCGTCCATCGACTGGATCAGGTCCTTGATATCGCCGCGGTCGAAAGGCGTGATGAATGAGCGCCGCACGGCAAGCAGGACTTCGGCGGTGATATGGTCGGCTTCGTCCTCGAGATCGACGATCTTTTCGCACCAATGCTCGATGTCCTTGCCTAGGAGGAGCTGCTGCAGGGCCTCCGCGCCGCCGACCACCGTGCGGGAATGCCGCTCGAACAGGTCGAAGAAGCGATCTTCGCGCGGCAACAGCTTGCGGAACCAGCCCAGCATGTTCGTCCCTCCCGGCGCACCAGTTCCATCCACATAGCGCCGCATGCGCCCATGGGGAACAGTAAGCCGGCTGAAAGATGTGGATGCAGCCAATTGCAGGCACCGCTCGCAATTGGCTGGCCGCCGGCAAAGCGGGGGTCGTCAAGCGACCGGAGCGACCTATTTCCAAGGAGACGCCGGGGACGACAAGCAGCGAAGGAGAAACGATCATGCTTGCAAACAGCAACGCGACGGCCAACCTCGCGGTGAAAGAGCCGGCGAAGGCAAAGGCTTTCTACGAGGGGACGCTCGGCCTGAAACAGGTGCATGACGAGGGTGGCGAACTGATCGTGTACAAAAGCGGCGACACCACGATCAATGTCTATCGCTCTCAGTTCGCCGGAACCAACAAGGCGACGGCGGTGACGTGGACGGTCGGCGATGAGATCGACACCGTCGTCAGCGGGCTGAAATCGAAAGGCGTTGCGTTCGAGCACTACGAGATGCCCGGCCTGACACTGGAAGGCGACATCCATGTCGGTCACGGCATGAAGGTCGCCTGGTTCAAGGATCCGGACGGCAACATCCTCAATCTCGTCGACCGATAGGTTTCTGCGATCAAGCATCGGCTTGGGGCGATCGACATCGCAGTGGCCGGCAGCCCTCTGGCGCGGTGCGGCGGCGGCGGTTAGCTTCAGATATGATCGACAAGCTGGAATTTTTCATCGCGCTGGCCAAGGAAGAGCATTTCGGGCGGGCTGCCGAAGTGTGCGGCGTCACCCAGCCCACCTTGTCGGCCGGCATCAAGCAACTTGAGGGTCAGCTGGGCGTGATGCTGGTCCTGCGCGGCTCGCGCTTCCAGGGCCTGACCCCGGAGGGCAAGCAGGTGCTGGTGTGGGCGCGCCGCATCGTCGGCGATACCAGAACCATGCGCGAGGAGATGCGGGCGGCGCGGCACGGCTTGTCGGGACGTATCCGCATCGCCGCCATTCCCACCGCGCTCGCCATGGTGGCGCGGCTGACGACGCCATTCCGCGAAAAACACCCCGGCGTCACCTTCTCGGTACTGTCCCGGACCTCGATCGAAGTGCTGTCGCTGCTCGGCAATTTCGATATAGACGCCGGCATCACCTATCTCGACAACGAACCGCTCGGACGAGTGACCAGCGTACCACTCTACGATGAGCGCTATCAGCTGATCACCGCCATCGGAAACCCCTATTCCGACCGCGACAAGGTGACATGGGCCGAGATCAGCCACCTGCCGCTCTGCCTGCTGACCCCGGACATGCAGAACCGCCGCATCATCGACCAGCACCTGGCCGAGGCCGGTGTCGAGGTCCGGCCGACGCTGGAATCCAATTCGATGATCGTGCTGTTCTCGCATATCCGCACGGGCAAATGGTCCTCGATCATGCCGCTCAACCTCACGGAAACGTTCGGCTTTTCCGAACCTATCAGGGCTATCCCGATCGTCGAGCCGGACGCCAGCCACACGGTCGGGCTGGTGGCCGCGTTGCGCGAACCGCACACGCCGCTGGTTTCGGCGCTGCTGGACGAGGCGATGGCGCTTGCAGACGATTTCCGCGCCCCCCGCTAGGTTAGGAAATGCAGGTGCTGGAATTCGATAGAAAATTTCTATCAAGCGACGGATCCGCTTTATTGATTTCAGGGGTTTCTCCTGATTTTGTAAAGACTTAGCGATAAAGCCACCGACCAGGGAGGGCGCTGCGTGACGATGCAGCCTGCAAGTACCGAGATCGCATCGCGCACGGCCGCGATCATCCAGGATCTGAAAGACCTCGAAGGTCCGCTGCTGCCGATCCTCCATAACATTCAGGAAGAGTTCGGCCATGTGCCGCAGGCAGCACTCCCGGTCATTGCCGACGGACTGAACCTTTCCAGAGCAGAGGTGCACGGCGTCGTCACCTTCTATCACGATTTCCGCGCCCGCCCGGCAGGCCGGCATGTGCTCAAGCTCTGCCAGGCCGAAGCTTGCCAGTCGATGGGTTCCGATGCGGTGGCCGCCAGGATCAAGCAATTGCTCGGCATTGATTTCCACGAGACGGCGAAAGACGGTTCGGTGACCCTGGAGCCGGTTTATTGCTTGGGACTGTGCGCCTGCTCGCCCTCGGCGATGCTCGATGGCGAGGTGATCGGGCGGCTCGACAACGAGAAGATCGAAGAGATCGTCGCGGAGGTGCGCTCATGATCCCGCGCATCTACATTCCCGGCGATTCCGGCGCGCTGGCGCTCGGTGCCGAAAGGGTCGCCAAGGCTGTTCGTGCTGAACTCGCCGAGCGCGGCGTTGAGGCCAAGATCGTCCGCAACGGGTCGCGCGGCGCCTATTTCCTAGAGCCTATGGTCGAGGTCGCCACAGCAAACGGCCGCGTCGCCTACGGGCCGGTGAAGCCTTCCGACGTCAAGAGCTTGTTCGACAGCGGCTTTCTCACCGGCGGCCATCACAAGCGCTGGCTGGGCGCGCCGGACAAGATCCCGTTCCTGGCCAAGCAGACCCGTCTGACCTTCGCGCGCTGCGGCATCAACGACCCGCTGTCACTCGACGCCTATAAGTCGCTTGGCGGGCTGAAGGGCCTGCAGAACGCGGTGGCCATGGCCCCGGCAGAGATCGTCAGCCAGGTTACGGAGTCCGGCCTGCGCGGCCGCGGCGGCGCCGGCTTCCCGACCGGCATCAAATGGAAGACGGTGCTCGATACGACATCCGAGCGCAAATACATCGTCTGCAACGCCGACGAGGGCGACAGCGCCACCTTCGCCGACCGCATGATCATGGAGGGCGATCCCTTCGTGCTGATCGAAGGCATGGCGATCGCGGGCATCGCCACCGGCGCGACCAAGGGCTTCGTCTACATCCGCTCGGAATATCCGCATGCGGTGGCGGTCATGAACAAGGCCGTCGAGGTCGCCCGCAAGGCCGGCGTGCTCGGCGTCAGCGTGCTCGGTTCGGCCACCGCCTTCGACATGGAGATCCGCGTCGGCGCGGGCGCCTATGTCTGCGGCGAGGAGACCTCGCTTCTGAACAGTCTGGAAGGCAAACGCGGCGTGGTGCGCGCCAAGCCGCCGCTGCCGGCAATCCAGGGCCTTTTCGGCAAGCCGACGGTGATCAACAACGTCATCTCGCTGGCTTCGGTGCCCGTCATCATGGACAAGGGCGCCGCCTACTACAAGAATTTCGGCATGGGCCGCTCGCGCGGCACGATCCCGATCCAGATCGCCGGCAACGTCAAGCGTGGCGGCCTGTTCGAGGCGGCTTTCGGCATGACACTGGGCGAAATCGTCGACGATATCGGCGGCGGCACGGCCACCGGCCGGCCGGTGAAAGCGGTGCAGGTCGGCGGTCCACTCGGCGCCTATTTTCCGCGCGATTTGTTCGACACGCCGTTCGATTATGAGGAATTCGCCAAGCGCGATGGACTGATCGGCCATGCCGGCATCACCGTGTTCGACGACACCGCCGACATGCTGAAGCAGGCGCGCTTCGCCATGGAGTTCTGCGCCATCGAAAGCTGCGGCAAGTGCACGCCCTGCCGCATCGGCTCGACGCGCGGGGTGGAGACCATCGACAGGCTCGCCGCCGGCATCGAGCCGGAGAAGAACCTCGCCCTGGTCACCGATCTCTGCAACACGATGAAGTTCGGATCGCTCTGCGCGCTGGGCGGCTTCACGCCCTACCCGGTGATGAGCTCCATCACGCATTTCCCCGAGGATTTCAAGCCCGCGCCGGCGCGCGTGGCTGCTGAATAGGAGCTGGCAGATGAACATCAAGGCCGACTTCCCGACGCTTATCGAAGAGATCGATTACGGAACTCCGCAATCGAAAGCTGAGAAGCGGATCACGCTGACCGTCGACGGCCGCAGCATCAGCGTGCCGGAAGGCACGTCGATCATGCGCGCCGCGATGGAAAGCGGGGTCGAGATCCCGAAGCTATGCGCCACGGACATGCTGGACTCGTTCGGTTCCTGCCGCGTTTGCCTGGTCGAGATCGAAGGGCGCGGCGGCACGCCGGCGTCCTGCACGACGCCTGTCGGCGAAGGCATGGTGGTGCGCACGCAGTCGGAACGGCTCGACGCCATTCGCCGCGGCGTCATGGAACTCTATGTCTCCGACCATCCGGTGGGCTGGAACCAGAAGGCCGGCACCGGCGCCAGCGAGTTCGACGCGGTGGCGAAGTCGGTTGGCCTGACCGAGAACCGCTACGGCGTCGAAGGCCGCAATCACGTCAAGGAGGATGGCGTCGCGCCCGGCCACGGCTCGCTGGCCGTCGACTACATCGCGCGTGACGAATCCAATCCGTATTTCACCTATGATCCGGCGCAATGCATCGTCTGTTCGCGTTGCGTGCGGGCCTGCGAAGAGGTGCAGGGCACGTTTGCGCTGACGATCGAGGGCCGCGGCTTCGAATCGCGCATGGTCGCCGGCATGCACGAGGATTTCATCGCTTCCGAATGCGTGTCCTGCGGCGCCTGCGTGCAGGCCTGCCCGACCGATGCACTGCGCGAGAAGACAGTGCTCGCTAAGGGCCTGCCGGAACGCTCGGCCGTCACTACCTGCGCCTATTGCGGCGTCGGCTGCTCGTTCAAGGCCGAAGTGAAGGACGACGAGGTCATCCGCATGATGCCCTACAAGGAGGGCAAGGCCAATCACGGCCATTCCTGCGTGAAGGGCCGCTTCGCCTATGGCTATGCCACCCACAAGGACCGCATCCTGTCGCCGATGATCCGCGAGAAGGTGAGCGATCCCTGGCGCGAAGTGAGTTGGGAGGAGGCGATCGCCCACACGGCCAAGGAGTTCCGCCGCATCCAGTACCAATATGGACGCACGGCGATCGGCGGTATCACCTCGTCGCGCTGCACCAATGAGGAGACCTATCTGGTCCAGAAGCTGGTGCGCCAAGGCTTCCGCAACAACAATGTCGATACCTGCGCGCGCGTCTGCCATTCGCCGACCGGCTACGGGCTCGGCCAGACCTACGGCACCTCGGCCGGCACGCAGGATTTCGATTCCGTCGAATTCACCGACGTCGCCGTCATCATCGGCGCCAATCCGGCTTCCGCACACCCGGTTTTCGCCTCGCGGCTGAAGAAGCGGCTGCGCCAGGGCGCCAAGCTGATCGTGCTCGACCCGCGCCGCACCGAGATGGTCAAGTCGGCGCATATCGAAGCCGACTACCACCTGCCGCTGAAGCCCGGCACCAATGTCGCCGTGCTGACGGCGCTGGCACATGTCATCGTCACCGAAGGCCTGTTCGACGAGGCCTTCATCCGCGAGCGCTGTGACTGGACGGAATTCCAGGACTGGGCGTCCTTCGTCGCCCTGCCGGAGAACAGCCCCGAAACCGTCGGCAAGCTGTCCGGCGTCGATCCCGAACTGATCCGCGGTGCTGCGCGTCTCTACGCCAAGGGCGGCAACGGGGCGATCTACTACGGCCTCGGCGTCACCGAGCACAGCCAGGGCTCGACCACGGTGATGGCGATTGCCAATCTCGCTATGGCCACCGGCAATATCGGTCGCCCGGGCGTCGGCGTGAACCCGCTGCGCGGCCAGAACAACGTGCAGGGCTCGTGCGACATGGGCTCCTTCCCGCACGAACTGCCAGGCTATCGCCATGTCTCGGGCGACGCGGTGCGCGACATCTATGAAAGCCTGTGGGGCGTGAAGCTGGACGACGAACCCGGCCTGCGTATCCCCAACATGCTGGATGCCGCCGTCGACGGCTCCTTCAAGGGCATCTACATCCAGGGCGAGGACATCCTGCAGTCCGATCCCGACACCAAGCATGTCGCCGCCGGACTGGCCGCGATGGAATGCGTGGTCGTGCACGACCTTTTCCTCAACGAGACGGCGAACTACGCGCATGTGTTCCTGCCGGGCTCGACCTTCCTTGAGAAGGACGGCACCTTCACCAATGCCGAGCGCCGCATCAACATGGTGCGCAAGGTGCTGGAACCGAAGGCGCGTTACGCCGATTGGGAAGCGACGCAGGAGCTTGCCCGTTCCGTCGGGCTGGACTGGAACTATGCGCATCCGTCCGAGATCATGGACGAAATCGCCAAGACGACGCCGAGCTTCTCCGGCGTCTCCTTCGAGTTGCTCGACCGCCTCGGATCGGTGCAGTGGCCCTGCAATGAGAAGGCCCCTCTCGGCACCCCGGTCATGCATGTCGACGGCTTTGTGCGCGGCAAGGGCAAGTTCATCCGCACCGAATATGTGGCGACGGACGAGCGAACCGGGCCGCGCTTCCCGCTGCTTTTGACCACCGGCCGGATCCTGTCGCAGTACAATGTCGGCGCGCAAACGCGGCGCACCGACAATATCATGTGGCACTCCGAGGACCGGCTGGAGATCCATCCGCACGACGCCGAGAACCGTGGCCTGCGCGACGGCGACTGGGTGCGGCTGACCAGCCGCTCCGGCGAGACGACGCTGCGCGCGCAGATCACCGACAGGGTGTCACCGGGCGTGGTCTATACGACCTTCCACCATCCCGACACGCAGGCCAACGTCATCACCACGGATTTTTCGGACTGGGCGACCAACTGTCCGGAATATAAGGTGACGGCGGTGCAGGTCGGTGCCTCCAACGGACCATCGGAATGGCAACGCAACTATGACGAGCAGGCGCGCAACAGCCGCCGCATCGCCCCGCTGGAAGCGGCGGAGTAGTATAGAGACAAAATCTTGACGGCAGGTCGACCCCCACTCCGTCGAGCTTCGCTCGACACCTCTCCCCCGATCGACGGGGGAGAGGAAAGGCGCGAGCGTGCGTCAGCTGGCTTCCTTCCTCTCCCTCCGAAGGGGGGAGAGGTGGCGCTGCGTAGCAGCGACGGAGTGGGGGAAGCCCTCCGAGAGCAAATGCCGTTTAAGGCTGGCAAATCCCTTTGCTTTCTCGACGAAATATCCAGCAGGACAGGCGGTGCTGCGTGAAGCGTGCCGCCATTTCCCAGACCTCCCGCCTAGCCCATCGCGCCAGCGGCACGGCAGCGGCCCGCCGCATGGTGCCGGAAGAAACGCCGGTGGCGTTCTCCTTTGCCGGCACGACGCACGCGGTGATGATGGCGAGCCCGGCCGATTTGAAGGATTTCGCACTCGGTTTCTCGCTGACCGAAGGCATCATCGCTTCACCCGACGAAATCGAGGCGATCGAGGTCGAGGATCTCGGCGCCGGCATCGACATCCAGATTCGACTGAAGGACCAGGCCAACACGCGGTTCGAGACGCGGCGGCGCAGGCTCGCCGGACCGGTTGGCTGCGGGCTCTGCGGCATCGAATCCATCGAGGAAGCGATGCGCTCGGTCGATGCGGTTGGTGCGTCTAAACTTACGCTTGATGCCGGCGACATCGTCCGTTCCGTCAAGCTTCTCTCCAGGATGCAGCCGCTGCACAGCGAGACGGGCGCGGTGCACGCCGCCGGCTTCTATATCCCCGGCAAGGGCACCGTCATTGCGCGCGAGGATGTCGGCCGTCACAACGCACTGGACAAGCTGGCCGGTGCATTGGCCAAGGCCGGCATCGACGGCGCGACCGGCGCGGTAGTGGTGACGTCGCGCGTCTCCGTCGAGATGGTGCAGAAGACGGCGACGATCGGCTCGCCCTTCATCATTGCCGTCTCTGCGCCGACCGCGCTCGCCGTCCGCACCGCCGAACAGGCCGGCATGACGCTGGTGGCCTTGGTTCGCGGCGACGATTTCGATATTTTCACCCATCCGGACCGGGTGGTTCGCGGAGTTGCCAAACATGTCGCATGACGAAGACCACATCATGAGCACCAGCGAGAAGCTGGTGCGGATGGCCAACCAGATCGCGGCCTTTTTCCACTCCAGGCCGCGCGAAGAAGGCGTGGCCGGGGTGGCCGAGCATATCAACAAATTCTGGGAGCCGAGGATGCGGCGTCAGTTCTTCGAGATGCTGGACAGCGGCGGCGACGGCTTCGATGAACTCGTCGTGGCTGCCTCGACCAGGATCAAGCGGCCGGTCTCGCCCGCCGAGGCCGATCTGAAGCTCGGGCTCAAGCTTCCCCCAGGCGACGTAGCCGTCTCGCAAAAATAGCCATTGGTTCGCGTCCGCTTATATTTCCTTCCGCTAAAGTTTAAGCTGCCGCACGCGACGCAGCTCTGCTATGGTCAGCGATCCGAAATCGCCAGGCCGGGCGGAACAACTCGTGAGGCCGATCGAGACCCGATACGCCCGTAGCGGCGATGTGCGGATCGCCTATCAGGTGGTCGGCCAAGGCGCGTTCGATCTCGTCTTCGTGCCGGGCTTCATCTCCAATCTCGACCTGCATTGGGAGGATGAAGGCTATAGCAGGCTGCTGAAACGGCTTTCCGCCTTCTCAAGGCTGATCCTGTTCGACAAGCGCGGCACCGGTCTGTCCGACCGCGTCGATGCCAACCATCTCCCCAGCCTCGAAACGCGCATGGACGACGTGCGTGCGGTGATGGACGCGGCCGGCAGCGGCCGCGCGGCCCTGCTCGGCGCCTCGGAAGGCGCTCCGATGGCCATGCTGTTCGCCGCCACGTATCCGGAGCGGACGCGCGCCCTGGCGCTCTATGGCGGCTATGCCCATTTCCACCGATGGGTGATGCCGCCGGAACGGCTGGACGCATTCATCGCGACGACGGAAACCGCCTGGGGCACAGGCGCCACCTTGCCGCATTTTGCGCCCGGCCGCGTCGAAGACAGTCACTTTGCCGCCTGGTGGTCGCGGTTCGAGCGGCTGTCGGCAAGTCCAACGGCGGCGGCGGCGCTGGCGCGCATGAATGCCGGCATAGACGTGCGCGGCATACTCTCGGCGATCAGCGCGCCGACGCTGCTGATCCACCGCCGCAACGACGCGCGCGTCGATCCCGATGCCAGCCGCTTTCTCGCCCGGAAAATCCCGAACGCCCGGCTTGTCGAAATCCCCGGGCGCGACCACCCGGTGTGGACCGGTGATGTCGACCGGGTCGCCGACCTGATCGAGGAATTCCTGACCGGCGAGCCGGCCGTGGCCGACAGCGAGCGCGTGCTCGCCGCATTGCTGGTGACGCGTATCTACGATACGGCGCGCCTCGGCGACCGCATGTGGAGCGAGCGCAGCCAGCGATTCCAGGAGACCTGGCGATTGCTGGTGGGGCGCCATGGCGGACGTGTCGCAGGCACGCATGGCGAGCTGATGATCTCGCGCTTCGACGGTCCGGCGCGCGCCATACGCTGCGCGGCGGCATTGCGCGAAGCGGCGCAGGAGATCGGTGTGGCCAGTGCACAGGGCGTGCATGTCGGCGAGATCGAGATGCGCGGACCGCCGGTCGGCTTGACTGCACGCGTGACCATACAACTTGCGGCCCATGCCAGCCGCGGCGAGATCCTGGCGTCGCGGCTGGTTTCCGACCTGGCGACCGGCTCCGGCCTACACTTCATCGATGGCGGACGCATTGCGCTCGACGAGTTGGACGAGCCGTTGGCGTTTGTTCTTGCGACGTCCGAGCAGCATCTGGAACCCGCCTGCCGATCCAAGCCCAGGCCTGCCGAACCGGCCGCGCTGACGGCGCGCGAAAGCGAGGTGGTGAGCCTGATCGCCGACGGCAAAAGCAATGCCGCGATCGCCGCCGAGCTCAACCTCAGCGAGCATACGGTCAAGCGTCACGTCGCCAACATATTGCTCAAGCTCGACCTGCCGTCGCGGGCGGCGGCGGCCGCGTTTTCGGCACGCAACCCTGGCCCGCACGGGCCATAAAGGCCATGGCGCTTTCGGGCGAAGCGGCCGATGGCGTCGGGGATTATCAATTCTTCCCATGCAGGCCAGGCGATATCGCCGTGACGGTACTGCGAAGGGAGGATGAAATGGTGAAATCAAGTCGCAAGACCAGATTGCTCGTCATCGCGGCCGGCGTCGGCGCCTTGCTGGCCCTGGCTCCGGCGCGGGCCGAGGATGCCTCGGCGACGGCAGCATACAAGGACATAGCGGCCACGCTCGGCTCCGTACCGGACATGTTCAGGACTTTGCCTGACGTGGCGGTCGCCGGTGCCTGGGCCGAGATAAAGTCGATGCAGCTCAACCCCAAGACCGCACTCGATGGCAAGACCAAGGAACTCATGGGGCTTGCCGTCGCCTCGCAGATTCCTTGCCAGTACTGCGTCTACTTCCACACCGAGGCCGCCAAGCTCAACGGCGCGACCGACGAGGAGATCAAGGAAGCGGTGGCAATGGCGGCGATCGTTCGCCACTGGTCGACGATGCTCAACGGCAGCCAGGTCGACCTCACAGCCTTCAAGAAGCAGACCGACGACGTGTTCGCGGCCGTGAAGGCCAAGTCGCAGTGACACTATCGCTGCACGGCGATGACCGCCGGGCAGCACTTTGCTCATCAACCGCCCGATCGGGAAGACGGGCGCATGGAGGACGAAATGCTGACCAAGACACAGACCGTTGACGGCGCGGCAATCAAGAAAGCCATCGAAGGGCGCGATGGACAGATGCTGTCGAGCTTTTACGCCGACGATGCGGTGTTGCGGGTCGTCGACCGCAATAATCCGCCGAGCAAGCCGCGCGAGATCCGCGGCCGAGCGGCGATCAGCACATTCTGGGACGACATCTGCAGCCGGGCAATGACCCACAAGGTCGATACCACCATTGCCGATGGCGACAATCTCGCCTTCACCCAAGCCTGCGCCTACCCGGACGGGACCAAGGTGTTCTGTGCGGCGATGCTGGAACTCAAGGGCGGGCGGATTGCACGGCAGACCGTCGTGCAGGCCTGGGACGAGTAAGCGGCATCAGCCGCATCTTCGGAGGAGGAAAACATGTTCAGCGCCAGATGGCAGATCGACGCCAGGTTCGGACACAAGCAGACCGTGCTCGACCTCTTGCGGAAATGGGAATCCGAGATCGGTTCGCAGGTCGGCGTCGCCGACCTGAAGTTCCAGATCATGACGGGTTCGATCGGCGCGCGGGAGGCGACGGTCGAATCTCACCACCAGGTCGAAAGCCTGGCCCAGTTGGAAGAGTTCTTCGCCAGGATCGGCAAGATCGACGCGCATGCCAAATGGGGCAAGGAGATCGAGCCTTACGTCGTGTCGGGCACCAGCCTATGGCAGATTTTCCGCATCGTCGAATAATGCATGTCGTCCTGACGTCGCCATAGAACAAGGACCTGAAGCGCGTCGCATCGATCCCTTTCGACGCGACGCGCTTTCGCTACCATGACGGCTTCCGCCTGCCCGCTATGGCTCTCCCGGGCCATTTCCCCACTGGCCCTTTCGGGCGAAGCAGCGAGGAGCCGGATCGGTGCAATGTGCTCTCCTGCACCATCCTGCGCACCCGACGGATGGACGGCACAAGCAAAGCAACAAGATAAATCGTCGCGTCGAAACCATATGGCGCGGGCGCGATCAGGGAGGAAACCGATGACCGACGAAACCTATGCAAAACTGCGTGAAGGCTTGCGCGGAGAGCTGATCCTGCGCGGCGAAGCCGGCTATGAGGAGGCCCGCAAGGTCTACAACGGCATGATCGACAAGAGTCCGGCGCTGATTGCACGCTGCGTCGATGTCGCCGACGTGATCACCGCTGTAAGGTTCGCGCGCATAAACGACCTCCTCATCGCCGTGCGCAGCGGCGGCCACAACGGCGCGGGATTGGGGATTTGCGACAACGGTCTCGTCATCGACCTGTCGATGATGAAAGGCGTCCATGTCGACCCGAAAACCCGCGCCGTGAGGGTCGCGCCCGGCTGCACTTCGGGCGACGTGGACCACGCCACCCATCCTTTCGCGCTCGCCGTTCCGTTCGGCATCGTTTCGACCACGGGCGTCGCCGGTCTAACCCTTGGTGGAGGAACGGGCTATCTCACGCGCAAGTACGGTCTCACCATCGATAATCTGATCGAGGCCGATCTGGTGCTGGCCGATGGCAGCATGGCGAAGGCCAGCAAAAGCGAGAATCCCGACCTGTTCTGGGCGCTCCGGGGCGGCGGCGGCAATTTTGGCGTGGTAACCAGCTTCCTGTTCCAGGCTCATCCGGTGAACATGATCTTCGGCG
Organism: Mesorhizobium sp. B2-6-4; assembly: GCF_006441495.1. NCBI lineage: Bacteria > Pseudomonadati > Pseudomonadota > Alphaproteobacteria > Hyphomicrobiales > Phyllobacteriaceae > Mesorhizobium > Mesorhizobium sp. B2-6-4. Next base: position 382,404 of record NZ_VFUE01000001.1, read on the forward strand.
GTCCGGTGTTCTGGGACGCCAGGCACGCGTCGGCGGTCATGCGTACCTATCGCGACTACCTGCCGGAAGCGCCGGAAGACCTCGGCGCTTTCGTCGGCCTCAAATCCGTCCCTTCGAGCGACCCTTTCCCGCGCGAGCATTGGGGCAAGCGCGCCTGTGCCATCATCTCGTGCTACAACGGCACGGAGGAGGACGGGCGCAAGGCCATGGCGCCGCTGCTGGACACCTTGCCGCCGCCAATGTTCAACTGGATGGGCGTAATGCCGTTCCCGGCGATGCAGTCGCTATTCGACCCGCTCCTTCCGAAAGGCCTGCAATGGTACTGGAAGGGCGATTTCGTCAAGTCGCTTCCCGACGAAGCGATCGCGACCCATATCGCCCAGGCCGCCCAGGCGCCCAGCGAATTGTCGCTTATGCATCTATACCCGATTGACGGCGCCGTCCGCCGCGTCGGCAAGGACGAGACCGCCTGGAACGCGCGTGACGCAAGCTGGTCGATGGTCATCGCCGCCATCGACCCCGATCCGGGCAAAGCCGCCGACCTGACCGCGTGGGCACGGAATTACTGGGCGAGCGTCCATCCCCATAATGGCGAGGGCGGCTACGTGAACTTCATGATGGACGATGAAGGAGACGCGCGCTTGCAGGCGAGCTATGGCGGAAATTACGAGCGGCTGAGCCAGGTTAAGCGAACCTACGACCCATCCAATGTCTTCCGGGTCAACCTGAACATCAAGCCTGCGACATCGGCGATGCCGGGCCGGACGGCCGCGTAGTGCCGGGGTCTCGCCGCTGATGCCGTTCGGCGGCCGTGCCTGTCAAATGCAGCGCAATCGCGAAGTGGAATGGCGCTGACGACCCTCTCAAGCGGGGTCGCCGGCGCCGGCCACAGCCATATAAGATCTGCCTTTGCCGGAAGGAGACAGATTACCCGTGCGCCACCATCACATGGCGCACGGCGGTATAATCCTCCAGCGCGTAGAGCGACATGTCCTTGCCGTAACCGGACTGCTTCAGCCCGCCATGCGGCATCTCGTTGGTCAGCATGAAGTGGGTGTTGATCCAGGTGCAGCCATATTGCAGGCGAGCGGCGGTCGCCATGGCGCGCGAGACGTCCCTGGTCCACACCGACGATGCCAGGCCATAATCGCTGTCATTGGCCCAGTTCACCGCCTCGTCGACATCCGAGAAGCGGGTCACCGAGACGACCGGACCAAACACTTCGCGGCGCACGATCTCGTCCTCCTGCAAGGCACCGGCGACGACGGTCGGCTGGTAGTAGAAGCCGGTGCCCTCGCCCGGCTTGCCGCCGGTGGTGATCTCGATGTGCTTCAATTCCGAGGCGCGCTCGACGAAGCTCGAGACACGGTCGCGTTGGCGGCGCGAGATCAGCGGGCCGATCTCGTTCTCGGCATCGTCCGGCAGATTGTACTTGATGGTCGACACGGCCGAGGAGAGATCGGCGACGAGCTTGTCGTAGACCTTCTTGCCGGCATAGATGCGGCAGGCGGCGGTGCAGTCCTGGCCGGCATTGTAGTAGCCGAAAGCGCGCAGGCCGTTGACCACGGCGCCGAGGTCGGCATCATCGAAGACGATGACCGGGGCCTTGCCGCCGAGTTCCAGATGCGTGCGCTTGACCGACTTGGCGGCCGCCTGCAGCACCTTCTTGCCGGTGGCGACATCGCCGGTGATCGAGATCATGTTGACCTTGGGATGGTTGATCAGCGTATTGCCGACGCTGTCGCCGCGTCCGAGCACGACATTGACGACCCCTTCGGGCAGGATTTCGGCCAGGATCTTCGCCAGTTTCAGCGCCGTCAGCGGCGTCTGTTCCGACGGTTTGAAGACGACCGTATTGCCGCCGCCGATCGCCGGCGCCAGCTTCCAGGCCATCATCATCAACGGGTAATTCCACGGCGCGATGGAAGCGACGATGCCGATCGGATCGCGCCGGACCATCGAGGTGTGGCCCGGCAGGTATTCGCCGGCTACCTGGCCTGGCATGGAGCGGACGGCGCCGGCGAAGAAACGGTAGCAGTCGACGATCGCCGGGATTTCATCATTGAGCACGGCATTGATCGGCTTGCCGCAGTTCAGCGCCTCGAGCGCCGCGAATTCCCTGGCTTCGGCCTCTATGCGGTCGGCGATCTTAAGGAGATAGCCCGAGCGCTGCGCGGGCGTGGTACGCGACCAAGCCGTGAACGCCTTCCCGGCAGCCGCCACCGCCGCCTCGATCTGCGCCGGGCTCGCCTCGGGGAGATTGAGAATGGTCGCCCCGGTCTTCGGATTGAGGACCGACTCCTCGGTCTCGGTGCCTTTCTCGAACTTCGAGCCGATCAGCATCTGGGTGTCCATTGGTTTCTCCTTGAAGAGGAGCGAATGCGAATAGTGCTACCCGCTATTCCCTATTCGCTGTTTTCATTTCCCGCTGCCGGCGATCTGGTCGCCGTCGCGGGTCAGGTAGTAGGCGGCGAGGATCGGCAGCAGCGTCACCAGCACCACCACCATCGCCACGACATTGGTGACCGGGCGCTGGCGCGGGCGGATCAGTTCTTCAAGCATCCAGATCGGCATCGTCTGCTGCTGGCCGGCGGTGAAGGTGGTGACGATGACCTCGTCGAACGACAGCGCGAAGGCCAGCATGCCGCCGGCAAGCAGCGCCGTGGCGATGTTGGGCAACACGATATGCCGGAAGGTCTGGAAACCATCCGCGCCGAGATCCATCGAGGCCTCGATCATCGAGCCCGAGGTGCGGCGGAAGCGGGCAACGGCATTGTTGTAGACGACAACCACGCAGAAGGTGGCGTGGCCGAGCACGATTGTCCAGAACGAGAACGGAATGTCGGCCAGCGCGAAAGCCGAACGCAGCGCAATGCCGGTGATGATGCCGGGCAGCGCGATCGGCAGGATGACCAGCAGCGAAATGGTTTCACGGCCGAAGAATTTCGTCCGTGACACCGCGGCGGCGCACAGCGTGCCGAGAACCAGCGCGATGGCCGTCGAGATGGCGGCGACGCGCACCGAGAGCGACAGCGCTTGCCACACGTCCGGCCGGTTCCAGGTGACGGCGAACCACTGCGTGGTGAGCCCCGGCGGCGGCCAGACGAAGCTCTTCTCCTCCGTCGTGAAGGCATAGACGAAGATCAGCAGGATCGGCAGATGCAGGAACAGCAACCCGCAAGCGGCGGCGATCTTCAGGCCAAGCGGAGCCGATTGGGCACGGTCAGAGCGCATCGAAGGCCCCCATGCGCTTGGCGCCCCAGAGATAGAAGCCCATGATGACGATGGGCACGACCGTGAAGGCGGCGGCGAGCGGGATGTTGCCGGCCGTGCCTTGCTGCGAATAAACGGCCTGGCCGATGAACAGGCGCGACGTGCCGATGATCTGCGGGATGATGTAGTCGCCCAATGTCAGCGAAAAGGTGAAGATCGAGCCGGCGACGATGCCGGGCAGCGCCAGCGGGAACAGCACATTGCGAAAAGTCTGGCCGGGCGACGCGCCAAGGTCGGAAGAGGCTTCGACCAGATTGCCGGGCACGCGCTCGAGGGCTGCCTGCACCGGCAGGATCATGAAGGGCAGCCAGACATAGACGAAAACGATAAAGGTGCCGGTGAACGACACCGACAGCGAGTTGCCGCCGACGACCGGCAGCGACAGCCAGGCGTCAAGCAGCCACAACAGGTTCAGCTTGGCGAGCAGCCAGGTGAGAATGCCTTCCTTGGCCAGGATCAGTTTCCAGGCGTAGATCTTGACCAGGTAGCTCGACCACAGCGGCAGCATGACGCCGAGATAGAACAGCGCCTTCCAGCGGCCGCGCGCATAGCGCGCCGCGTAGTAGGCGATGGGGAAAGCGACGACGGCCGAGGCCAGGGTCACCAGGGCCGCCATCGTCACCGTGCGCAGGATGATGTCGAGATTGGCGGCCTGCAACAGGTCGCCATAGGTCTTCAACGTGAACTCACGATTGATGAGGCCGGAGAACTCGTCGATCGAGAAAAAGCTCTGCGCCAAAAGAGCGAACAACGAGCCGATATAGACGATGCCGAGCCACAGGACCGGCGGCAGCAGCATAAGCAGAAGGAGCAGTTGCGGCCTGCGCCAGAAGAGGTCGGAGAGCGCGCCGCGTATGCCGCCGCTGCCGGGCAGGATGGCAGGGGCTGGGCTGGGGTTGAGCGCGGCAATGGTCATGGGGCCGCCGTGTGCTGAAGAGAATTATATGAGAGGCCGCGTTCTGCGTCGCCCCCCTCTGTCCTGCCGGACATCTCCCCCTCACGGGGGGAGATTGGCAATTTCTCGGCCTCGCCAATTCTGCGACGTTGGAAATTGGCGAAACCCGAAAGGGCAGCCAATCTCCCCCCTTGAGGGGGAGATGTCCGGCAGGACAGAGGGGGGTGCTTCGCGCAAGCCTTCATCACACCGGCTCGTCCATCAAATGCAGGCTCTCGCGGTTGAAGGTGAGCACCACCGCCTCGCCTTCCCTGGGCAAGGCCGTGCCGGCAGGCACGATGGCGTGCAATTTCAGACCGTCGGCATCGAGCGCCAGCCTGGTGGTCGCCCCGAGATAGTTAGTTGAGACGAGGCGCGCGGCGACGCCCTCGCCGCTCGCCGCGCGGCCGACGCGGATGGATTCGGGGCGCAGGCTGCCCCAGCCGCGCTGGCCGCAATAACGCTGGACGAAATCCGGCGGCAGCACGTTGGAGGAACCGACGAAATCGGCGACGAAGCGGGTGCTCGGCCGCTGGTAGATATCTTCCGGCGTGCCGATCTGCATGATCCTGCCGTCGTTGAAGACGGCGACGCGATCGGCCATCGACAGCGCCTCGCCCTGATCGTGGGTGACGAAGACGAACGTTATGCCGAGCGCCTTTTGCAGCGACTTCAGCTCTTCCTGCATGTTCTCGCGCAATTTGAGGTCGAGCGCGCCGAGCGGCTCGTCGAGCAGCAGCACCTTGGGCTGGTTGACCAGTGCGCGGGCCAGCGCGACGCGCTGGCGCTGACCGCCGGAAAGCTGGCCGGGGCGGCGGGCGCCGTAGCCGGGCAGCCTGACCAGCGACAGCGCCTCTTCCGCTGCCTTGTGCCGCCCGGCCTTGCCGACGCCCTTGACCATCAATCCGTAGGCGACATTGTCGAGCACATTGAGATGCGGGAACAGCGCATAGTCCTGGAAGACAGTGTTGACGTTGCGGCGATAAGGCGGAACGCCCTCGGCGCGCTCGCCGAAGATCGAGATCGAACCCGCCGTCGGCTGCTCGAAACCGGCAATGAGGCGCAGGCAGGTCGTCTTGCCGGAACCGGACGGCCCGAGCATGGCGAAGAACTCGCCAGGTACGATTTCGAGGTCGACCGTGTCGACGGCGCGCACGCTGCCGAAATGGCGCGAGACTTTTTGAAAGGAAACGGCTGAGGTCATGGGGTGTCAGTCTCTTGCCGATTGGGTTCTCTTCGGTCGCCCGCAATCATGGCTGGACGGCGAACGCGCGCGCCACTTACCTCCCCTCGATGGGGGAGGTCGCGGCGAAGTCGCGGGTGGGGTGCTCTGGCACAGACCGCCGCGACGCCCCGCCCCGACGCTGCGCGTCGACCCTCCCCACAAGGGGAGGGTGAAGAAAATCATCGCCCGCCGATGACGCCGATATAGTCCGACACCCAGCGGTAATAGGGCACGCACTGGTCGTTCTGGGTGGCGCATTTGGTCACTGGCGTCTTCCAGAACTTGATCTTGTCGAAGTTTTCGTAGCCGTTGGTCTTGCAGCCTTCGTCGGTCAGGAGCTCGTTGCCCTTGCAGGCGGCGGGGACGACCGGCAGCGAGCCGAACCAGGCCGAGACGTCGCCCTGCACCTTGGGCGAAAGCGAGTGTTCGAGCCACATATAGGCGCAGTTCGGATGTGCCGCGTCGGCCTCCATCATAGTGGTGTCGGCCCAGCCGGTGACGCCTTCCTCCGGCACGGTCGAGGCGATGGGCTTCTTGGCCGCGATCAGCGTGTTGACCTGGTATGGCCACGAGCCGGAGGCAACCACGCCTTCGTTCTGGAAATCGTCGACCTGGATGGCGGCGTCGTGCCAGTAGCGGCCGACCAGCGTGCGCTGGACGCGCAGCAACTCAAGCGCGGCCTTGTACTGGTCCTCGTTCAACTCATAGGGGTCCTTGATGCCGAGCTCCGGCTTGTGGAACATCAGGTAGTTGGCGGCATCGGCAATGTGGATCGGGCCGTCATAGGCCTGGACGCGGCCCTTGTTGGACTTGCCGTCCGGCAGCTTCATCTCCTCGAAGACGATGTTCCAGCTCTTGGGCGCTTCCTTGAAGACATCGGTATTGTACATCAGCACGTTCGGCCCCCACTGGTAGGGAACGCCGTAATGCACCTTGTCGACGGTGAACCAGGGGGCGTCCTTGATGCGGTCGTCGACCGTCTTCCAACTCGGGATGAGATCGGTATTGATCGGCTGCACGCGCTTGCCGGCAACGAGGCGCAGCGATGCATCGCCCGAAGCGGTGACGAGGTCGAAGCCGCCCTCGTTCATCAGCGAGACCATCTCGTCCGACGTGTTGGCGGTCTTGACGTTGACCTTGCAGCCGCTTTCCTTCTCGAAGGCGGTGACCCAGTCATAGCCCTTGTCGGTCTCGCCACGCTCGATATAGCCCGGCCAGGCGACGATATTGACCTCGCCTTCACCCTTGCCGAGTTCCGTGACCTGAGCGATGGCCTGGCCGGAGAAGGTCAGCGCGACCGTCAATGCAGTGCATGACTTCAGGAATGAATTCATCGTCGATCTCCCATTGATAGGGCCCGCGCTTCGGCGGCGGCTTTGTTCCCTGACGCGAAGGTGCTGTGAAAATCCCGGTTTCGCAAATTCATTTATCAGAAGGGGGATATCGGTTTTTCCGATAGATCAGCGGCCGTTCTTGTCGGGGCGCTGGCGAACCATGCGCTGCGACTGCGCGAGGCCGATGAAATCGCGCGCAGCCTGCGGCAGGCCGGAGCCGCGGCGCCAGACCATCCCGACCTGGACGACGGGTAGGGCACCGGAGACGTCGCGCGATTCGATGCGGTCGCCTTCCAGCGACCATGGCCGGTAGACGAGGTCGGGCAGCAGCGCCACGCCCGCGCCGGTGGCGACAAGGCTGCGCACCGCTTCGACCGAACGGGTGCGGAAGGCGACATGCGGCTTGGCGCCGATTGCCGTCAGCAGCTTGCCGGTGTTCTCCTCGATCTCGTCGACGGTCAGCATGATCAGCGGCTCCGAAGCGATGTCGCCGATGCCGATGATGTCGGCGCCGGCGAGCGGATGCCCGAGCGGCAGCCACAGGCGGTAAGCCGAGACTTCGAGGATTTCGGATTGCAGCGCGGTTCGGTCGCGCAGATTGGACGTGACCATCACGGCGATGTCCAGCTTGCCGCCGATCAGCAGATGCTCGAGATAGTCGCCATTGTCCTCGATGGCGGAGACCTCGACGCCGGGATAGGCACGGCGGTAGCGGGAAAGCAGGTCCGACAGCACATAGCCGGCGACCAGCGAGGTGACGCCGAGCTGCAGCCGGCCGCCCGCTGTCGCCTGCTCGCCGAGGAAGGCGCGGCGCGCATCGGACACATCGGCCAGGATCTTGGTGGCGTGACGCAGGAACTGGTGGCCCTTGTGGGTGATGTTGAGGCCGCGCGGATGGCGGTCGAACAATTCGACGCCGAGATCGCCTTCGAGTTCCTTGATCGCTTCGGTGACCGAGGATTGCGAAATGGAGAGGTTCTGCGCGGCACCCGACACCGTGCCCTGCTCGGCGACGGCGATGAAGAACTGCAACTGGCGGATGGTGAAAGCCATGGCCGGACTAAACACGGCGGGGACGACACTGGGAAGTGGAAACGGATCGGCAACTTGACGGCCCCCAGAATTGTAACTAAATAAGTTACATGAAACGCAACAGCCGGCTGTCTTCCACCTTGCACATTCTGGTCCACATGGCCGAGAAGCCCGAGCGGGCGCTGACCTCGGAGCAGCTTGCCACCTTCATCCATACCAATCCGGTCGTGGTGCGCCGCACCATCGCGGGGTTGCGGGATGCCGGCATCGTCACCTCTTCACGCGGACATGGCGGCGGCTGGCTGCTCGGGCGCCCGCCCGACGAGATCTCGCTGGCCGAAATCAGCGCCGCGCTTGGCGAGACGCTGCTGCAGTTCGGCACCGAGCCGGAGAGCCCCGGCTGCCTTGTCGAGCAGGCCGTCATCGCCGTCCTCGACGATTTTCGGATCGCGGCGGAGAAGCTGCTGGCGGAGAAGCTCAGCCGTATCACGCTGGCCGACCTGACCGCCGACTTCCGCCGCCGTTACGACCTCATCGGAGTCTCCAGCCATGCAGTATGATCTTGCCGTCGTCGGCGGCAGCTTTGCCGGCTTGTCCGCCGCCATCCAGGCGGCCCGGGCCCGGCGCAACGTCCTGGTGATCGACGCCGGCCGGCCCCGAAATCGGTTCGCCGCGCATTCGCACGGCTTCCTCGGCCAAGACGGGCGCACGCCAGGCGCCATCCTGGAGGAGGCAAGACGGCAGTTGCTAGCCTATCCGACGGCTCGCCTTGTCAAGGGACGTGCGGACAAGGCGGTCGCCAATAGCAGCAGCGACTTCGAAATCAGCACAGAGGGCGGCGAGACCTTTGGCGCCGCGCGGCTGGTTCTGGCCACCGGCGTGCGCGACATCCTGCCGGAAGTTCCCGGGCTTGCCGAGCAGTGGGGCAAGACCGTGCTGCACTGCCCCTATTGCCACGGCTACGAGGTTTCCGGCGGGCCGCTTGGCGTGCTGGCGACCGGGCCCATGTCCCAGCATCAGGCGCAGTTGATCGCCGACTGGGGCGACGTCACGCTGTTCGGCAATCGCCTGATCGAGCCCGATGCCGAACAGATGTCTGTCCTGGAAGGCAAGAATGTGAGGTTCGAACCCGCTGCGGTCGCCGAACTGCGGGAGGATGGCGCGGGCGGCTTGACGGTGATCCTCGACGGCGGCCGAAAGGCGGGGGTTCGCGCGATATTCACCGCGCCGCGCAATACAATGGCGAGCCCGGTGGCCGAACAGCTCGGTTGCGGCTTCACGGACGGTCCCCTTGGCCCGGTGATATCAATCGATGACAGGCAGCAGACGACGGTTCCCGGCGTCTACGCCGCCGGGGACGCGTCACGCGCGATGCACAACATCGCCTTCGCCGTATCGGGCGGCGCCTTCGCCGGCATATGCGCCCACCAGTCGCTGGTATTCGGTTAGCTCAGGCTGCCTCGCCCGCGACGCTGAGCCGCGCGCCGGCCTGCGCCAGGCCGGCAGCGATGTCGCGCGGCGGCGGCCGGTCGGTGGCGAGCTCGGAAAAGCCATCGAAGCCGCAGACCTGGACCAGGCCTTGGCGCCCGAACTTGGAATGATCGGTGACGACGAGCGAACGCTGGCCGCGCGACAGCACCATGCGGGCGAACTCGGCCTCGTCGAGATCGTAATCCATGACACCCGTCACCGCATCGACGGCACCCGTCGAGATCACCGCATGGCTGACCGAGAAGCGGCTGACGAAGTCGATGGCCGAGGCGCCGAAGGCGGCGCCGGAATCGCTGCGCAGCTCACCGCCGGCCATGTAGACCTTGTTGCCGTTGACGGTGGCCAGCGTGCGGGCGATGTCGGATGAGTTGGTGACGACCGTCAGCCGCCGATGGCCGAGCAGTTCACGCGCCAGGAACGAGGTGGTCGTTCCCGTGTCGAGCATGATCGATTCGCCGTCACGGATGGTGGCGGCGACCATGCGGGCGATGAGGCGCTTGGCCTCGGCGTTCTCGCGCATGCGCCGTTCGAACGGCGCTTCGCCGATCGTCGACGGCAGGCCGACGGCGCCATGCATCTTCAGGAGCGAGCCGTCGCTGGTGAGGGGCTTGACGTCGCGGCGAACGGTTTCCAGCGAGACGCCTAGCCGGTCGGCCAGGCTGGCGATGGTGACGGTGCCTTCCTCCTGCAGAAACCGCAGGATTTCGCCGTGCCGCTTGGAATGGCTCATCGGGTCATTTCCAGTCGCGCCATGATGCAGTGACCGCTTCTATGGCAAATCTGCCGCATATTACAAGGAATCTCGAAAGAATACGGGCAGGAAAGCAGAAAAAGCCACAGAATCTCGTTGACAACGTGGCTTACCCGGCGTGACACTGATGCCGTGTCAGGCTCGCACTGCCACGGAAAAGCGATAGCGGAGCCTGATCCGAATTTGTGTGCCCCAAGGTCTGGAAACTGCCTGACGCGAGGGCGACTGGAAGAATTTTCTCATCCGCGGGGGCGGATGCCGGCCTCGAAGAGCCCGGCACGTGGGGCTCGTCGGTGCGGCGCGGGATACCGATCCCGAATGCCGCGCCGGCGAGGTCTTTGCCAGAACGAGCGTCCGGACAAACGGCGGGTCGCCACGGTGGTGCCGCCCCGTCGGCGCCTTGCCGGACGAAGGGCGAATTCATGACGGCCGAGGACCGCATCCGCGCCCTGCCTTGCTGGACAGGCAGCGTCGAGATCGAGCCGCTGCCCGGCGGGCTGAGCAATGCCAATTATCGGGTTAAGGACGCGGCCGGGAGGCATGTCGTGCGTTTCGGCAGGGACTATCCCTTCCACCACGTCTTTCGCGAGCGTGAGGTGATGACCGCACGCGCCGCGCATGCCGCCGGTTTCGCGCCGGCGGTCCGCCATGCCGAACCCGGCATTCTCGTGACGGAGTATCTCGGCGCCAAGACCTGTCTGGCTGAGGACGTGCGCGCCAATCTCGGCCGTGTCGCCGCCCTGATGCGCGGCTTCCACCGTGAGATGCCCAACCACGTCTCCGGTGCCGGCTTCATGTTCTGGGTGTTCCACGTCATCCGCGACTATGCGCGCACGCTGGAGGACGCCGGCAGCCGCAAGGCGAGCGACCTGCCGCGTCTGCTGATGCTGGCCGACGAGCTCGAACGCGCCCAGAAACTGCTGCCGATCGTGTTCGGCCACAATGATCTTTTGCCGGCGAATATTCTCGACGACGGCAGCAGGCTATGGCTGATCGACTTCGAATATGCCGGCTTCAATACCGCGATGTTCGACCTTGCCGGCGTCGCCTCGAACGCCGGCATGAGCGACGAGGAATCCTTCGCCTTCCTGACCGCTTATTTCATGAAGGAGCCGGACGAGGCGATCCGCCGCTCGCATGCGGCCATGCAATGCGCCTCGCTGCTGCGCGAGGCGATGTGGAGCATGGTTTCGGAACTCTACCTCGACGTGCCCGGCATCGACTACGTCGCCTACACGGAAGAGAACCTGACGCGGCTCGATGCCGCGCTGGAAAACTACCGGACAAAATACGGGACCTGAATTCATGACCTTGCCAACCCAGGCAGCGATCGTCGTCATCGGCGGCGGCATTATCGGCTGCTCGACGGCCTACCATCTGGCCCGCGACCACAAGGCAGATGTGGTGCTGCTCGAACAGGGCAAGCTGACCTCGGGCTCGACCTGGCACGCCGCCGGCCTGGTCGGGCAGCTGCGCTCGTCGGCCTCGATCACCCGCGTGCTCAAATATTCGGTCAACCTCTACAAGGGCCTGGAGGCCGAGACCGGCCTTGCCACCGGCTGGAAGATGAGCGGGTGCCTGCGCCTTGCCACCAATGCCGACCGCTGGACCGAGTACGAGAGGCTGGCGACGACAGCGAAGAGCTTTGGCATGGACATGGAGTTGCTGTCGCCGGCAGAGGTCAAGAACATGTGGCCGCTGATGGAAACCGGCGATCTCGTCGGCGCTTCCTGGCTGCCGACCGACGGTCAGGCGAGCCCATCCGACGTCACCCAGTCGCTGGCCAAGGGCGCGCGCATGCATGGCGCAAGGCTTTACGAGGAAGTGCGCGTCACCGGCTTCGAGATCAAAGGCGGCCGCATCATTGCGGTGAAGACCAACATGGGCGACATCGCCTGCGACAAGGTGGTGAACTGCGCAGGACAATGGGCACGGCAGGTTGGCGCCATGGCCGGCATCAACGTGCCGCTGCAGCCGGTGAAGCACCAGTTTATCGTCACCGAGAAGATCGACGGTCTGGCGACCGATGTCCCGACCATCCGCGACCCGGACCGGCGCACCTATTTCAAGGAAGAGGTCGGCGGGCTGGTGATGGGCGGCTATGAGCCAAACCCGCAGGCCTGGACGACAGATCTCCCCGGAGGCGACGTGCCCAATGACTGGGAGTTCCGGCTGTTCGACGACGACTATGATCATTTCGAACAGCATATGAGCCAGGCGATCGCGCGCGTGCCGGCGCTGGAAACCGTCGGCGTCAAGCAGATGATCAACGGGGCCGAGAGTTTCACGCCGGACGGCAATTTCATCCTCGGCGTGGCGCCCGAATGCGCCAACATGTTCGTCGGCGCCGGCTTCAACGCCTTCGGCATCGCTTCGGGCGGCGGCGCCGGCTGGGTGCTGGCGCAATGGGTGGTCGATGGCGAGGCGCCGTTCGATCTGTGGGTCGTCGACATCAGGCGCTTTTCCAGCCTGCACCGCGACCGGCACTGGGTCCGCGAGCGCACGCTGGAAGCCTATGGCAAGCACTACACGATCGGCTTTCCGCATGAGGAGTATCTTTCCGGCAGGCCGCGCATCGTTTCGCCGCTGTACAACAGGCTGAAACAGCATCGCGCCGTGTTCGGTTCGAAGCTCGGCTGGGAGCGGCCGAACTGGTTCGCCCCCGAAGGCGTCGACCCGCGTGACGTCTATTCCATGGGCCGGCAGAATTGGTTTTCAGCCGTCGGCGACGAACATCGCCATGTGCGCGAGAAGGTCGGCATCTTCGACCAGTCGTCCTTCGCCAAATACGAGCTGACCGGGCCCGACGCGCCGAAGGCGCTGGACTGGATCTGCGCCAACGACGTCAACAAGCCGGCCGGCGGGCTGACCTATACGCAGCTTCTCAACACGCGCGGCGGCATAGAGGCCGATCTCACCGTGTCGCGGTTCGGCGAGGACAGGTTCTATATCGTTACCGGCACGGGCTTCCGCACCCATGACCTGTCCTGGATCAGCGACCATGTCGAAAAGGAGCTCGACATCACGCTCACCGACGTCACCGAGGATTTCGGCACGCTGTCGCTGATGGGACCGCGCGCCCGCGAAGTGCTGGCCGGCGTGACCGATGCCGACGTTTCCAACAGCGGTTTCCCATTCGGCCATGCCCGCGAGATTGTCGTTGCCGGCCACACCGTGCGGGCGTTGCGCGTCACCTATGTCGGGGAACTCGGCTGGGAGCTGCACGTGCCGATCTCCGCAACCGGCGAGATCTTCGACGCGTTGATGTCGGCAGGCAAGCAACATGATATCCGCCCGGTCGGCTACCGGGCCCTGGAATCGCTGCGACTGGAAAAGGGCTATCGCGCCTGGGGCTCCGATATCACCCCCAACGACACGCCGCTGGAAGCCGGCCTCGGCTGGGCGGTGAAGCTTCGCAAGAACACGGATTTCGTAGGGCGGCGCGCCTTGGAGAAAATCACTGGCGGGCCATTGAAGAAGCGTTTCGCCGGCTTCACGGTCGACGATCAGGACATCGTGCTCGTCGGGCGCGAGACGATCCTGCGCAATGGCGAGCCGGTCGGCTATCTCAGCAGCGGCGGCTACGGCTACACCGTGGAGAAGAACATCGGCTACGGCTATGTGCGCAATGCCGACGGCGTGAGCGACGATTTTCTCGCCTCGGGCCGCTATGAGCTGGTCGTGGCGATGCAGCGCACGCCGGCAAAGATCCATCTCGAGCCGATGTATGATCCGGCCGGGAACAGGATCAAAGCCTGATCAGTTCACACGCAAGGCGAGGCAGCGGCTGGGCACCGTGTCGGCCTCGCCCGGCATCGAGACGTACGGGCGCGTTTCCTCGATGCGGGTGACCAGCCCCTGCGCCTCCAGCTCCGCGACCCGCGCGTTAAAGCCCAGATCCCAGATCGTGTTCTTGACCGTCAGCACGATCACGCCGCCCGGCCGGCAGATGCGGATCAGTTCGTCCAGCCCTTCGGCACCGACATGGCCCGAGGTAAAGACGCCGGCCGAGATCACCCCGGCATAGGCATTGTCGGCAAAGGGCAGCGGCCCGCCAAGCGCCAGGCAATGCAGGGCCGAATAGACGCCCTTGCGCTCTGCCTGATCCAGCATGCCTTGCGAGATGTCGAGCGCCTCGACCTCGGGATAGCCGGCAATGTCGAGCCATTCGCCGATGAGCCCGGTGCCGGCCCCGGCATCGAGCAGCGGGGCCGAGCCACGCGGCAGATGCCTTGCCAGCAAGGCCAGGCAGATGGTGGGATGACGATAGCCGGCGGCCGACATGTCGCTGTCGTAGGTCTGCGACCAACGGTCATAGAGCGCCGCCACGTCTTCCGGGCGCTTGGCCGCGTAGGCAGCGCCAAGCGCGCCCTTATGCTTGCTGTCGGTCACTTTCGTCCTGTCCGCCATGCCCTAAATTGGTCTCGCACGGATGATAGCCAAAGCACGAATTTTGTGGAACCGTCTCTGCGACAAATAACAGCGGGGGAGCGGGCATGACAATGGACGAGGCACGGACAAAACTTGCCGCCATTCCCATGCTGGCCGGCTATAACGGGACGCTGGAGCGGCTTGGCGGCCTCACCAACCTGGTTTTCAAGGCCGGGGACTTCTGCCTGCGCATTCCAGGCAAAGGCACCGAGGAATATATCAACCGCGCCAATGAGGCGGTGGCGGCGCGCGAAGCGGCTAAGGCAGGTGTCAGCCCCGAGGTGCTGCATGTCGATCCGGGCACCGGCGTGATGGTGACGCGCTTCATCGCCGGCGCCGTAACCATGTCGCCGGAAAAATTCAGGGTTCGGCCGGGCAGCCCGGCGCGTGCGGGAGCGGCCTTCCGCAAGCTGCATTCGTCCGGTGCGGTGTTTCCGTTCCGTTTCGAACTGTTCGCGATGATCGATGACTATCTGAAGGTGCTGTCGACCAAGGAGGTCGCCCTGCCCGCCGGCTATCACGACGTGGTGCGCGAGGCCGGTGGCGTGCGCGCGGCGCTGTCGGCCCACCCGCTGCCCGTCGTCGCCTGTCATTGCGACCCGCTGTGCGAGAATTTTCTCGATGCGGGTGACAGGATGTGGATCGTCGACTGGGAATATTCAGGAATGAACGATCCGCTCTGGGATCTTGGCGACCTCTCCGTCGAAGGCAAGTTCGATGCCGCGCAGGACGAGGAGATGATCCGCGCCTATTTCGGCGGCGAGGCGAAACCGGCGGAGCGAGGGCGCATCGTCATCTACAAGGCGATGTGCGACCTGTTGTGGACGCTGTGGGGACTGATCCAACTCGCCAATCACAATCCTGTCGACGATTTTCGGGCCTATGCCGACGGCCGCTTCGCGCGCTGCAAGGCGCTGATGGAGACGCCGGAATTTTCGCGGCACCTGGCAACGATCCGCGAGGGCTAATTCACACCCTTCGGCACGTTTTCAGGCGGCACCGTCGTGTCGACCACTTTCTGGCGGTGGAAGATGAACAGGCCAGCCAGCACGACGATGCCCGAGCCGATGAGGATGCGCGGGCCGGGAACGTCGCCGAAGAACGCCAGCCCGAAGACCACCGCCCATAGAAGCAGCGTGTAGTGCAGCGGCGCCAGCGTCGAGGCCGGCGCCAGCTTGAGCGCCCGCGTGATCATCAGATGGGCGCCGCAGGAGACGATGCCGAGCAGCAGCATGGCGCCGAAATCGAGCGCCGACGGCGTCTGCCAGGCGCCGATGGTCAGGGCGCCGCCGACCACTAGCGTGCCGATGGTCTGCCATGTCACCAGATTGGTGTCGCTGGTGCCGCGCAAGCGCCGGTTGAGGATAATGGCGAAGGCGAAGGCAACGCTGCCCGCCAGCGCGAAGCCCGACGACAGCGAGAAAGCCGCCGAGGAGGGCTTGAGCATGATCAGCACGCCGCAGAAGCCGAGCAGGATCGCCATCCAGCGGCGCCAGCCGACCTTCTCGCCAAGCAGGAGATGCGAGAGTGCCGCCACATAGATCGGCCCGGCCATATAGAAGCTCATCACATCCGCAAGCGGCAGATAGACGACGGCGGCATAGAAGAGCCCGGTATCGAGCGTGGTCATGATGACGCGCAGGACCTGCAATTCGGGCCTTTCCATGCGGAACAGCTTGGCGGCGCCCTGGTGGGCGATCATCGGACCGAGCACGAAAAACGCGCCGATCGACCTGATCAGAACCACCTGGCCGACGGAAAAGCTGGCGACCAGCCATTTGCCCATGGCGTCGTTGAGCGCAAACAGGAAGTCGCCGGCCAGCATCAGCAGAATGCCGGCCAGAAGCACGTTCCTGATTGTGGTATTCTGCGCCACGGGTTGCGTCATGCCGATCCCTTGCCTGTCCAAGCCGCGTCGTAGACGGAAGCGGCCGCTTTGACGAGGAGAAATCCGGGAATCGGCAAGGCCAGCGCCGGGAATCGGCTGGGTCTAGGACGATGTGTGCCGCCGGTTCACCAGTGCCGGCCTGCCGGGGATGGCAAGCCGGGTGTCCTGCCTGGTTCGTTCCGCCACCACTTTGCCCCTGGCGATGACGCAAATGCGTTCAGGGCGCAGGCGAATGGCCTCGACCGGATTGCCAGCGTCGAGGACGACCAGGCTGGCGCGCTTGCCGACGGCGAGGCCTAGATGATCGAGCCCCATGATGGCGGCATTGACGTTGGTGACCATGTCGAAACAGCGCGCCATGTCGGCAGGGCTCGACATCTGGGCGACGTGAAGCCCCATGAAGGCGACGTCGAGCATGTCGGCGGTGCCCAGCGAATACCAGGGATCGAGCACGCAATCCTGGCCCCAGCCGACGCGGATGCCCAGCGCCAGCATCTCCTTGACCCGCGTCATGCCGCGGCGCTTGGGAAACGTGTCGTGGCGCCCCTGCAGCATGATGTTGATCAAAGGATTGGGGATGACGGAGACGCCCGCCTCGGCGATCAGCGGCAGGAGTTTCGAGACGTAGTAATTGTCCATGGAATGCATCGAAGTAAGATGCGAGCCGGCCACCTTGCCCTGAAGGCCGAGACGCTGCGTCTCATAGGCCAGTTGCTCGATGTGACGCGACAGCGGGTCGTCGGTCTCGTCGCAATGCAGGTCGACCATCAGGCCGCGTTTTGCCGCGATCTCGCAAAGCTCGGTCACCGAGCGGGTGCCGTCGGCCATGGTGCGCTCGAAATGCGGAATGCCGCCGACGATATCGACACCCAGATCCAGCGCGCGGATGGTGTTTTCCCGTGCACCGGGCGAGCGGTAGAGCCCATCCTGCGGAAAGGCGACCAATTGCAGGTCGATATAGGGCGCCACCGTCTTCTTGACATCGAGCAGCGCCTCGACCGCCAGCAGCCTGTCGTCGCAAACGTCGACATGGGTGCGGATGGCGAGCAATCCCATCGACACCGCCCAGTCGCAATAGGCGAGCGCGCGATGGCGCACCGCTTCATGCGTCAGAAGCGGCTTCAGTTCGCTCCACAGAGCAATGCCTTCAAGCAGCGTGCCCGAGGCGTTTATCCGCGGAATGCCGTAGGAAAGCGTCGCATCCATATGGAAGTGCGGGTCGACGAACGGCGCAGAGACCAGATTGCCCCGCGCGTCAATCGTCGTGCCGGCGTTGCCATCGAGCTTCGGCTCGATCGTCGCGATCGTCTCGCCGACGATGCCGATGTCGGCAACCCTGCCGTCAGGCAATGTGCCGCCGCGAACGATAAGGTCGAAATCCATCTGTGTCGTCCCCGAAGAATCAGCACCTGTCGGCTGCCGCCGTGATCGCGGCGGGCGAAAAATCTTGCCACGTGGCGCCGCCCCTCATCCGCCTGCCGGCACCTTCTCCCCGTATAGAGACGGGGAGAAGGGAGATGCTGCGACCTCGCCGCCATTTTTGCAACGTCTACAATTGGCGAAATCTTTGGTTATAGCCCTTTCTCCCCGTCACTTACGGGGAGAAATGTCCGGCAGGACAATGAGGGGCAGCACGAACCTGGCCGATTCGAGCGCTATTCCGGAACGTGCCTCACCGCACCCTTGTCGGCGCTGGTGGCGAAGGCGGCGTAGGCGCGCAATGCGGTCGTCACCTTGCGCTTGCGTTTTTCTTCGGGCTTCCAGGCCAGGGCACCCTTGGCCGCCATCGCCGCCCGGCGGCTGGCGAGCTCCTCATCGCTCACGGCGAGGCGGATCGAGCGGTTGGGGATGTCGATCTCAATCGTGTCGCCTTCCCGCACCAGCCCGATCGTGCCGCCTTCGGCGGCTTCCGGCGAGACATGGCCGATCGAGAGCCCCGACGTGCCGCCGGAGAAGCGCCCGTCGGTGATCAGCGCGCAAGCCTTGCCCAAGCCCTTCGATTTCAAATAGCTGGTCGGATAGAGCATTTCCTGCATGCCGGGGCCGCCGCGCGGTCCTTCATAGCGGATGACGACGACGTCGCCGGCCTTGATCTCATTCGACAGGATCGCCTTGACCGAGGCATCCTGGCTTTCGAACACCCGCGCCGGGCCGGTGAATTTCAGGATCGACTCGTCGACGCCGGCCGTCTTCACGATGCAGCCGTCGAGCGCCAGGTTGCCCTTGAGCACGGCAAGGCCGCCGTCTTTGGAAAAAGGTGTCTTCGCCGAGCGGATAACGCCCGTCTCGCGGTCCAGATCGAGCTCGTCCCAGCGGCGGTCCTGACTGAAGGCGACCTGCGTCGGCACGCCGCCGGGCGCGGCGAGGAAGAAATCTCGCACGTTCTGGCTTGAGGTGCGCGAAATATCCCAATGATCGAGCGCCTCGCCGAGGCTTGATGTGTGCACGGTCGGCAGGTCGCGGTTGATCAGTCCGGCTTGGTCGAGCTGGCCGAGGATCGCCATGATGCCGCCGGCGCGGTGGACGTCCTCCATGTGCACGTCGGACTTGGCCGGCGCCACCTTGCACAGCACGGGCACCCGCCGCGACAGCCGGTCGATATCCTCCATGGTGAAGTCGACCTCACCCTCATGCGCCGCGGCCAGGATGTGCAGCACGGTGTTGGTCGAGCCACCCATCGCGATGTCGAGCGTCATGGCGTTCTCGAACGCGCCCTTTGAAGCGATGCTGCGCGGCAGCGCCGTCTCGTCGTCCTGCTCGTAATAGCGTTGGGCGAGATCGACGATCAAGTGTCCGGCCTCGACGAACAGCCGCTTGCGGTCGGCGTGCGTCGCTAGTGTCGAACCGTTGCCCGGCAGCGACAGGCCGAGCGCTTCGGTCAGGCAGTTCATCGAATTGGCGGTGAACATGCCCGAGCAGGAACCGCAGGTCGGGCAGGCGGAGCGCTCGATGACCTTGACGTCCTCGTCGGAGATCTTGTCGTCGGCGGCGGCGACCATGGCGTCGACCAGGTCGAGCGCCTGCGCCTTTCCGGCGAGCACCACCTTGCCCGCTTCCATCGGCCCGCCGGAGACGAAGACGGTCGGGATGTTGAGGCGCAGCGAGGCCATCAGCATGCCGGGCGTGATCTTGTCGCAATTGGAGATACAGACCATGGCGTCGGCGCAGTGGGCGTTGACCATGTACTCGACGGAATCGGCGATCAGCTCGCGCGACGGCAGCGAATAGAGCATGCCGTCATGGCCCATGGCGATGCCGTCATCGACGGCGATGGTGTTGAATTCCTTGGCGACGCCGCCGGCCTTCTCGATCTCGCGCGCGACCAGCTGGCCGAGATCCTTCAGGTGGACGTGGCCCGGCACGAACTGGGTAAAGGAGTTGACCACCGCGATGATCGGCTTGCCGAAATCGCTGTCCTTCATGCCGGTGGCGCGCCAGAGGCCGCGGGCGCCGGCCATGTTGCGGCCATGGGTGGTGGTGCGGGAGCGATAGGCAGGCATGAACTTTCCTTAGCTGGCTGGCTGCGCCCGATGCGGAGCGTCGCGGCCCTGAATATGGATCGCAGGCGTTATAGACCGGCAATTATTGTCTGGCCACATTTTTGCAATGCGCCAGATTCTCCAGAAAAATTCAGAGTTTGCGAAAAAAGATGGCCTTCCGTGTCGGATCGCCTACCGGGCGCCCGTCCTTGGATCAACGGCAAGGGAGTGGGACCATTTTCTCAGACAGCCGTTCCATTGTAGCAGCAAGAAGCAACCGAGGAGCACGACATGCAAAAGATCACCACCTGCCTGTGGTTCGATGGACAGGCCGAAGAGGCGATGAACCACTATGTCTCCATCTTCAAGAATTCGAAGGTGCTGAGCGTCATGCGTTGGCCCAAGGGCCACGCCGATGAAGGCAAAGTGCTGCTGACCACGTTCGAGCTCGACGGCGTGCCGTTCCAGGCGCTCAACGGCGGACCGCAATTCAAGTTCAACGAGGCGATGTCGCAGTCGATCGACTGCAAGACGCAGGAAGAGGTCGACTATTTCTGGGAGAGGCTCACCGAGGGCGGCGAGCCCGGCCCGTGCAGCTGGCTGAAGGACAAGTTCGGCGTCTCCTGGCAAGTCGTGCCGGAACAGCTGCCGCGCCTGCTCCAGGATCCGGACCGGGAAAAGGCCGGCCGGGTGATGAGTGCGATGATGAAGATGGGCAAGATCGACATCGCCAAGATCGAAGAGGCGGCGAAGGGGTGAGAAGTGGTCCGCGTAGCGGACGGAAAGCCAATTGCTGGGCTTTCCGAGCTTCGAACGCCCTGAGCCTGCGAAGGGCAGGGCTGTCCATTGATTTTTGAGGCCGGCGCTGCCCCTCATCCGCCCTTCGGGCACCTTCTCCCCGTGAGCGGGGAGAAGGGAAGACCGCGCCTCAAGCCGCCTTGTCGCGGACCTGGTAGTCCTTGATCGTGGCGAAGCGGATCGCCTTCCAGCGCTCGGCCTCGTAATTCAGCGAGAAGGCGTGCTGGGCGAGGAACACCGGGTCGTTATCGAGATCGCGGGCAATGTCGCCGCGATGGGCTTCGATGAAGCGTTGCACTTCCGTCTTGTCGTCAGCCGAGATCCAGCGGCAGACTGAAAAACGCGACATCTCGAATTCGACCGGCAGCGTGTATTCGAAGTTCAGCCGCTCCTTCAGCACGTCGAGCTGCAGCGCACCGACGACGCCGACGATGGCCGGCGAGCCGTCCTCGGGCGAAAACAGCTGCACGACGCCCTCCTCGGCCATCTGGTGCAGCGCCTCCTTCAGCTTCTTGGCCTTCATCGCATCGCCGAGGCGCACACGACGCAGGATTTCCGGGGCGAAGTTCGGCACGCCGCGGAACAGGATTTCCTCGCCCTCGGTCAGCGTGTCGCCGATGCGCAGCGTGCCGTGGTTGGGGATGCCGACGACGTCGCCGGCAAAGGCCTCGTCGGCGGTGACGCGGGTGCGGGCGAAGAAGAATTGCGGCGCAGACAGGCTCATCGGCTTGCCGGTGCGCACCAGCTTGGCCTTCATGCCGCGCTCGAGCTTGCCCGAGCAGACGCGCACGAAGGCGATGCGGTCGCGGTGGTTGGGATCCATGTTGGCCTGGATCTTGAAAACGAAGGAGGTCATCTTCTCCTCGGTCGCCTCCACCATCCGGGTGTCGGCATCCTGCGCGCGCGGCGGCGGCCCGAAAGCGCCGAGCGCCTCGATCAGGTCGCGCACGCCGTAATTGCGCAGCGCCGAGCCGAAATAGACCGGCGTCAGATGGCCCTCGCGAAAGGCGTCGATGTCGAGCGGACGGCAGGCTTCGCGCGCGAGTTCCAGCTCCTCGATGAAGGCCTCGCGCTCGTTTTCCGGCAACAGGCCGGCGACGCGGTTGGAATCGGGACCGTTGACCGGAGTGCGTTCCTTCTCGTCATCGCCCTTGCGCACGGCGTTCAGCGCCAGGTGGTAAGTGCCCGAAAACGTCCTGCCGCGGCCGATCGGCCAGGTGATGGGCGCGGTATCGAGCGCCAGCTTCTGCTCGATTTCGTCCAGTATCTCGAAGGGATCGCGGCTCTCGCGGTCCATCTTGTTGACGAAGGTGATGATCGGGATGTCGCGCAGCCGGCAGACCTCGAACAGCTTCAGCGTGCGCGGTTCGATGCCCTTGGCGGCGTCAATGACCATGACCGCCGAGTCGACCGCCGACAGCGTGCGGTAGGTGTCGTCGGCGAAATCCTCGTGGCCGGGCGTGTCGAGCAGATTGAAGACGTTGTCCTCATACTCGAACGTCATCACCGAGGTGACGACCGAAATGCCGCGTTCGCGCTCGATCTTCATCCAGTCCGACCGGGTCTGGATGCGGTCCTTCTTGGCCTTGACCTCGCCGGCAAGCTGGATGGCGCCACCGAAGAGCAGCAGCTTTTCGGTGAGCGTCGTCTTGCCGGCGTCCGGGTGGGCGATGATCGCGAAAGTACGGCGGCGCGATACCGCCTGTTCGATGTCTTCAGCCAATTTATGGAATCCTGTCTGTGGCGCGGGCTTCTAGCAGCGCTTTCCCGGCCTGTCGAACAGATTTGCCCGGATTGGTCCGCCGGCTCTTGAGATAGGGACGACGCGATGGCATCAGAAGACCTGTTCGATGGAGATCCTGCATGAGCAAGAAAGTGATCGTCATCGGCGCCGGCATCATCGGCGCCTCGATCGCCTGGCACCTGGCCAAGGCGGGCGCGCAGGTGACGGTCATTGCCGACAGCGCTGCCGGCGGCGTGGCGACGCCGAACTCGTTTGCCTGGATCAATGCCAGCTGGGGCAATCCGGAATCGTATTTCTGGCTGCGCATCCGCTCCATGGCGGAATGGTCGCGGCTGGCGCAGGACCTGCCCGGCCTTCCGCTCGCCTGGTGCGGCGGGCTGTGCTGGGACTTGCCGGCGGACAAATTGGAGGCCTATGCGGCGGAGCATTCGTCCTGGGGTTATGGCATCAGGCGGGTCGACCGCGCCGGCGCGGTCGGCATCGAGCCCAATCTCGCCGGGCTTCCCGACTTTGCCTTACATGTCGCCGAGGAGGGTGTCGCCGAGCCGGTCGCGGCGACGAACGCGCTGCTGGCCGACGCCGAACGGCGCGGTGCGCGCTTCGTCTCCAGCACGGTTACGGCGTTGGTCCAAACCGGCGGCAGGACGACGGGCGTGGACACGTCGCATGGGCTGTTTGCAGCCGACGAGGTGGTGATCGCGGCCGGCGCCGGCTCGCCGGAGATTGCCGCGACGGCCGGCATAAGGCTACCGATCGAAATGCCGCCCGGCCTGATCGTCTATTCGCGACCTTACAGAAAATTGCTCAACGGTCTGGTGCTGGCCGAGCGGCTGCACATGCGCCAGACGGCGCAAGGCCGCATCATCGCCGGGTCTGATTTTGGCGGTGCCGACCCGGGGATGGATGCGGCGGCGACGGCGCGCGAGCTGTTTGCGGCGGTGCAAGCCATGCTGCGCGGCGGCGATGGCCTGGAACTCGATTTCCATACGGTCGGTTACCGGCCGACGCCGATCGACGGCTTCCCGATCATCGGCCGCGCCGAGGGCATGGACGGCCTCTACATCGCGGTCACGCATTCCGGCATCACGCTGGCGCCGGCGGTCGGCTTGTTCGCGGCGCGCGAAATCCTCGACGGCGAGCGCGATCCGCTGCTGGCGTCCTATGGATTGGGTCGGTTCGCTCAATAGCTTGGTGGACGGCTCTCTACGGCAATTCGCGCCGCGAGGAGGCTACCCGGCCAGCGCCAGCTTCGCCGGGGCCGGCGCAAACGGCTGAATATTCACGCCATCCCTGGTCATGGTGACGAAGCTCGATGGCGGGATCGCCTGCCAGTCGCCGCCTTCACGGTCGAAGGGTTCGGAGACGATGCAGCGGCCGCCGCCCTTGGCGGCGGTATAGAGGGTGGGCGCGTGGTCATCCGTGGCGTAGCGGACCGCGTGGAGCGCCTGCCCGTCGGAAAAGGCGGCCGTCAGCTTCAGCGCCGGCTCGATGCCGGCACGCCGCGAAGCCTCCAGCACGCGGCTGGTGGCACAAGCGACGGCGCCTTGCGGATCGGCGGCCAACCCTTCATCGATCATCAGGAGAAAAAACAGCTCGGAATCGGTGGTGCCCTCGCGCTGGTCGAAGACGGCGTCGGACAGCGAATTTTCCAGCGCGCGGCGGATCTTCTCGAAGCCGCCGATCTGGCCGTTGTGCATGAACGACCAAGGGCCCGAGATGAAGGGATGGCAATTCATGCGGCTGGTGGCGCCGCCGGTCGAGGCGCGCACATGGGCGAGAAACAATCCGGATTTGATCTGTCGGCACAAGCTCTTCAGATTGGGATCGGACCAGGCCGGCAGGATGTCGCGGTAGAGGCCGGGCTCGGACCGGTCGCCATACCAGGCAAGGCCGAAACCATCGCCATTGGTCGGCGACTTGGCTTCCTCGGCGCAATGGCTCTGGGCGATCAGCGAGTGGCAGGGCGCCGTGAGGATGTCTTCGAGGAAGACCGCTTCACCGAGATAGGCCGCCCACCGGCACATCGCTTCTTCCGTTCCTAGGCGCGGTCCGGAAGGGCCTTGGGCTCCTTGACCGCGTGCGAACCTCTGTTGTGCGTCCGCTCGTAAAGTTCGCGGACGATTCGGCTGGCGGTAGTCTCGAACAGAAATGGCAAGAAAGCGTGAACGAGGGCGGCCCCGGCGGCCGTCAGCAGGCGCGAGGAAAACCAGGCGGCAAAGGCCATGTGACCGAAATAGGTTTCGCCGACCTTGGCCGGATGGGAGGTGAAAATCCGTGCGACCGACATGTTGCTTCCCCTTCAGCGCTTCAAGTTCTCGATAGGGGTATCCTGGCACGGTTCGTCGGTTCATCGGTCTCAAAATGTCCTTGTATTTTGCTTGTTCGTGGGACAAACATCCCACATGGCCATCGAAATCGACGAAATCGATCGGAAATTGCTCGCCGAATTGCAACGCGACGGCACGTTGTCGGTCGACCAGCTGTCGGAGCGGGTGGCGTTGTCGCGCAACGCCTGCTGGCGACGCGTCAAGCGGCTGGAGGAGGATGGCGTCATCACCGGCCGGGTGGCGTTGGTCGATGCCGAGAAGCTCGGGCTCGGCCTCTCCGTGTTCATCCTGGTTCGGACCTCAAATCATGATCCCGAGTGGTTGCAGAAATTCCGGGCGGCGGTGACCGGGTTTTCCGAGATCACGGGAGTCTACCGCATGTCCGGCGACCTCGACTATGTCTTGCGCGCCCGCGTCGCCGACGTGAAGGCCTATGACCGGCTCTACCAGCGGCTGATCGCCAAGGTGGCGCTGTCGGACGTTTCGGCGTCCTTCGTGATGGAGGAGATCAAGGAGACGACGGTGGTGCCGATGGAAGTGCGCTAAGGGTTGGCTCCGGCCATAGTGATGCCCGAAAGAAAGCCGTTGATAGGGTCGCGGGCGAATTGACCGAATCGGCAATCGCGCCGATAGGATCGATTTTATGCGCGCAGCCATCCAAAATTCCTCCGTCATCGGTCCGACCGTCGGCTTCGTAAGGTTACCGCATGCGGAAGGACTCCCCCTCCCTGCCTATGAAAGCCCCGGCGCCGCCGGCATGGACCTGCGCGCGGCGGTGCCCGACGATCGGCCGCTGCTGATCCTGCCGGGAAAACGTGCGCTGGTGCCGACCGGACTGATCCTGGAAATTCCTGAAGGCATGGAAGGCCAGGTGCGGCCGCGCTCCGGCCTTGCCTTCAAACACGGGCTGACCGTCCTCAACACGCCGGGCACGATCGACAGCGACTATCGCGGCGAGGTGAAGGTGCTGCTGGTCAATCTCGGCGACGAGGATTTTGCGGTGACGCGCGGCATGCGCATCGCCCAGATGGTGTTCGCCGCGGTGACGCAGGCGGGCGTCGAAGAGCGCGCCCTGGCCGGCGGCACGGCGCGCGGTTCGGGCGGGTTCGGCTCGACCGGCACGGCCTGATGAACATACCGAAACTTGTCATCTTCGACTGCGACGGGATTCTGGTCGATACCGAGAACCTGGCCAACCGGCGTCTCGCCGAATGGCTGAGCGAAGCCGGGTATCCCACCAGCTTTGAATATTGCCGCAAGAACTTCTCCGGCCGCAGCATGGTCTCAGTGCAGAAGCAGATCGAAGAAGAGACCAGCGTCAGGCTCGGCGCAGACTTCGTCGAGCGCTGGAATGCAGGGCTGCCGGACCTGTTCGCCCATGGGGTCGAGGCGATTCCCTATGTCCGGGAGTTCGTCGAGGCTGTGCGCGCGGCCGGCATCGCCTATTGCGTCGCCACCTCGGCCAGGGTGTCGAAAATGCACATCACGCTTGGCCAGACCGGCCTGCTGCCGCTGTTCGAACATGCGATGTTTTCCTCGACCATGGTCGCGCGCGGCAAGCCGTTTCCGGACCTGTTCCTGCATGCGGCCAAGACGATGGGCTTTGCGCCTGCCGACTGCATTGTCATCGAGGACAGCGTCGCCGGCACGCAGGCCGGCATCGCCGCCGGCATGCGGGTATTTTCCTATCATGGCGATCCCTACAGCGACCGTGACGGCTTGATGCGAGCCGGCGGCATCCTGTTCGACGACATGCGCACACTGGCCGGACTGGTGCCGATCCACTGATCGGCGCCGTTCTGACGGGGTTGCATGGACGCGCCGGACGAATTGTCAGCAGAGAACGCGAAACGCTTCTGAGCCAACTGCATTCGTTTGCCCGGGCAAGGCGGGCAAGCTAAAATCCGCGCCATCGCACTCAACACGATGGGGGAACTTCCATGGACAAGGGCAAGATCTTTCGCGACCTGCATGCCTCGACCTTCGTCATGCCCAACCCTTGGGACGTCGGCACGACGAAGCTGCTTGGATCCTTCGGTTTCAAGGCGCTGGCGACGACCAGCGCCGGTTTCGCCTTCTCGCGCGGCCTGCCGGACGGCGCGGTGACCTTCGACCAGATGATCCATCATTGCCGCGAGGTGACGGCGGCAACCGAGCTGCCGGTTTCGGCCGACCTGGAACGCGGCAAGGGCGACAGCGCCGAGCAGGCCGCCGAAACCATCTTCGCGGCTGAAGCCGCCGGCCTTGCCGGCTGCTCGATCGAGGACCACACCGGCGACCCGAACAAGCCGATCTATGATTTTTCGCACGCGGTGGAGCGCGTCGCGGCGGCGGCGGAAGCGGCTCGCGCGCTGAAGCGTGATTTCGTCTTCACCGCGCGGGCGGAAAACTTCCTCTGGGGCAAGTCCGACCTCGACGACACCATCAAGCGGCTGCAGGCATTCGAGAAGGCGGGCGCCGACGTGCTCTACGCGCCGGGCATCGGCGACGTCGAGATGGTGCGCACGGTCTGCTCGGCGGTGAGCAAGCCGGTCAACGTCATGGCAAGGCCCGACTTCACCGTTGCCGATCTGACCGCTGCCGGGGCAAAGCGCGTTTCGCTTGGGCCGTGGCTCACCAACTTCGCCTATGGCATGCTGGAAACGGCGGCGCGCGAGATCCAGCAGGACGGCACGTTCGGCTTCGCCCGCGCCGCCATGCCCTTCGGCAAGTTGCAGGCGCTGTTTGGCAAATCGGGATAAGCGGGCCGAACACATGACGCTGACCGTCGTCGACATGCACACCGGCGGCGAGCCGCTGAGGATCGTCACCGGGGGTTATCCCGATATCCCGAAGGGCACGATCCTGGAAAAGCGCGCCCATGTGCGCGACCATTTCGATCATCTCCGGAAAATCCTGATGTTCGAGCCGCGCGGCCATTACGACATGTACGGCGCGCTGCTGGTCGAGCCCGATTTGCCGGGCGCCGACCTTGCCGTGCTGTTCATGCACAATGAGGGCTATTCGACTATGTGCGGCCACGCCATCGTCGCGCTCGGCCGCTATGCCGTCGACGAAGGGCTGGTGACCAAGCGGGAACCGGTGACGATGGTCAACATCGAGGCGCCCTGCGGCATGGTGATTGCCTCGGTCGAGGTGCGCGACGGCAAGGCAGGTGCTGTGTCGTTCGAAAGCGTGCCGGCTTTCTTGTTCGCACGCGACCGCAAGATCGAGCTGCCCGGCTACGGCGCGATCGGCTTCGACATCGCCTATGGCGGCGCCTTCTATGCCCTGGCCGACTGTCACCAGTTCGGATTGGAATTCGGCCGCGATCGGGTGCGCGATTTCGTCGATGCGGCGACGGCGCTGTCCGAAAGGCTGAAGCAGGAATTCCACCTGTCGCACCCCGACCATGCCGACCTCGCCTTTCTCTACGGCACCATTTTGACGGACGGGCGGGATACGTTTTCGGGTGAGCCGACGAAAAACGTCTGCGTCTTCGCCGAGGCGCAGGTCGACCGGTCGCCGACCGGCTCCGGCGTCACCGCCCGGCTGGCGGCGATGCATGCCAAGGGCGAGATCGCAACAGGCCAGACACGCACTTTCGAGAGCATCGCCGGCTCGCGCTTTTCCGGCGCGGTGGCGCGGACGGCGAAAGCCGGACCGCATGAAGCGATCATCGCCCGCGTCGGCGGCCGCGCCTACTATTGCGGCCGGGCGGAATTCATCGTCGAGCCCGACGACGAACTGGGGCGCGGCTTTCTGCTGCGGTAGGGACTGGCGCATCAACGGGACGGCTTGCTCCCCCGATCGGGCCGGGCCGAGATCGCCTTGTGCAGATGCACCATCATGGCTGCGGCGAAGAGCGGCGTCGCCAGGTTGAGCACCGGCACGGCAAGGAAGGCCGCTATCACCAGGCCGGCGAGAAAGACCGTCCCGGCATGGTGCCGGCGCAAGGCCCTGGCCTCTTCTTCCGGACGGAAGCGCATAGCGGCGAATTCGAAGAACTCGCGCCCAAGCAGGTAGCCGTTGACGATGAAAAAGGCGGCGATGTTGATGCCCGGCACCAGCAGGAGCAGCAGGGCAACGATGTTGCCCAAAACGACGACGCCGAAGAACTTTATCGCCAACACCAGCGAGCGCAGCGCCGGCATGGCGCGGCCGGGCGGATCGCCGGGATAGTCGGTACGCTCCACCACTTCGGCGACATCGTCGAGGAACAGCCCGGCGACGACAGCCGTGACCGGCGCGACGAGCAGCGCCATGCCGAAGGCAAGCGCGATGGCCGCGATGATGCCGCCCAGCCAACCGGCCCAGGACGGCAGGCCGGGAAAGAGTGTGTGCAGCCATGGCAGCGCCAGCCACTCGACGAGGCTGGTCAGCCCGAACCACAGGCCGACCAGAGCAAGCACAGTCAGGCCTAACGTCTTGAGGAAGACGGCGCGCAATTCGGGCGAGAACAACTGGCCGGCGGCGGCGCGGGCGGCGCTGGAGATCACGGTGCTTCCTCGCTTCGACGGATTGCCCCTGGGAGGATAGGCAGCAGGTTCGCCGGTCACAAGCTCTATTGCCTGCCGTGGGTCAAGGCGGTCGTTTCAGGTTTCGAACTCTCCGCATCACCCCTCTTGCGAGCGCCGGCGCCGCCCCTCACTGTCCTGCAGGACATCTCTCCCCGTAGAACGGGGAGAGAGGAGCTGGCGGCAACCCCGGTGCCTCCATCGCAACGTAGTGATTGGCGAAATCAGTGATGACAGCGCCCTTCTCCCCATCACTTACGGGGAGTTGGAGGAGCGGTCCGCGAAGCGGACGAAAAGCCAACTGCTTGGCTTTTCGAGTGACGAACGCCGGCAGGCGGATGAGGGGCGGCGCTACCTCGACAATCGGAGCCATTTGGTCTGAGGCGATTGCCCTGTCTGCCTATTGTGCGAGCGCCGGCTTGCGGGTGGGAATGGTCATGGCCGCGACGCCGGCGACGACGAAGGCCATGCCGAGCCAGGCCGTCGAACCCAGGCTTTCGCCAAGGAAAACGGCGCCGATGCCGACGCCGATCGGCACGCGCAGATAGGCCTGCGAGGTCGTGCCGACCGAGCCCAGCGTGTGGATCAGGCGGAAATAGATGACGAAGGCCAGCGCGGTCGAAAACACCGACAGGCCGAGCAAGGCCAGGATCGACGCCGTCGACGGCGCCAAGGTCCAGGGCTGGTCGACGGCGAGGCTGAGCGGCACCAGGATGACGGCGCCGCAGAGCATCGAGCCGGCGGCGGGCAGCATCGGGTCGAGGCCCTTGAAGCCTCGGCCGAAGATCGCCGCCCCCGCATAGCAGACCGTTGCAAGGACGATGGCAAGCTGCGCCCAAAGTTCATGGCCGAGACCGCCCAGCGCCTGTGTGCCCACGATGAGGCAGATGCCGGCAATGCCGGCGCCGACGCCGATCAGTTTGCGCAGCGTCACCGGTTCATGGCGGGTGATGAGCGCGGTCAACAGGAAGGTGAAGATAGGCGACGTCGCGTTGAGGATGGTGGCGAGGCCGGCATCCACCGAGCGCTCGGCGGCGGCGATCAGGGTGAACGGGATGACGCTGTTGAGGCACGCCTGGAAGGCGAAACGACGCCAGCTCGCTGCATCGCCCGGCATGGCGAGCCCGCGCCAGCGGATGATGGCCAGCAGGATCGCGCCCGCGATCAAGGTGCGGGCGGCGATGAACGTCACCGGTGGGATCGTCTCGACGCCGATCTTGATGAACGTATAGGAGGCGCCCCAAAGCACCGCCAGGAGGGCGAGCAGCGCCAGATCGGTGTTCATGTCGTTTCTTGCAGGCATGGGTTTGCCGCCTTCGGGCCGGGATCGAACGGCCCTTTTTAGGCAAAGCCGCGGTGAAATGCTTCGGCCACGACCGAATTGTCGTAGCGCCTAGGCGTCAGGCGATATGAACATGGCCTAGGCAAACCGGTTGCAAATCGCTAGACCCGCGCCCGGCCGGCATGGCAAGAAGCCGGCGCGGATTTTGGCGGAGACATTGATGCCGGACTATGACGTGCTTTGCATCGGCAATGCGATTGTCGACATCATCGCCCAGTGCGAAGAGGAATTCCTGGAGACCAATGGCATCATCAAGGGCGCGATGAACCTCATCGACACGCACCGCGCCGAGCTACTCTACAGCCGCATGGGCCCGGCGATCGAGGCGTCCGGTGGCAGCGCGGGCAACACGGCGGCCGGCGTTGCCTCCTTCGGCGGCCGCGCCGCCTTCTTCGGCAAGGTTTCCAACGATGCTTTGGGCGAAATCTATGCCCACGACATCCACGCCCAGGGCGTCGCCTTCGACACCAAGCCGCTTCAGGGCGAGCCGCCGACGGCGCGCTCGATGATCTTCGTCACCCCCGACGGCGAGCGCTCGATGAACACCTATCTCGGCGCCTGCGTCGAGCTCGGGCCGGAGGACGTCGAGGCCGACAAGGCGTCGGGCGCCAAGGTCACCTATTTCGAGGGTTATCTGTGGGATCCGCCCCGCGCCAAGGAGGCGATCCGGCAGACGGCCAAGCTGGCGCACGCGGCGGGCCGCGAAGTGTCGATGACCTTGTCGGATTCGTTCTGCGTCGACCGCTACCGCGACGAGTTCCTCGACCTGATGCGCTCGGGCACCGTGGACATCGTCTTCGCCAACAGCCACGAGATCAAGTCGCTCTACCAGACCTCGTCCTTCGACGAGGCGCTGGCCCGGATCCGGAAGGACTGCAAAGTCGCCGCCGTGACGCGTTCGGAAAAAGGCTCCGTCATCGCGCGCGGCGACGAGACCGTCGTCATCCAGGCGACCGCCATCAAGGAGCTGGTCGACACGACGGGCGCCGGCGACCTCTATGCCGCGGGTTTCCTGCATGGCTATACGCAGGGCCGCGACCTCAAGACCTGCGGCGATCTCGGCTCACTGGCGGCCGGCCTGGTGATCCAGCAGATCGGGCCGAGGCCAAGGCAGAATCTGCGTCGCGAGGCCGAACTGGCGGGGCTGCTGTAGGGGGGCGGTGAAGCTGCCGATCTCCCCCCTCGTGGGGGAGATGGCCGGCAGGCCAGAGGGGGGCGCTGTCCCGCTGGCATATCCAGGGTTCTACACTGCCGCCAAGCCCGAAATGAACGGCATGAGCGTACTGTCATGTCGGGGCGCCAGTTCGAAGAGTATGGGCACGCGGAAGGGAACCACCGCAACCTAGCGATCCTTCGCGCGCCCCTCTGCCCTGCCGGGCATCTCCCCCACGAGGGGGGAGATCGGCAGCTTCACCGTCGCGCGGCTGTCACACATCGCACCTACACGCAATCTGGGCGCCCTTTGACTGACATTTGGGCGCCCTCAACCAGTTGGGGTGCCAAGATGCAAGAAAGCAAGCTGTCGGGCGGCCGGATTTGTTGCCGCCGCGATTTCCGCTTTCCACATTAGAAATTCAGCAACGGGCGCAGTCGGGGAGGAGCGCTCGCGGCCAGAAGACAGATGCATGAACAGATTTCACATAACCGGTCTTAAACAAGACGACTTCGCGGACATGGTCGCGGAGAAAGTCGAGCGGGCGCTCGCCCACTATGACGAGGCCATCAACAAACCCACCATGGTCTCGGTTGGCAAGATCGCCGGCAGCATAGCGTCAGCCGTCACCTTGCTATCGCCGACGCATCAGCGCGCCATCGATGCCATTCATGCCGACCTTCCGGGGCTGGCGTCGAAATTCGTGCGTGCGCTGGCCGCGGAAGCCGCGCGCCGCAGCGAAGCCGGCTCCGCGGGCGCCACAAATCCGTCGGCGGGTTTCGACGGCCCCGCCTCCCCGCTTCCGCGCACCCAGTCCGACGATCTCGAATCGATGCTGATCGAAGACTGGGCCGGGCGGGTCTCCGGTTCGACCTATCTGGAGGAACACCTGCGCATTGCCCGCTCGACCCTGCACCGCTGGCAAAGGCGGGGCGAGGTGGTCGCCTTGCGCAAGGGCGGCCGCAAGCACGTCTTCCCGCTGGCGCAGTTCGTGGACGGCAGGCCGGTGGCGGGCATTCGAGACGTGCTGTCGTTGATCGGCAATCCGAGGCTGGCATGGCTGTGGCTGACCCGCCCCTCGGCGCTGCTCGACGAGCGCATTCCCATCGACCTGCTGCGGCAAGACCAGGTCAAGGAGGTCGTCGAGGCGGCGCGGGTGTTTTCCGCGGGTTAAGCAGATCCGCCGCAGCTTTCGCATCCGACGCGCGGACCTTCCTCAGGTCCCCGCCGTGTAGGCCGCGATGGCCGCCATGTTGACGATATCGCTGTCCTTGGCGTTCAGCGAGACGATCTGCACCGGCTTGTTCAGCCCGACCAGCAGCGGGCCGATGACCGTCGAGCCGCCGAGCTCCTGCAGCATCTTGGTGGAGATCGAGGCGGAGTGGAAGGCCGGCATGATCAGCACATTGGCCGGGCCGGTCAGCCTCATGAACGGGTATTGCGCCATGGCACGGGCGTTGAGCGCGACGTCGGCGGCCATCTCGCCGTCATACTCGAAATCGACGCGGCGCTTGTCGAGGATGCGCACGGCTTCCTGGATGCGCTCGGAGCGCTCGCCGTGGGGATGGCCGAAGGTGGAATAGGCGAGCATGGCGAGCCTCGGCTCATAGCCCATGCGGCGGGCAAAGCCTGCCGCCTCCTCGGCGATGTCGGCGATCTGCTCGGCGTTCGGCATGTCGTGCACGGCTGTGTCGGCGACGATCACAGTGCGGCCGCGCGCCAAAACGATCGACACGCCGATGACGCGGTGGCCGGGCTTGGCGTCGATGACGCGCCTGACATCGTCGAGCGCGGTGGAATAGTTGCGGGTGACGCCGGTGACGATGCCGTCGGCATCCCCCAGCGCCACCATGCAGGCGGCGAAATGGTTGCGGTCGTTGTTGATCAGGCGCTGGCAGTCGCGGAACAGGAAGCCTTTGCGCTGCATGCGCTCGTAGAGATAATCGGTATAGACCGAATTGCGGCGCGACAGGCGAGCATTGATGATCTCCAGCCCCTGCTTGTCGAGGTCGATGCCGGCGTGCCTGGCGTTCTCCTTGATGACGTCGTCGCGGCCGAGCAGGATGGCGGTGCCGAGCCGCTGGTTCACATAGGAGACGGCGGCGCGCATCACTTGCTCCTCCTCGCCCTCGGCGAAGACGATGCGCTTGGGCTGGCGGCGCACACGGTCATAGATGCGCTGCAAGGTCGAGGCGATCGGATCACGGCGGGCCGACAGCTCCTGCGCGTAGCGGTCGAGATCGAGGATCGGCTTGCGGGCGACGCCAGAATCCATCGCCGCCCTGGCGACGGCCAGCGGAATGGCCGAAATCAGGCGCGGATCGAACGGCACCGGGATGATGTAGTTGGGGCCGAATTTCGGCCGGTTGCCCTGGTAGGCTGCGGCGACGTCGTCGGGCACGTCCTTGCGTGCCAGGTCGGCAAGCGCACGCGCGGCGGCGATCTTCATGTCGTCATTGATGGTGGTGGCCCGCACATCCAGCGCGCCGCGGAAAATATAGGGGAAGCCGAGCACGTTGTTGACCTGATTGGGATAATCCGAACGCCCGGTCGCCATGATGGCGTCGGTGCGGATCTCCGCCACTTCCTCGGGCGTGATCTCGGGATCGGGGTTGGCCATGGCGAAGATGATCGGGTTCTTGGCCATGGAACGCACCATGGCGGTGGTCAGCGCGCCCTTGGCGGAAAGGCCGAGGAAGACGTCGGCGCCGTCCAGCGCCTCGGCCAGCGACCGCGCATCGGTCTTGACCGCATGCGCCGACTTCCACTGGTTCATGCCTTCGGTGCGGCCCTGGAAGACCACGCCCTTGGTGTCGCACAGGATGATGTTTTCGGGCGCAAAGCCCATCGCCTTCATCAGCTCGATACAGGCGATGCCGGCCGCACCGGCGCCGTTGCAGACCATCCTGGTGGTCTTCATGTCGCGGCCGGTGATCTCCAGCGCGTTGATCAGGCCGGCGGCCGAGATGATGGCGGTGCCGTGCTGGTCGTCGTGGAAGACCGGGATGTCCATCAGCTCGCGCAACCGCTGCTCGATGATGAAGCATTCCGGCGCCTTGATGTCCTCCAGGTTGATGCCGCCGAAGGAGGGCCCAAGGAAGCGCACGCAGTTGATGAACTCGTCGGCGTCCTCGGTGTCGACCTCGAGGTCGATGGAATCGACGTCGGCGAAGCGCTTGAACAGCACCGCCTTTCCCTCCATGACCGGCTTGGAGGCCAGCGCGCCGAGATTGCCCAAGCCCAGGATCGCGGTGCCGTTGGAGATGACGGCGACCATGTTGCCGCGCGACGTGTAGTCGAAGGCACGGCTGGGATCCTCCGCGATGGCCAGTACCGGCACGGCGACGCCAGGCGAATAGGCGAGGCTCAAATCGCGCTGCGTGGCCATCGGCTTGGTGGCGACGATCTCGAGCTTGCCGGGCCGCCCCATGGCGTGGAATTCGAGCGCTTCCTGCGCGCTGACGGACGGACCGCTGTTTTCGGTTTTCCTTGCCATGATGCTTTTGATTTCCTCGCCATGCGGCACCTCCTTGAGGCGGGTGCCTTGTGTGATTCCGAATTAAGACTACGCGCCGCCGCGTGTAAACCGCCAAGCGTTACCGAACTGGCGTCGGAAGGACGCATGGCGTTCAATGGTGGTTGATCTCCGTTCTTCCCCTGCTTTTCCAATGGCCGGCATTAAACCCCGCCGCCACATCTGCTAGCGTGAGCGCATGAACATGCACATTCAAAACGAACCGGACGCTCCCGAGGCGATCACGCCGGCAGCCGCTGGCGGCGTCACGCCGATGATGGAGCAGTTCATCGAGATCAAGGCGGCGAACCCGGATTCGCTGCTG
Organism: Mesorhizobium sp. B2-6-4; assembly: GCF_006441495.1. Classification (NCBI taxonomy): domain Bacteria; kingdom Pseudomonadati; phylum Pseudomonadota; class Alphaproteobacteria; order Hyphomicrobiales; family Phyllobacteriaceae; genus Mesorhizobium; species Mesorhizobium sp. B2-6-4. The sequence continues at coordinate 417,941 of NZ_VFUE01000001.1, forward strand.
TTCTACCGGATGGGCGATTTCTACGAGCTGTTCTTCGAGGATGCGGAGAAGGCGAGCCGGGCGCTCGGCATCGTGCTGACCAAGCGCGGCAAGCATCAGGGACACGACATCCCGATGTGCGGCGTGCCAGTGCATGCGGCGGACGACTATCTGCAGAAACTGATCGCGCAGGGTTTCCGCGTCGCCGTCTGCGAGCAGATCGAGGATCCGGCCGAAGCCAAGAAGCGCGGCTCCAAATCGGTGGTGCGCCGCGATGTGGTGCGGCTGGTGACGCCTGGCACCATCACCGAGGACAAATTGCTGGCGCCGTCGGAATCGAGTTTCCTGATGGCGCTGGGACGAGTGAAGGGCGGCGGCGATCCAAGAAGTGGGGAGCGCGGCGGCGCGACCGGGACCCAAGGAAGCTTTGCCCTGGCCTGGATCGACATTTCGACCGGGGCTTTCCGGGTCACAGACACCACCGCCGACCGGCTGCTGGCCGACATCTTCCGCGTCGATCCGCGCGAGCTGATCGTCGCCGATCCGGTGTTCCACGATCCCGAATTGCGACCGGTATTCGACATGCTCGGCCGCGTCGCCAACCCGCAGCCGCCGAGCCTGTTCGATTCGGCCTCGGCGGCCGCGCGCATCGCCCGCTTCTTCGAGGTGGCGACACCGGACAGCTTTGGTGCGTTTTCCCGTGCCGAGCTGTCGGCGATCTCGGGCGCCATCGCCTATGTCGAAAAGACGCAGAAGGCCGAGCGGCCGCCGCTGTCGCGCCCCGAGCGCGAGGAGGCCGGCTCGACCCTGTTCATCGACCCGGCGACGCGCGGCAACCTGGAACTCCTGCGCACGCTGTCGGGCAGCCGTGAAGGCTCATTGTTCAAGGCGATCGACCGCACGGTGACCGGCGGCGGCGCCAGGCTGCTCGCCGACCGGCTGATGGCGCCGCTGACCGATCCGGCGGCAATTGCCGCGCGGCTGGATTCGGTGTCGTTCTTCCGTTCCGAGACGCGGCTTTGCCAGACCGTGCGGGCGAGCCTGAAGAGCGTCGCCGACATGCCGCGCGCGTTGTCGCGGCTGGCGCTCAACCGCGGCGGCCCGCGCGACCTCGGCGCGCTGCGCGCCGGCTTCGAGGCGGCCGGCGCGATCGCGGAGGTCTTTGCCGCGACCGCCCTGCCCCAGGAATTGGCGGCGGCGCTCGCCGCCATCCGGGCGCTGCCGCACGCGCTTGCCGGGCATCTGACGCAGGCACTTGGCGAGGAACTGCCGCTGCTGAAGCGCGACGGCGGCTTCATCCGAGGCGGCTACAACGCCGAGCTCGACGAGATGCGGGCGCTGCGCGACGAGTCGCGAAAAGTGATCGCCGGGCTGGAGCGTTCGCTGATCGAGGAGACCGGCATTCGGTCCCTGAAGATCCGGCACAACAATGTGCTCGGCTACTACATCGAGGTGACCGCCAACCATCACGCGGTGATGACCGGCAGCGATGGCGCCAAGGCGCGCTTCATCCACCGCCAGACCATGGCCAACGCCATGCGCTTCACCACGACGGAGCTGGCGGAGCTGGAAACAAAGATCGCCAATGCCGCCGACCGGGCGCTGAGCATCGAGCTTGCCGCCTTCGACGCGCTGACGGCGGAAGCGGTCGGCGAAGCGGAGAAGATCCGCGCCGGGGCCGATGCGCTCGCCGTGCTGGACGTGTCGGCGGCGCTCGCGCTTTTGTCGGAAAGCGAGGCCTGGTGCCGGCCGCTGGTCGATGCCAGCCTTGCCTTCGAGATTTCGGGTGGGCGCCATCCCGTGGTCGAACAGGCGCTGCGGCGCTCGGGCGAAGGGCCGTTCGTGGCCAATGACTGCGACCTGTCGCCGGAGGGCCGCGCCAAGAACGGCGCGATCTGGCTGCTGACCGGCCCCAATATGGGCGGTAAATCGACATTCCTGCGGCAGAACGCGCTGATCGCCATCCTGGCCCAGACCGGCTCTTTCGTGCCGGCGACATCGGCTCATATCGGCGTCGTCGACCGCCTCTTTTCCCGCGTCGGCGCCTCGGACGATCTGGCGCGCGGCCGATCGACCTTCATGGTCGAGATGGTCGAGACGGCGGCGATCCTCAACCAGGCCGGCGAACGGGCGCTGGTAATCCTCGACGAGATCGGCCGCGGCACCGCCACGTTCGACGGCCTGTCGATCGCCTGGGCCGCGGTGGAATATCTGCACGAGAAGAACCGCTGCCGGGCGATCTTCGCCACGCATTTCCACGAAATGACCTCGCTTGCCGGCAAGCTGGCGCGGCTCCACAACGTCACCATGCGGGTCAAGGAATGGGAGAACGACGTCGTCTTCCTGCACGAGGTCGGCAAGGGCGCGGCCGACCGCTCCTACGGCATCCAGGTGGCGCGGCTGGCCGGCCTGCCGGAGGCGGTGGTGGACCGTGCCAAGGAAGTGCTGCACCAGCTCGAGGAAGGCGAGGTTTCGGGCAAGACCAACCGGCTGGTCGACGACCTGCCGCTGTTTTCCGTGGCGGTGAAGCGGGAAGCGCAGAAGCCGGTCAAGAGCGATGCGCTGGGCGTCGCACTCAGTGACATCAATCCCGATGAGATGACGCCGAGGGAAGCGCTGGAAGCGCTTTATCGGTTGAAGGGGTTGGCGGGGATGTAAATTGAACCTGCTGGCATGGCGGTATCGCCGAAACCGCCAATCTCCCCCCCTTGAGGGGGAGATGTCCGGCAGGACAGAGGGGGGGCCTCGTAGAGTGGCGGCCTTGATTAACTTGCCCTCTGGCGATGCTCGCCGGAGTATGCCAGCGCGGAAGCCGTCGTTGTAAAAATTGATGTGTTGGCGGGACAGCGCCCCCCTCTGCCCTGCCGGGCATCTCCCCCTCGAGGGGGGAGATTGGCAGCTTCACCGATAACGCTCAGATCATCTCCAGCCCGCGTTTGCGGCTCGGCGGCGGGAAGGCGCGGTCGAGGTCGGCGAGGTCCTCGCCTGTGAGCTCGATGTCGAGTGCCGCGACATTCTGGTGGACATGGTCCTGGCTGCTGGCCTTGGGAATGGCGATGACGCCATCCTGGTGCATCACCCAGGCCAGTGCGATTTGTGCCGCGGTCGCACCGTGGCGGTCTGCGACCGCGTCTAAACTGGCATTGCGCGCCAAGGCGCCCTGCTCGACCGGCGAATAGGCCATAAGAGGAATTCCGCGTTTCCGGCTCCAGGGCGCCAGATCGAACTCAAGGCCGCGCCGGACCAGATTGTAGAGCACCTGGTTGGTCTGGACGTTGCCGCCGTCGGGCAGGCCGACCAGCTCTTCCATCTCCCCGGTGTCGAAATTGCTGACGCCCCAGTGGCGGATCTTGCCGGCTTTCTTCAGCGCCTCGAAAGCTTCGACGGTTTCGGCCAGGGGCACGCTGCCCGGCCAATGCAGCAGATAAAGATCGATACGGTCGGTGGCGAGGCGCTTCAGGCTGTTTTCGCAGGCGCGCTGCACGCCGGCGCGCGAGGCGTTGGACGGCAGCACCTTCGAGACCAGGAAGACCTCGGCACGCTGCCCGGCAATGGCTTCGGCCACCACCTCCTCGGCGCCGCCGCTGGCGTACATTTCGGCGGTGTCGATCAGCTTGACGCCGAGATCGAGACCAAGCTTGAGGGCATTCACCTCCTCCGCGCGGCGGCGCGAATCCTCGCCCATTTTCCAGGTGCCCTGGCCGAGAACGGGGATGGCTTCGCCGCAGGGCAGCGTGGTGGTTCTGACGCTCGATGGCATGGCAGGCTCCAGTTGAGACGGGATCGCATCACAGGCCGGACGAGAAATTCAGAGGCGTTCTCGCCGAGCCGCGAAAGCTTACTTCACCGGATGGGCGGCGAGCCAGTCCTGCATCTGCTTGATCTCGGCTTCCTGCGCCGCGATGACGGCCTCGGCCAGCTTGCGGATCTCGGGGTCCTTGCCGTTGGCGAGTTCGACCTTGGCCATGTCGATGGCGCCCTGGTGGTGCGGGATCATGCCGCGGACGAAATCGACGTCGGCGTCGCCGGTGTATTTGGAGGCCATCATGTCGGCGTGCATCTTGTCCATAGCCGCCTTGTAGCCTGCGGTCGACGGGCCTTCCGCCCCCGTCGCCATGCCGGCCATGTCGTGCTTCATCTCTTCGCTCTGTGCGGGAACGCTTTCGAGGAAGACGGCAACCAGCATTCCAGCCGCCATCAGCAGCAGCACGATTTTTTTGGCCAAGGTCATTGATGGTCTCCTGTTGATCGGGTTTCGTATTTGGGGGATCGGCTCAAAGTTTCAATGTCCTCAGCCGCAACGCATTGGCGATCACTGAAACCGAGGACAGGCTCATCGCCGCCGCCGCCAGCATCGGCGACAACAGCGTGCCGGTCAGCGGATAGAGCACGCCGGCCGCAACCGGCACGCCAAGCACATTGTAGAGGAAGGCGAAGAACAGGTTCTGCCTGATATTGCGGATGGTCGCCTGCGCCAGTGTGCGGGCACGCACGATGCCGTTGAGGTCGCCCTTGACCAAAGTGATGCCGGCGCTTTCGACGGCGACATCGGCGCCGGTGCCCATGGCGATACCGACATCGGCGGCGGCCAAGGCCGGTGCGTCGTTGACGCCGTCGCCGGCCATGGCGACGCCGGCGCCCTTGCCGCGCAATTCCTCGACCAGCGCGCCCTTCTGTTCCGGCAACAGGCCGGCGCGGACTTCGTCGATGCCGAGACTGCTGGCGATCGCGTTTGCCGTGCGCTCATTGTCGCCGGTCGCCATGATGATCCTCAAGCCGCTGTCGTGCAGGGCCTTGATCGCCTCGGCGGTGGTCGCCTTGACCGGATCGGCGACGGCGACGATGCCGGCCAATTTCCTGTCCACGACGACGAACATCGCCGTCTTGCCATCGCCTTGTAGCGCCTCGGCCACGGCCGAAACGGTGGACACGTCGACACCGAGATCACGCATCATCGCGGCGTTGCCGAGCGCTACATTCCTGCCCGAAACGGCACCGGAAACACCCTTGCCGGTGACCGCCTCGAAGCCATTGGCTTCGGCGACCCTTACACCGCGGGTCGCGGCGCCTTCGACAATAGCCTCGGCCAGGGGATGCTCCGAGCCCTTCTCCAGGCTCGCGGCGAGGCCCAGCAATTCCTCCTCCGAAAACCCATCGGCGGCCACGACATTTGTCAGTTTCGGCCGGCCTTCGGTCAGTGTCCCCGTCTTGTCGACGATCAGCGTATCGACGGAAGCGAAGCGTTCGAGCGCGGCGGCCTCCTTGATCAGCACGCCGGCATGCGCGCCGCGTCCGGTAGCGGTCATGATCGACATCGGCGTGGCGAGGCCCAGAGCACAGGGACAGGCGATGATCAACACCGAGACCGCCGAGACGATGGCGAAGATCAGGCTGGGCTCTGGGCCGAAGACCGCCCAGGCGGCGAACGCGGCGATGGCGACCAGAACGACAGCCGGGACAAAGTAGAAGGAAACGCGGTCGGCCAAGCCTTGTATCGGAGCGCGCGAACGCTGCGCCTTGGCGACCAGCTCGACGATGCGCGAGAGCGTGGTCTCGGCGCCGATGCGGTCGGCGCGCATGATCAGCGAGCCATTCTTGTTGAGCGTGCCGCCGGTGAGGGCATCCCCTTCGGCCTTCTCGACCGGCAACGGTTCGCCGGTGATCATCGATTCATCGATGGAAGAGCGGCCTTCGAGCACGGTACCGTCGACCGGCACGGCATCGCCGGGCCGGATGCGCAGGCGCTCGCCGGCCTTGACGCTGTCCAGCGGCACATCGCTCTCGGAACCGTCCTCTCCTATGCGGCGGGCGGTCTTGGGCGCAAGGTCGAGCAGGGCGCGGATCGCCGAGCCGGTCTTTTCGCGGGCGCGCAGTTCTAGCACCTGGCCGAGAAAGACCAGCGCGACGATGACGGCTGCGGCCTCGAAATAGACCGGCACCGCCCCGCCATGGCCGCGGAACTGATGCGGAAAAATGTCCGGGAACAGCGTCGCGACGACGCTGTAGAGATAGGCCGCACCGACGCCGAGCGAAATCAGCGTCCACATGTTCGGGCTGCGGTTGCGGATCGAGTCCCAGCTGCGATGAAAGAACGGAAATGCGGCCCAAAGCACGACCGGGCTTGCGAGCGCCAGCTCGATCCAGACCTTTGTCCGGTCCTCGATCAGGTTCTCGAACGACAGACCGATCATCGGCGCCATGGCGACGATGAGAAGGGGCACCGAGAGCACCGCACTGACCCAGAACCGCCTGGTGAAATCGACCAGTTCGGGATTTGGCCCCTCATCGCCTGTCGGCACGCCCATCGGCTCGAGCGCCATGCCGCAGATCGGGCAGGAGCCGGGCTTGTCGCGGACGATCTCGGGATGCATCGGGCAAGTGTATTGCGTGCCCTTCGGCATCGCTTCCGGCGCCGGTCTGTCGCCGAGATAGGTTTGCGGCGCCGCCTCGAATTTCGACTTGCAGCCGGCGGAGCAGAAATAGAAGCCCTGGCCGTCATGGCGCAGAAAATGCTTTGCCGTGGCGCGGTCCACGCTCATGCCGCAGACGGGGTCGGTGGCGGTCAGGTATGTTTCCGGCTTGGCCCGGAATTTCGAACGGCAGCTTTCGCTGCAGAAATGATAGAGACGGCCAGCATGCTGCGATGTCGGCTTGCCGGCGGCTGGATCGACGGTCATGCCGCAGACCGGATCGCGTGTGACGGCGCCCGCATCCACGGCCGCACCTTTTGCCGCGCAGCAACCACCATGCGCGTGATGATCGTGATCTGAATGCGTCATTTCGAATGCCTCTATCAAACTGCTTCGAGCCGGAGGTAGTCCTTCCAGTAACTGGAAGGTCAAGGACTGGCTTGAATTTTATTGTCGCGGGTGTCCCGCACCATGGAAACGCGTCAACCCGCCCCCATACCCAGCGCCGCGGAAACGCGCTATAGACGCCGCCCAAAAGGCAAGGCCAACCGGTACCATGGCGAAAATCTCCCTGAAGCTCGATGAACTGATCGACGGCGACGCCTTGCGCCGCGAGATGACCGCGCTGACGGCGGCCACGACCGGGGACGGCTCCGGATCGGCCGCCCGCGCCGGGGTTCTCCAGCTTCTCAAGGGCCGGCTCGCCGCGGGCCGCAAAACAGCCGAGGCCATGCTGAAGCAGGATGGCGGCGGCAATGCCTGCGCCGAGCGGCTGTCGCATCTGATGGATGAGCTGATCCGGGCGCTCTACGATTTTGTCGCGACCCATGTCTACCGGGTAAAGAACCGGTCGGTGGCCGAACGCATGGCCGTCGTCGCGGTCGGCGGCTATGGGCGCGGCACGCTGGCGCCGGGATCCGACATCGACCTCCTGTTCCTGTTGCCCTACAAGCAGACGCCGTGGGGCGAACAGACAGTCGAATACATGCTCTACATGCTGTGGGACCTCGGGCTGAAGGTCGGCCACGCGACCCGCAACATCGAGGAATGCCTGCGGCTGTCGCGCACCGACATCACCATCCGCACCTCGATCCTGGAAGCGCGCTTCCTGTGGGGTGAGCAGAAGCTCTACGACGAACTGATGCTGCGCTTCGACCATGAGGTGGTGCGCACCACCGGACCGGAATATGTGCAGGCCAAGCTCGCCGAACGCGACGAGCGCCATGCCAAGGCCGGCGAAAGCCGCTATCTGGTCGAGCCCAACGTCAAGGACGGCAAGGGCGGCCTGCGCGACCTGCAGACGCTGTTCTGGATCGGCAAATATTTCTACCGGGTGCGCACCGGCGAGGAGCTGGTCGAGAAGGGCGTCTTCACGCAGGCCGAATACCGCGAGTTCCAGAAGGCCGAGGATTTCCTGTGGGCCGTGCGCTGTCACATGCATTTCCTCACCGGCAAGGCCGAGGAGCGGCTGCATTTCGACATCCAGCGCGAGATCGCGGAGCGGCTGGGCTACACCACGCATCCCGGCCTGTCGGCGGTCGAGCGCTTCATGAAGCACTATTTCCTCGTCGCCAAGGATGTCGGCGACCTGACCCGCATCTTCTGCGCCGCGCTCGAAGAGGAGCAGGCCAAGCATGTGCCGGGCTTCAACCGCATCTTCCTCACCTTCCAGCGCCGCAAGCGCAAGCTTGCCGGCACGTCGGATTTCATCGTCGACAACCACCGTATCAACATCGCCGACGACCAGGTGTTCGAGCGCGATCCGGTCAATCTGCTCAGGCTGTTCTGGTTCGCCGACAAGCACGGGCTGGAGTTTCACCCCGACGCGCTGAAGCTGCTCACCCGCTCGCTCGGCCTGGTCAACAAATCGCTCCGGCGCGACGAGGAGGCCAACCGGCTGTTCCTCGACATCCTGACCTCGGACCGCAACGCCGAGCTCAATCTGCGCCGCATGAACGAGGCGGGGCTGCTCGGCCGGCTGATCCCCGATTTCGGCAAGATCGTCGCCATGATGCAGTTCTCGATGTACCACCACTACACGGTCGACGAGCATCTGATCCGCTGCATCGGCGTGCTGGCCGAGATCGAGCGCGGCGACGGCGAGAAGGTGCATCCGCTGTCGCATTCGCTGATGCCGGGACTGAGAAAGAGCCGCGAAGCGCTCTACGTCGCCGTGCTGCTGCACGACATCGCCAAGGGCAGGCCGGAGGACCATTCGGAAGCCGGCGCGCGGATCGCCCGGCGCATCTGCCCGCATATGGGACTTTCGACCGCCGACACCGAAACGGTGGCCTGGCTGGTCGAGAACCATCTGGTCATGTCGATGACGGCGCAGACGCGCGATCTCAACGATCGCAAGACGATCGAGGACTTCGCCTCGATCGTGCAGTCCGTCGAGCGGCTGAAGCTGCTTCTCATCCTCACCGTCTGCGACATCAGGGGCGTCGGACCGGGCGTCTGGAACGGTTGGAAGGGCCAGTTGCTGCGCACGCTGTACTACGAGACCGAACTGCTGCTCACCGGCGGCTTCTCGGAAGTGTCGCGCGCCCAGCGCACGGCGGCGGCGCGCGAGTGCCTGGCCGAAGCCCTCGCCGGCTGGCCCGACAAGATCCGCAAACGCTATGTCGGCCTGCACTATGAGAATTACCTGTTGACCGTCGACCTGCCGGACCAGCTTCGCCACGCCGAATTCATCCGCGAGGCGGATGCGTCCGGCAACAAGCTCGCCACCATGGTCAAGACGCACCAGTTCGAGGCGGTGACCGAGATCACCGTTTTGGCGCAGGACCATCCGCGCCTGCTGTCGGTGATCGCCGGCGCCTGTGCGGCGGCCGGCGGCAACATCGTCGACGCGCAGATCTTCACCACCTCGGACGGCCGCGCACTGGACACGATCCTGATCTCGAGGGAGTTCGACCGCGACGAGGACGAGCGCCGGCGCGCCGAGCGCGTCGGGCGGCTGATCGAGGACGTGCTGTCGGGCAAGAGCTGGCTGCCGGAGATGATCGAGAAGCGCACCAAGCCCAAGCGCGGCGCCAAGGTCTTCCGGATCGCGCCGCGCGCCGAAATCCGCAACACGCTGTCGAACCGATTTTCGGTGATCGAGGTCGAGGGGCTGGACCGGCCGGGCCTGTTGTCGGAGATCACCGGAACGCTGTCCGACCTGTCGCTCGACATCGCGTCGGCCCACATCACCACCTTCGGCGAAAAGGTGATCGATACGTTCTATGTCACCGACCTCACCGGCCAGAAGATCGACAGCCCGTCACGCACCACCACCATCCGCAACCGGCTGACGGCGACGCTCGAGGGCACGGCCTCCGAACGCGGCAGCAGGACCAGGGCCGCCGCCGAGTGAGCGCCACCATCACTTTGTCCCAATCGCGCAGGCAGTCTCCAAACGCATGAGCCTCGTCAAGAAATTCGCTACGGTCGCTTCCGGCACGCTGATGAGCCGCGCGCTCGGTTTCGGCCGCGAGATGCTGATGGCGGCAGCACTGGGCACCGGGCCGGTGGCCGACGCCTTCAACGCCGCCTTCCAGTTTCCCAACACCTTTCGCCGGCTGTTCGCCGAAGGCGCCTTCAACGCCGCCTTCGTGCCGCTGTTCGCCAAGGAGATCGAGACGCACGGCACCGACGGCGCCAAGCGCTTTTCAGAGGAAGTGTTCGGGGTGCTGTTCACGGCGCTGCTGGCGCTGACCATCGCCATGGAACTGGCGATGCCGCTGATCGTGCGCTACCTGGTGGCGCCGGGTTTCGCCGACACGCCGGGCAAGTTCGAGACGACCGTCACTCTGGCGACGATCATGTTCCCCTATCTCATCTGCATGTCGCTGGCCGCCATGATGGCGGGCATGCTGAATTCGCTACGCCGCTATTTCGCCGCGGCGATCGCGCCTGCCTTTCTCAACATCATCCTGATCAGCGTGCTTGGCTATGCCTGGTATCATGGGCTGGATGCGCATGCCGTCGGCTTCAGCCTGTCCTGGGGCGTTCTGGCGGCGGGCCTCGTGCAGCTCGCCATCGTCTGGGTGGCGGTTCGCAACGCCGGCATCTCGATCGGTTTCCGCCGGCCGAAGATGACGCCGAACGTGAAGCGGCTCCTGATCCTGGCGCTGCCGGCGGCGATCACCGGCGGCATCACCCAGATCAACCAGCTGATAGGCACCGCCATCGCCTCGACGCAGGACAGCGCCGTCTCCTCGCTCGCCTATGCCGACCGCGTCTACCAGCTGCCACTTGGCGTGGTCGGCGTCGCCGTTGCGATCGTGCTGTTGCCGGAACTGTCGCGGGCGCTGAAGTCGGGCAATCTGATCGAGGCGGCCAATCTGCAAAACCGCTCGGTCGAATTCACCTTGTTCATGACCTTGCCGGCTGCGGTGGCGCTCTGGGTCATGTCTGAGCCGATCGTGCGGCTGGTCTATGAGCGCGGCGCGTTCGCCACCAACCATTCGACGCCTGTCGTGGCGGCGATCCTGGCGATCTTCGGGCTCGGCCTGCCGGCCTTCGTGCTGATCAAGGCGTTCACCCCGGGCTATTTCGCCCGCGAGGACACACGCACGCCGATGATCTTCGCCGCCATCTCGGTGGCGGTGAACGTCGCCACCGCGCTGACGCTGTTTCCGAGGATGGGCGCGCCCGGCATCGCCGTGGCCTCGGCGGTGGCCGGCTGGGTCAACGCGCTGATGCTGCTCGGGGTGCTGATCCGGCGCGGCCATTGGGGCCGCGACGTGCCTCTTTTGAAGCGCATTCCGCGTCTGGTGCTCTCGGCGGCGGTGATGGGCGTCGCCCTCTATTTCGCCGAACACTGGCTGAGCGCCAGGCTCGGCTCCGGCTCGCCGCTGGTCGTCAAGGCGACGACGCTGCTGGGGCTGGTGGCCGGCGGGGCGCTGCTCTACTTCGTCACGGCCTTTGCCAGCGGCGGCGCCGATTTCGGCATGATCCGCCGCAATGTGAAGCGCGGCTCAGGCAAGGCGACACCACCAGCCGTAAACGCCGAGCTGGACGAGTAGGCCGGGCAGCCCGACTGCAATAGCAGTCTTGATCGCAGCGTCATGTTCGTCCATAAGCGCGCCGTCGCAAGACTTTCGCCGCACGCGGTTTCCAGCCGCGTGATTGGCTCCGAAAAGTCTGCAACTTTTCGGAATCACGCTTATACGGCCCTCCACAAGCCACGAGGAAACCATGTCCGCCTTCAAGCCACTCGTCTTCTCCGGCGTCCAGCCAACCGGCAATCTGCATCTTGGCAACTATCTCGGCGCCATCAAGAAATTCGTCGCCCTGCAGGAGACGTCCGACTGCATCTACTGCGTCGTCGACCTGCATTCGCTGACGGCCCAGCTGGTTTATGACGACCTCAAGGACCAGACGCGCTCCATCACCGCGGCATTCCTGGCCTCCGGCATCGATCCGAAGAAGCACATCGTGTTCAACCAGTCGCGGGTGATGCAGCACGCCGAGCTCGCCTGGATTTTCAACTGCGTGGCGCGCATCGGCTGGATGAACAAGATGACGCAGTTCAAGGACAAGGCCGGCAAGGACCGCGAGAACGCCTCGCTCGGCCTGCTTGCCTATCCCTCGCTGATGGCAGCCGACATCCTGCTCTACCGCGCCACCCATGTGCCGGTCGGCGAGGACCAGAAGCAGCATCTGGAACTGACGCGCGACATCGCCCAGAAATTCAACAACGACTTTTCGGACCGCATCGCCGGTCTTGGCGTCGGCGTCGAGATGCAGGTCGGAGAGGAAATTGTGAACGGCTACTTTCCGATCACCGAGCCGGTCATCGGCGGGCCGGCGGCGCGCATCATGTCGTTGCGCGACGGCTCCAAGAAGATGTCGAAGTCGGACCCGTCGGATCTGTCGCGCATCAATCTGACCGACGATGCCGACGCCATCTCCAAGAAGATCCGCAAGGCCAAGACCGATCCGGAAGCCTTGCCGAGCGAAGTGGACGGCCTCGCCACCCGGCCGGAAGCGGAAAACCTGGTCGGCATTTATGCCGGCCTTGCGGACATATCGAAAGAGGCGGTGCTGAAGGAGTTCGGCGGCCAGCAGTTTTCGGTGTTCAAGCCGGCACTGGCCGACCTGGCAGTCGAAAAACTGGCTCCCGTCGCCGCCGAAATGCGCCGCATTTCCGATGACCGCGCCTATGTCGACGCGGTACTGCGGGACGGCGGCGAGCGCGCCGGCGTGCTGGCCGAAGCGACGATGAAGACGGTGCGCGACATCATCGGGCTGCTGCAGGACTGATCCGCATCCTTATGCCCCGCACCATACCGGCCAAAGACCGGCGGCTTGCCGCCGGTCAGCCGCAGTGGCAGATTGCGGCCGAAATGACATCGAGTAAATAGACATGGTCTCCAAACGCCTCAGCCGCGAAGCCGGACATCGCCGGAAGTTCCTGGCGATCATCGACGATACGCCCGAATGCGAGCGCGCCGTCGCCTACGCCTCGAAGCGGGCGCTGAGCACCAGCGGCGTGCTGGTGCTGCTCTATGTCATCGAACCGGACGATTTCCAGCACTGGCTGGGCGTCGAGAAGATCATGCGCGAGGAGGCGACCGCCACCGCACGCACCGCGCTCGACAGCTATGCCAACAAGGTGCGCCAGAAGCTCGGCATCGAACCCGAGATGGTGGTGCGCGAGGGCAAGCCCACCGAAGAGATCCACAAGCTGATCGAGGAAGATCAGGATATTGCCATCCTGGTGCTGGCGGCCGGCGCCGGCAAGGAAGGGCCCGGGCCGCTGGTCGGCGCGGTGGCCGGCAAGGGCGCCGCCTTCCCTATCCCGGTGACCGTGGTGCCGCAAAACCTTTCGGACGAGGAAATCGACAGCCTCGCCTGAAGCCCGCCAGGGATTTCGATCCCCAGCCAGCAAAAACATTCCGCCAGCCAGCCGTTCGGGCGACGCGTTTCGCTTGAATGTCCAGCCGATAGAGCTTATTTAGAATTATTCCAAACTATCTGCCCGAGACGGGCACGGAGACGGCCATGTTCATCCAGACCGAATCGACGCCAAACCCGGCGACGCTGAAATTCCTGCCCGGCAAGGAAGTGCTTTTGGAAGGCACCGCCGATTTCCGTGATGCCGATAGTGCGGCGACGGCCTCGCCGCTGGCCGGCCGGCTGTTCGAAATACCGGGCGTCACCGGCGTCTTCTTCGGCTACGACTTCATCACCGTGACCAAGGACGGGCCCGACTGGCAGCATCTGAAGCCGGCGATCCTGGGCGCCATCATGGAGCATTTCATGTCCGGCGCGCCTGTCATGGCCAACGCCGGCCCGGCCGCGGAGACCAGCCAGACCGGCGAGTTCTATGACAAGGCCGACGAGGAACTCGTCATCACCATCAAGGAGTTGCTCGACACGCGGGTGCGCCCGGCAGTGGCCCAGGATGGCGGCGACATCACCTTCCGCGGCTTCGAGAACGGCACCGTGTTCCTGCACATGAAGGGCGCCTGCGCCGGCTGCCCGTCATCGACGGCAACGCTGAAGCACGGCATCCAGAACCTGCTCCGCCACTTCGTTCCCGAGGTCCAGCAGGTCGAACAGGTCGCCTGACCGTTCGCCTTCGCCGAAGGGGCGACGATTCTCAAATGCAAGCAACAAAAAACCGGGCCGAATTGCCCGGTTTTTTGTTGGGGACGTCCGTTGTTGCCTAGACGGTCCGCGTACGAACGGTTTTGACCATGAACCTCGCGGTCACGTCAGAGAACGATGACCTTGGCGCCGACCTCGGCGCGATCGTAAAGGTCGATGATGTCCTGGTTCATCAGCCGGATGCAGCCCGACGACATAGCCTTGCCGATCGAGTTCCATTCCGGGCTGCCATGCAGGCGATAGCCCATGTCACCGCCCTTGTTGAACAGGTACAGAGCGCGCGCGCCGAGCGGGTTCTTCAGGCCCGGCTCCATGCCGCCGGCGAACTTGGCGAGTTCCGGCTGGCGCTTGATCATCTGCGATGGCGGCGTCCAGGTCGGCCATTCGCGCTTGATGGCGACATGGGCGGTGCCATGCCACTCGAAGCCCTCGCGGCCGACGCCGATGCCGTAGCGAATTGCCCGGCCGTCACCCTCGACGAAGTAGAGGAACTTGTTCTGCGTATCGACGATGATGGTGCCCGGCTTTTCCTTGGTGTCGTAGTTCACCTCCTGCCGGTGATACTTCGCGGGCACCTTTTCGATCGGGATGCGCGGCAGCTGGTAGCCGGCGTCGGTCACCGCGCCATAGTCGTTGGAGAATATCTGCCCGCCAATGGTGCTGCAACCGGCGAGTGCGGTGGACAGCGCCAGTGCGGCAATTACTGCAAGCGACTTCATGCGCATGAGGTGATCCGTGCCCCGCCAAACATCCGCGGCACGAGTCGGCCGCTTTCTTGCCATCATTCATGCTGGCATTTGCTTTGCTTGCCAAGTACGCGATGCCTATATGCAAGACCTCACCTGCCGGTAAGCCAGCAACTGCGGCATTTCGGCAACAGCCTTCACCGGATTGTGAAGGAAATTCAATGGCCATGACTCTCGGGCCAGCAGGAATCGAGGAACAACCATGAATGTCGGCGACGCCGCCCAGCGTTCCGGTCTGCCAGCCAAGACCATCCGCTACTATGAGGAAATCGGCCTGATCGCGCCTGCGCGTGCCGGCAACGGCTATCGCGACTATTCGGGCGACGACATCCATCGGCTGACCTTCCTGCGCCGTGCCCGCAACCTGGGCTTTTCCATCGACGATTGCCGCCAGTTGATGGCGCTTTACCAGGACCGCAGCCGCGCCAGCCACGACGTGCGCGAGATCGCCACCGCCCATGTCAGGGCGATCGAGGAGAAGGTGCGCGAGCTGCAGGCGATGCGATCGACCCTGCAGAAGCTCGTCCAGGCCTGCCATGGCGACGACCGGCCGGACTGCCCGATCATCGATGACATTGCGGGAACCGCGCCGCTCGGCGATAAAGCCGTCACGGTCGCATAGATCCGTGCCGGCCAGGCCCGACGCCTCTCGGCTACGGAGGGAGGATGCCGATGGCCTCGATGACTGTCGAACTGCACAATGTCGAAGGCACCGAAGCCGCCATGGGCTGGGCCGGCGGCCACACGATCGTCGTCGACCGGCCCGAGGGCAAGGCCGGCGGCATGGGCCTGGGCTTCAATGGCGGCCAGCTGCTGGCGCTGGCGATTGGCGGCTGCTTCTGCAACGACCTTCGCTATGTCGCCGACGAGATCGGCGTGAAACTCGGCAGGATCGCCGTCTCGGTGAGGCTTGACCTCGACGGCAAGCCCCTGCTGGCGACCGCGGCAAGGATGACGGTTTCCTGCGAGACCTTGGACGGGTCCGATCCCCAAAGGATCATTGACCGTGCAAGCGTGGTTTCCACGGTCAGCAACTCGTTGCGCCAGGGCGTGCCGGTTACGATCGAAACGACGGGGCCTGGTCGCTCATAAACGCCAGGACTTCTCCCGCGCCGTAGGTCGTCCCGCCACGTTCACCCATCACGGAAAGTGAAGGTGGCCATACGGTTCTCCGTGCCTGCTCATGCTATCGAGCACCCATTGATTTGGGTGGCCACCAAATGAGCGGTACGGGTTCAAATCGTGAACAAAATCTGGCATGGTCCCGTCATGCCAATCATCTCACCGATTCCCCTGAACCCGCTCATCGATGGTCGCCAGTCCGAACGCGCCATGCTGGTGCGGCGCGGGGTGCAGCGCCTGCTCCGCGAAATGGGCGCGCATGTGCTGCCTGAACTGTCGCTGGCGACCGGCCGCCGCGCCGACCTCGTCGCGCTGACCCGCCACGGCGACATATGGATCATCGAGATCAAATCCTCGGTCGAGGATTTTCGTGTCGACCGCAAATGGCCCGACTACCGGCTGCACTCGGACCGCTTCTTCTTCGCCACCCATCCCGGCGTGCCGGCGGAGATTTTTCCCGAAGAATGCGGCTTCATCCTCTCCGACGGCTATGGCGCGGAGATTTTGCGCGAGGCGCCCGAGCACCGCATGGCGGCGGCGACGCGCAAGGCGCTGATGCTGCGGATCGCGCGGGCCGGTGCCGCGCGGCTGCTGGCGGCGGAGCTCGCCGGGGTGGCCGTGCCGGCGCTGGAGGGGGAGAGCGAATAGGCTGACAGGCAGGAGATAGAACGCAACCGACGGCGCCGCCCCTCATTGTCCTGCCGGACATTTCTCCCCGTATAGAGACGGGGAGAAAGGTGCTGTCGTCGGCGATTCGCCAACTTATGGAAGAAAGCGCCAAGGGGTCGCGTCACCCCTTCTCCCCGTCTCTATACGGGGAGAAGATGCCGGCAGGCAGATGAGGGGCAGCGCGACCTCGAAAAGAGTGCATTGAAGTCGCTGATAGGCCCCTACTTCTCGCCCTCATCCACCTCAGTCGCCGCCGGCGCCATCAGCAGGACGGCCGCGCCGAGCAGCGCTGCGACCAGGGAGCCGGAGAGAATGCCGACCTTGACCGCGTCCTGCAGCGCGACGTCGCTGGCAAAGGCGAGCAGGCCGATGAACAGGCTCATGGTGAAGCCGATGCCGCACAGCAGCGAGATGCCGATCATGTGCAGCCAGCCTGCATGGGCCGGCAGGTCGGCGAGACCGAAGCGGATGGCGAGCGCGGAGGAACCGAACACGCCGACCAGCTTGCCGACGACGAGGCCGGCGGCGACGCCGAGCGTCAGCGGCTCGAACAGCGCGCCGACGCTGAGGCCCGCCAGCGAAACGCCGGCATTGGCGAAGCCGAAGATGGGGATGACGACGAAGGGCACTATTGCGTGCAGGCCGTGCTCGAGCCGGTGCAGCGGCGAATGATCGAGATCGCGTTCGATGCCGGCGGTGCGTTCGAGCGGAATGGTCAGGGCCAGCGCCACGCCGGCAAGCGTGGCATGCACGCCCGACTTCAGCACCAGCACCCACAGGATCGCACCGAGCACGAGGTAAGGCACGAGGCTCATCACCCGCATGCGGTTGAGCACGACAAGCGCGGCGATCACCGCGAAGGCGGCGCCCAAATAGGCAAGCGACAGACCGCTGGTGTAGAAGATCGCGATGATGATGACCGCGCCGAGATCGTCGATGATGGCAAGGGCGGTGAGGAAGATCTTGAGCGAGGCCGGTACGCGGCTGCCGAGCAGCGACAGCACGCCGAGCGCGAAGGCGATGTCGGTGGCGGTCGGGATCGCCCAGCCGGACAGCGCGCCCGCATTGTCACGGTTGATGGCGACGTAGGCCAGCGCCGGCACCACCATGCCGCCGGCCGCCGCGATGCCGGGCAGCACCCTGCGCGGCCAAGTCGAGAGCTGGCCGTCCAGCATCTCGCGCTTGATCTCCAGGCCGACGAGCAGGAAGAACACCGCCATCAGTCCATCATTGACCCAATGCGACACGCTGAGCGGGCCGAGATAGGCGTGGAGGACGGCAAAATAGGTTCCGGAGAGCGGTGAGTTGGCGACGATCAAGGCCAATGCCGCCGCCACCATCAGCATGATGCCGCCGGCCGCCTCGCTGTCGAGAAATTCGCGCAAGACGGAAACCGGCCGCTCTTTCAAGTCCCGCATGTCACCCTCCGTTATGCCGCCTGTTCGGCAGGCTTATTGTCGAGGCCGGCGGCGCCCCTCATTGCCCTGCCGGGCATTTCTCGCCGTATAGTGACGGGGAGAAAGAGGCTGGCCGCAGCGTCGGCGCCTTTTTGCAACGCTGGTGGTTAGCGAAATCGGCGATGACAGCGCCCCTCTCCCCGTCACTATACGGGGAGAGGATACCGGCAGGCAGGTGAGGGGCGGCGCCGAGTTCGACAATTAGATGCTTCCCCGTAAGCAGAAACCGGTCCGAAGGAATTGCTCAGCGCGCACACTCCTAGCGCGGCGCGCGCTTGGCCAGGATGCGCTGCAGGGTGCGGCGATGCATGTTGAGGCGGCGCGCGGTCTCGGAGACGTTGCGCTCGCACATTTCGTAGACACGCTGGATGTGCTCCCAGCGCACGCGGTCGGCCGACATCGGATTTTCCGGGGGTGCGGCACGCTCGCCGGCCGTGCGGGTGAGCGCGGCAAAGACGTCGTCAGCGTCGGCCGGCTTCGACAGATAGTCGACGGCGCCGAGCTTCACCGCCGTCACCGCGGTGGCGATGTTGCCATAGCCGGTCAGGATGATCGCGCGGGAATCCTCGCGCTTCTCACGGATGGCGGCCACGACGTCGAGGCCGTTGCCGTCGCCAAGCCGCATATCGACCACCGCGTAGGCGGGCGGATTGGCGCGTGCCTTGCCGACCGCCTCCTCGACGCTCTCGGCCGTTTCGACCACGAACCCCCTGGTTTCCATGGCGCGGGCCAGACGGGTCAGGAAGGGTTTGTCGTCGTCGACGATCAGAAGCGAGGTGTCCTCGCCCTCAACCATTGCGCCACTGTTTTCATCGCCTGTCATCGTCTTGAAATTCCTGCTGCCTTAATTTTACGCAGATATAGTTTTGCGTCGCGATTGTCCAATTTACGCGGTGTCAAACATCGTCGCGGGCGCCGATTCCGGGTTCAGGAAAACATTTCTAGGCCATGAAATCCGCACCATGGCGCCCTCGCCCAGTCCGCTCGAATTGCGAAAGTCGAGCGTGGCGCCCGATCGCTCGAGCAATGTCTTGGCGATGAACAGGCCCAGCCCCAGCCCGCCGCCGGCCTCCGTGCCCTGGCGTGTCGACATATAGGGCTCGCCGATGCGGTCGATGATCTCGGGCGGAAAGCCGGGACCGTCATCGATGATCGAGAAGGAGACGGTGGCCTCGTCCCAGCTCCAGCGCACGGTGACGCTCTCGCGGGCGAAATCGACGGCGTTCTCCACCAAATTGCCAAGGCCGTAGATGACGCCGGGATTGCGGCGCCCGACCGGCTCGGGGCCGCTGCGCTCGCCGGGCCTGAGCTTGATCGAAATGCCGAAGTCGCGGTGCGGCGCGGTGACCTCCTCGACCAGCGAGGTCAGCGGCAGGCGGGACAAATGCGCCTCTCCCTCGGACGACAGGCTGGTCAGGCGCTTGAGGATCTCGCGGCACCGCTCGCTCTGGGAGCGCAGCAGCGTCACATCCTCCCCGTATTTCGCGTCCTTGCCGAGCGCCTTTTCCATCTCCTTGGCGACAAGCGTGATGGTGGCGAGCGGTGTGCCCAGCTCATGCGCGGCGGCGGCGGCCAGCCCGTCGAGTGCCGACAGATGCTGCTCGCGCTGGAGCACCAGTTCGGTGGCGGCGAGCGCATTGGCCAGGAGGCGGGCTTCCGCGGCCACGCGGAAGGCGTAAATGGCGGTGAAGGCGATCGAAGACAGCACCGCCATCCACATGCCGGCAACATAGATGAAGGGCATCGCCAGCGGCGCGCCTTCATGCCAGGGCAATGGCAAGTGGAAAAAGACCAGCAAGGTCGCCGTCGTCATCACCAGCCCCCCAAGCACCGCGGTCAGGCGCAAGGGCAGCGACGTCGCCGAAATGACCACGGGCACCGTCATCAGCAGCGAGAACGGATTGGTAAGGCCGCCGGTCATGTAGAGCAGGCCGGCAAGCTGGAGGCTATCAAAGATCAGGATGCCGAAGGCGGCGAACGGCGTGAGCCGGTGCGCGGCCGGGAACCGAAAGGCAAGGAGCAGGTTCATCCAGGCCGAACAGGCGATCAGGGCAAAGCACAGGCTGACCGGCAGTGGGAATTTCAGGCCGTAGGCGACGAAAAGCACCGTCACGCTCTGGCCGACAATGGCAAGCCAGCGCAGCCGGATCAGCGTGTTGAGGCGCAGTCGCTGGCTCTGCTGGAAGTCGGGAGAACGCAATACGTTGATCATGGCCATGAAATACAGCCGCGAAGCGGCCAGCGCTAGGTGGATGACGAAGCGATGGCGTTTGCGCCAATCGCCAAGCAACTACGTCCCGCGCGGCTTGGCGCGGCTGGTGGCGGCGGCGAGCAGCGGATTTTCCGGCCATACGTGTTTGGGGTAGCGGCCGCGCATGTCGGCGCGCACATCGGCCCAGGAGCCGCGCCAGAAACCGGGCAGGTCGCGCGTCGTCTGGATCGGCCGGTGCGCGGGCGACAGCAGTTCGAGCGTCAGCGGCACGGTGCCGCCTGCGATTGCAGGGTGCCGGTCGAGGCCGAACAGTTCCTGGACACGAACCGCCAAAACGGGCCATTCGCCGTCATAGCGGATCGGCACGCGACTGCCGGACGGCACGTCGAAATGGGTCGGCGCAAGCGCGTCGATCCGGCGCTGCAAATCGTGCGGCACAAGCGCCGTCAGCCCGGCCGGGACGACACCCGGATCGATGGCCGAGAAGGATGCGGCACCCGACAGGAACGGCAGCAGCCAGTCGTCGAGGCGATCGATAAGTGCCGTGTCGGACATATCGGGCCACGGCGCCCCAAGGCCGCGATGCAGCCAGGACAGGCGCTGGCGCAGCGTCTCGGCCTCCTTGCTCCAGCTCAGCAGCGAAAGTCCATGTTCGCGCAAGGCGTCAAGCATGGCGCGGTCGGCCTCATTGCCGGTTGGCGGAGGCAGCATGCGCTCGGCCAGCGTGATAGCGCCGAGGCGTACGGTTTCGCGCACGCGCACGGCGCGGCGCTCGCGATCGAAGCTCGTTTGCCTGCGGGTTTCGATCCTTTCCGCCAGTGCTGAACGAATATCGTCCTCGCTGATCGCCGCCGCCGCCGTGATGCGCGCATTCTGCGCCTTGCCCTGCAGGTCGGCGACAACCAGAAACGCCTCGCCGGCAAGCGGATCGGCAGCATCGAGCATGGCACCGGAGCCGTTGGCCAGCACGAAACGCCCGCGCTCGCCGCGCGCCTTGGCGACGCGGTCGGGCCAGGCATGGATGAGGAGAGGACCAGCGCTGCCACCCTCCCCCTTGTGGGGAGGGTCGGCGCGTAGCGCCGGGGTGGGGGTGCGGCGCCAAAGCCCCCCGCCCCGCTCCGCTTCGCGGATCGACGTTCCGGGGCGAGCCACGGGTCTCGCCCGTCCTTCGGACCCCCATAAGGGGGAGGGTGAAGAGGCCTGCCTCGCCAGGCGTTCGGCGAGTTGCCGCGCGGCGGTGGCGCGCGGCGATCTTTCCTGGCGAAAGCGCATCAGCCGGCGTTCGAGATCGGCGCCGTCACCGCCCAACCCGCGCTCGGTCAGCAGCACCGCGAGCATGGCCGCCTCGCCGGCATGGCCGCCGCGGGCCGCCTCGGCGACCATATGCGCCAGCCGCACCGGCAGAGCGAGCTTGCGCATCGCGGCGCCCGCTTCCGTCAGCCGCCCCGCCTCGTCGATGGCATCAAGCGCGCGCAGCAGCGCCCTTGCCTCGTTGAGCGCCGGGGCCGGCGGCGGATCGAGGAAGGCGAGGCTCGTCGGATCGGCGACGCCGAAGGCGGCGCAGTCAAGCAGCAGGCCGGAAAGGTCGGCCTCGAGGATTTCCGGCGGGGTGAAGGCTGGAAGCGACGCCGTCTGTTCGGCGCGCCACAGTCGGATGGCGACGCCGGCCTGCGTGCGTCCGGCACGGCCGGCGCGCTGGTCGGCGGAGGCCTTGCTGGCGCGCACCGTCTCCAGCCGCGTCAGGCCGCTGGCCGGCTCGTAGCGCGGCAGCCGCGACAGGCCGGAATCGATGACGACCCGCACGCCGTCGATGGTGATGGAGGTCTCGGCGATCGACGTAGCCAGCACCACCTTGCGGCGGCCCGCCGGCGCCGGCCTGATCGCCGCGTCCTGCGCCTTGCCATCGAGCATGCCGTAGAGCGGCACGATATCGGTGTCGGCGCCCACCTTGCCGGCAAGCCGCTCGGCGGTGCGCTCGATCTCGCGCTGGCCGGGCAGGAAGGCAAGCACGCTGCCGCTCTCGTCGGCAAGAGCGGAGCGGATCGCCTTGGCCATGGCATCTTCGATTGCGATGCCGGCCGGCCGTTCGTCGTAGCGGATGTCGACGGGAAAGGCACGGCCTTCGCTTTCGATCACCGGCGCGCCCGACAACAGCTTCGCGACACGGGCGCCGTCCAGCGTCGCCGACATCACCAAGACGCGCAGGTCCGGCCGCAGCGCGCCTTGCACGTCGAGCGCCAAAGCGAGGCCGAAATCGCCGTCGAGCGAGCGCTCGTGGAATTCGTCGAAGATCACGGCCGAGATTCCGGGCAGTTCGGGATCGTCAAGGATCATCCGCGCCAGCACACCTTCTGTGACGACCAGTATTTTTGTCCGGGCCGAAGTGCGGTTCTCCATGCGCATGGCATAGCCGACGGTGGCGCCGGGCTCCTCATCAAGCAATTCGGCCATGCGGCGGGCGGCGGCGCGGGCGGCGAGCCGGCGCGGCTCCAGCAGCACGATCTTGCCCGTGCCCAGCCATGGCGCATCGAGCAGCGCCAGCGGCACCAGCGTCGTCTTGCCGGCGCCGGGCGGCGCCACAAGCACGGCGCCGTTGCCGGAGCCGAGTGCATGGCCCAGCGCCGGCAGCACGGCGGATACCGGAAGCTCCGGCAAGACTTTTGTCGTCATCGCGCCCGCATATCAGCGCTCGTGGTCGCCATGCAACCGGCGCCAGATCAAAGCCGGGTGCGCGAAAACGGGTTCCAGCGCACCGTGCCCAACCGTACTTCCTCGCGCACCATGGTGAGCAGGCCGGACCCACCGACGACCGCGAGGCCGACCAGCGACAGCCAGTCGGGATATTCCCGGAAGAACAGCGCACCGAGGATGACCGCCCAGACCATCTGCGAGTAATGCGTCGGCGCGATCCGGTTGGCGGGCGCGTATTTGACGGCCAGCAGCTGCAGCAATTGTCCGCATGCGGTGAAGGCGCCGGCCATTATCAGCCATGCAAGCTGCCTTGCGTCGGGAAGCGTGAACGAGGTAGCGGCGATGCCGATGCCGTTGAACAACAGGCCGTAGCCGATCAGCACGCCGAGCATGGTCGTGCGCTTTTCCTGCTTTGCCAGCGAGCGCATCAGGATGACGCTGGCGGCTGCCAGAAAGGCCACGCCAAAGGCGGCGAGGTGTCCAAGATTGAGTTCGCGAAAACCCGGTCTCACCACCAGCATGACGCCAGCAAAACCGGCGACCACCGCCAGCCAGCGCCAGGGCCCGACCTTTTCCTTGAGGACGACCGTGGAGAGGATGGTGACGCAGAGCGGCGCCAGGAAGACGAGCGCGTAGACTTCGGCCAGCGGAATGGTGGTGAAGGCATAGACGCTAAGCACGCCCGAGGCGATGCCGGCCCAGGCGCGCGCCTGCACCGCCCAAGGCCGTTTGGTGCGCCAGAAATCACGCCAACGCTCGTCCGCCGGCCGGGTGAAGAAGAGAAAGCAGCCGGCAAACAATATCGAGAAGAAACCGATCTCGAACACCGTGAACTGCCCACCCAGGCTTTTGACAACGGCATCGCTGCCCGAATAGCTTGCATAGGCGATCAGGGCGAGCAGGATTCCGTTCGTCACGTTTTTCCATTTCCGGGGAGAGAAGCGTTGAAAATACTGGCGCTCGGCGCGCATCCTGACGACATCGAGATATTCATGTTCGGTACGATGGCGGCCTATGCGGCGCAAGGCGCAGAACTGACTTTTGCCATAGCCACGGATGGTGCCAGGGGCGGCAAGAGCGATCCCACGGTTCTCGCCCGTGTCCGTCGCGAGGAGGCAACGGCCGCGGCCGCGCTGCTCGGGGCGGCGCCGCGCTTCCTCGACTTTCCCGACGGCAGGCTGGTGGCGGATAACGCGCTGATCGGCGCGCTGAAGACGCTGATTGGCGAAACCGGACCGGATCTGGTGATTACCCATGCGTCCAACGACTATCACGCCGACCACCGCGCGCTGTCGGACGCCGTGCGCATCGCGGCGTCGTTCGCCGTACCGGTGCTGCATGCCGACACGATGGGCGGCACCGGATTCTCCCCGACCCATTATGTCGAGATATCAGCCCAGGCCGAGATCAAGGCCAAGGCGATCCGCCTGCACCAGTCGCAGGATCCGGAGCGCTTCGTCGACATCGCCCGCACGCAGAATTTTTTTCGCGCCGGCCAGTGCAACGGCGCGCCGGGATCACAGGCCGAAGCCTTCCGCTTCGAGCCGATGTTTCCCTTTGCAGACATTCGCGACCTGCTGCCGCCGGCGCCGCCGATCCGACCGGTCATCGTGAGCACCAAAAGGGTCGACTGAGCCGGGAGACGGCTGCTCCATCGCGGTGACCGTGCCCGACGACGAGACCACCGGCTGACGCACCGGTGCACACGGCCACATGGGCACGCCCGGGCCGGACCGTGCTTTTCTTCCCGGAGGGCCACGATGTCGCACCTTTGCGGCCAGGACCGGGCCGGATCAGACGAATTGAGGGAAGACATCGCCGGAAAAAACAGCATAGGCTATTGCCAGGACGGCAAATCTTCCCGGGGAGGAAACGGATGGCTTCACGCTATCACGAGGTCTATGACGGCTGGAAACGCGACCCGGAAAAGTTCTGGGCGGATGCGGCGAACGCCATCGATTGGTACACGCCTTACGACAAGGTGTTCGATGCGGAAGCCGGCGTTTATGGCCGCTGGTTTACCGGCGCCACCTGCAACACCTGCTACAATGCCCTCGACCGGCATGTCGCCGGCGGGCGTGCCGACCAGATCGCGCTGATCCATGACAGCGCCATCACCGGCACCGTGAAGACATTCACCTATGCCGAGCTCAAACGCGAAGTGGTGGCGCTGACCTCGGTGCTGAAGAACCGCGGCGTCGGCAAGGGTGATCGCGTCATCATCTACATGCCGATGGTGGCGGAAGCGGCCATCGCCATGCTTGCCTGCGCCCGCGTCGGCGCCGTGCATTCGGTCGTCTTCGGCGGTTTTGCCTCGCATGAGCTCGCCACCCGCATCGACGACGCCAGGCCGAAGGTGATCATTTCGGCCTCCTGCGGCCTGGAGCCCGGCCGCGTCGTCGCCTACAAGCCGCTGCTCGACAAGGCGATCGAGATATCCCGCCACAAGCCGGACGCCTGCCTGATCCTGCAGCGCGACCAATTGCGCTGCGAGCTCAGGGACAATTACGACATCGACTATGCGGACGCGGTCGCGCGCGAGCAGGCGGCCGGCGCCAATGTCGACTGCGTTCCAGTGCTTGCCACCGACCCGCTCTATATCATCTATACGTCAGGCACGACCGGCCAGCCCAAGGGCATCGTTCGCGACAATGGCGGCCACATGGTGGCGCTCGAATGGACGATGGAAAACGAGTTCGGCGTCAAGCCCGGCGAAGTGTTCTGGGCGGCGTCCGACGTCGGCTGGGTGGTCGGCCATTCCTACATCGTCTACGGGCCGCTGCTGCATGGCTGCACCAGCATCCTGTTCGAAGGCAAGCCGGTCGGCACGCCCGATGCCGGCACCTACTGGCGGGTGATCGCGCAGCATGGCGTGGTCGCCCTGTTCACCGCGCCGACGGCGTTCCGCGCCATCAAGGGGCAGGATCCCAGGGGCGAATTCGTCGCCAGATACGACCTGTCGAAATTCCGAACGCTGTTCCTCGCCGGCGAGCGCGCCGATCCCGAAACCATCAAATGGGCGGAGCAAAAACTGAACGTGCCGGTCATCGACCATTGGTGGCAGACCGAGACCGGCTCGCCAATGACCATCAACCCCGCAGGCCTTGGCCTGCTGCCGGTAAAATACGGCTCACCCGGCGTGCCGATGCCCGGCTACGACATCCGCGTGCTCGACGATGCCGGCCACGAGGTGCCGCGCGGCACGCTCGGCAATGTCGTGGTCAAGCTGCCGCTGCCGGCGGGCTGCCTGCCGACGCTGTGGAACGCCGACGCCCGTTTCCGCCAGGCCTATCTCGACGAGTTCCCCGGCTTCTACAAGACGGCCGATGCCGGCATGATCGACGAGGACGGCTACCTCTACGTGATGGCCCGCACCGACGACATCATCAATGTCGCCGGCCACCGGCTGTCGACCGGCGCCATGGAAGAGGTGCTGGCAACGCATCCCGATGTCGCGGAATGCGCCGTCGTCGGCATCGCCGATTCGATGAAGGGCCAGGTTCCGCTCGGCTTCGTCGTGCTCAACGCTGGTGTCTCGCGCGAGATCGGCCTCATCGAGAGCGAAGTGGTGGGGCTGGTGCGCGAGCGCATCGGCCCGGTCGCCGCCTTCAGGACGGTGGTGACGATCAAGCGGCTGCCGAAAACGCGGTCGGGAAAGATCCTGCGCGGGACCATGCAGAAGATCGCCGACAAGGAAGACTGGACCATGCCGGCGACGATCGACGACCCGGTCATCCTCGACGAGATCACGGCCGTGCTGAAGGAGCGCGGCATCGGGGTCTAGATGATCGGGCGCAGCAGACACGATCCTTCCGTTTATTGAGCGGTCGGCGCCGCCCCCCCATCCGCCTGCCCGCACCTTCTCCCCATGAAGGACGGTAGCGACGTACTCCAGTGCCGACTTCCCCCACTCCCCGTCGTTCGCGGGTGAAGGTCGGCGCCAACTGTCACATCCGGCCAATCTTTTGTTGTGCAATGCAACAACAGACTCTAGGGTTTGGCTTGGGGGGCCATTCCAAAGGCACGGCATGGCTCAGCACAAGGCGACATTCGGCGGCGTCGACATATTGCGTTTCCTGGCCGCCGTCATGGTGATGTTCTATCACTATGGCTTCTGGGTATGGGCATTCCCTGACGGGGTTTCGGCGCGCGCGACCGGCGGCATCCCGCCCCATCCCGAAATGGCCTTGGTCGGCTCCGGCTGGGTCGGCGTGCAGATATTCTTCGTCATCAGCGGTTTCGTCATCGCCTTCAGCGCCGAGAATTCGACGCCGCTGCGGTTTTTCGAGGCAAGGGTGAAAAGGCTGGCGCCGGCGGTCTGGATCTGCGCGCCGGTGACCGCGGCGGTGCTGCTGCTCACCGGTCTGAGCTGGCCAACCGATGCCGTGATCAGGCTCGTTCGCACCGGCCTTTTCGCGCCCTACGGCCCTTGGGTGGACAGCGTCTACTGGACGCTCGGCATCGAGATCGCCTTCTACGCTGTCGTCTGGATCCTGTTGCGGCTTGGCCGCTTCCACCTGATGGAGACGGTGGCAGTCGTGATCGGCCTCGTCAGCACGCTGTTCTGGTGCCTCTATTATCCGCTCGGCTGGTCCGACCTCGCCGAGACACGCTGGCTGCAGCTCGTCCTGGTGCACCATGGCTCTTTTTTCGCCGTCGGCGTGCTCATCTGGCTGATGCGGTTCAAGGCGGTGACGGCCTCGCGCCTAGCCTTCTGCCTGCTGTTCCTGGGCGGGGGCGTGCTGCAAATCGCCAGCTCGGTCGACGTCCACAGCATTAAGGTCGGTGCCGCGATGCCCTATGCGCCGCCGATCCTTGTCTTCCTGGTCGCCATCGCCCTGATGGCGTGGTCGCTGCGGCTCGACCTCAGCTGGAGCGGCTGGCGCCGGATCGGCCTGATGACCTACCCGCTCTATCTGATCCACGACGTCATCGGCGCGGCGGTGCTCGGCGCGATGGTCCGCGCCGGGCTGCCTTATCTGTTGTCCATGGCAACGGTCGGAGCGACCATGATCGCGGCAAGCTGGCTGGTGGCGACCGAAGCCGAACCGCGCATCCGGCTGCTGCTCGACCACACGGTGTTCCGCTACCGGCTCAGGGCCGCGTAGTCGCGATCTTGTTGACCAATGAGGATTGACCAACAGGCACCTCGGTGCCTTCCTCGCAGGAGCGCACTGTCCAGCCGCAGGGTTCCGAGGCCTGGATAGGGAGTCGCGGCCCTGTACAAAGCTAGGGACCAATCGATGCGGATCGTCAGGATAGCCGAACTGGAAATCGATCCTGACCAGATCGACAGCTACAAGGCCCTGATTGCCGAAGAGATCGAGGCCTCCGTGCGAATCGAGCCGGGCGTGCTTTTCCTTCATGCCGTGTCGGAAAAAGGTGCGCCTGAAAAGGTGCGCGTGATCGAATGCTACGCCGATCAGACGGCGTACGACGCCCATCTGACCACACCGCATTTTCTCAAGTACAAGACGCAAACGGCGAACATGGTGCGGTCGCTTCGGCTTATCGAAACCGACCCGATCGCGCTGTCTGCGAAACCCGGTCAGAACTCAAACTGACCAGGGCTTGGACCGACACCGCCGTCCATCCAGAGCGGACGATCGACCTGCCGTCGAAATCGCTGGCAAGCGAAATAGACTGATCTGCTCTGGGGCCGACCTGCTTCCAATCCATGTCGCCAACCTCAAAGCGCGTCGATTCTGCGCAATATAATATTGCTCCGGATGTCATTTCATAGACATCGTCAATCAGCCAAAGAAACCGGGCGTCACGGGCTAGCATGGGTCTTTGGATCGGGCGCGGCTGCTTGAATCCGCCAAGCAGTACGGAAGCTACCTCGTTATAAATTCGACCCTTGAAGATGCCCGTACTTGTTTCGCCGGCTTGTTCGCTTTACGAACGGCAATGACCCTCATCTCTCGCATTGCCGCCCTTGCTTTGCTCGCCATCATTGTGTTCGCGACGCTGTCGCCAATCCAGATGCGGCCCCACCTGGGTGACCCAGATTTCGAACGCGCCCTCGCCTACGTTCTGTTCGGCGTGGCAATGGGGCTCGGCTTTCCAAACCGCTTGGCTGGAACTGTCACTATAGTTGTCGTCGTAGCCACTGTGCTGGAGCTGATGCAGCTCCTCGAACCCGGTCGGCATGCGCGCCTTTCGGACGGCTCACTGAAGGCTTTGGCAGGCATCCTCGGAATAGTTGTCGTCCATCTCAGTCTTTTGGTGGCGAGCCGCTATTGGCCGCGTAAGCTGACATTGCCTGCCGAATGATGCCCGGGTTTAGACTCCCACTGTAGCCCGCCGCAGCCACATAGGCGATGACCTGCCTCGTCACTCAGGCACGGAAATCGCCACGGTTGAACTCAGACCGTTGTCTTGCTGCGCACTTCGGTCTTGTCGAGATAATAGCTCGAGTACTGGCCGAAGAATTTTTCGGACGCTCCGAACGAGCCGTATTTGGCGAGCTTCTTGAGATCGACCTTGTTCAGCACCGCGCCGACGATCTTGTTGGCGACATAGGGTTCGGATTCGAGCATCGACCTCACCATCGCGCGCGGCGTGCGGCCCCATTCGGTGACCAGCACGAAGCCGTCGACAAGCGGCGCGAAGGCCTTGGCGTCGACCACCGGCCCCAGCGGCGGCAGATCGACGACGATGTATTCGAAGGTCTCCTTGGCGTTGTCGATGAAGCGCCGCATGCCGGCCGAGGAGAGAAGCTCGCTGGTATGCGAGAAATTGCCGCGCAGCACGGCCGGAATGATCGCCAGCTTCGTCTGCCGGTCGATCTTGCCGACCGACTGCCAGGTCTGGCCGCTCACCACCGCTTCCATCAGTCCCTGCTCGGCCTCCATGCCGAGGCTGCGGCTCAAGCCCGGATTGCGCAGGTCGCCGTCGATCAGCAGCGTCCTGGCGCCGTTGGCGGCGAGCAGTCCGGCCAGATTGGCCGCGACCGTCGACTTGCCTTCGCCGGGAAGGACCGAGATGACGCCGATGACGCGGCTGCCCTGCCCTTCCATGACGACGTCGAAGGCGATCTTTGCGCTGCGCAGCGTCTCGGAGAACATCGACGCCGGAGCATCGACGCTGACGCGCATGCGCGCGCGCTTTTCGGCCGCGGCCGGCGATTTGGCGGTTTTGAGATCCGGGTCGGCCGGCTTTTCCTCCCTGGCGGTCTTGCCGCCGATGACAGGCAGATAACCGAGGAATTTGAGGCCGACGCGGTCGCGGACATCCTCGCCGGTCCTGAAGAAACGCTCGTTGAATTCGTTCAGGCCGCCGAGCCCGGCACCCATCAACGTGCCCAGCACAAGCGAGAGCGCCAGCACAACCACCGTGCGCGGGCTGGAGGCGCTGAGCGGCGTCGATGCATCCGAGATGATGCGGATCTTGCCGACCGGGAAGGATTGCTGCTGGGCGGCTTCCTCGTAGCGGCCGAGGAATGTCTGGTAGAGCGTGGAGAGCGCCGTCGCCTTCTGGTCGAGTTCACGCAGCTTGACCTGCGACTGGTTGTCGATGGCGCTCTTGCCTTGCGCCGCGGCGACATTGGCCCTGAGCGCGGTCTCGCGCGCCAGCGCCACTTCATATTCGTTGCGATAGCTTTCGGTCAGCTGCTTCAGCTCGCCGAATATCTGCGCCGATATGTCGGCCTTCTCCTTGGCGAGCGCCACCGCCTGCGGATGCTGCGGCCCAAAATTGGCCTCGACATCCTGCTGCCGCTTGGCGACGGCGAGATAGCGCGTCTTGAGCGCCGCGATGACCGAGCTGCTCGGCTGGTCGCTCGATATGGCGGCATCCTTGAAGGCGTTCTCCGAACCGCTTTCGACGATTGACTTGTACTGCTGGTAGCGGGCGCTGGCCCGGGCCGTATCGGCCTGCGCCACGATAAGCTGGGCGTTGAGGTCGGCAAGCTGCTTGGCGCTCATCAGCTGGCCGTCGCTGTTGGCGGACAGGCCGTGCTCGGCCCTGAATTTCTCGACCGCGAGCGATGCCGCCTGCGAGCTTTCGCGCAGTTCCGTCAGCCGGCCCTGCAGCCAGACCGCGGCGCGCTCGGTGGCATCGAAGGAGGCGTCGAGCTGGTCGGCGAGATAGGCATCGGCATAGGCCTTGGTGATCGCGGTCGCCAGTGCCGGGTCCGTCGCCTGGTAGCCGAGCGCGATGACATAGCTTCGCCCGACGCGCTCCGCCTGCACCTCGTTCTGCAATTTGAGGATCGCGTAGTCGCGACGTGAGGTCGCGATCAGCGCATCGCGGGTGGCGGGGTCGAGCTTGGTGACGTCGCCGACGCCCGGCATGGGAGGACTAGGGCGAACATACTGGATCAGGCCGCGGATCAGGCCAATGCCCTGGGCGAGCGCCGACTGGGGCGGGTTCATGAATGCGTCGTTGCGGTCGAGCTTCAGCTTGTCGACGACCACGGCGGCAAGCCTCGTCGAGGTCAGGATTTCGATCTGGCTCAGGATGGCCGAATCGGTCTGCATGGTCGTCGACGCCGCCGAAATGTCGTCGACGATCTTGTTCAGCCCCTCATCGATCAGCACGCTCGAGACCGATTGGTATTTGGGCGGCGTGGTCTGCAGATAGAGCAGGCCCAGGACAAGACCAATGACCGCGCCCAGGACAACCACCTTGGCCTGCCGCGCTGCCATGCCAAGCAGCCGCTCGACATCGATGAAGTCTTCGCCGTCTCCTGCTTCCGAATTCGGCAATGGCATCCTCTTGTCGAGAGGAAAGTTGGCATAGTTCATCTTCGGTCCAATTCCAGAGCCCGTCCATCCCAATCATCGGGATGGGCTCTATCTCACTGTTTGAACATGATCTTTTCCGAAAACCGCCTTGCGCTTTCCGGGATCATGCCTTGGCTCCCAGGCACTTCGAAGATCGGGAGCATTGCCAAAAAGCAACGCAAGTTCCATGCCGGACGCCACAGGGCGTTGCGCGCATCGCACCGTCAGCCGTCCGACAATGCTCCCGAAACATGGGCATTATGCGGCTTCTTCCTGTCGTTCATGCGACCGGACGAACTCCTGGAGCATCTCGAAAACCGGACCCTTCATGTCGTCGCGCGCCAAGGCGAAGGCGATGTTGGCCTGGATAAAGCCCTCCTTCGAGCCGCAGTCGAACATGCGGCCCTTGAAAGGCTGGGCAAAGAAGGACTGCTCCTGCGCCAGGCGGACCATGGCGTCGGTCAACTGGATCTCATTGCCCGCGCCGCGCTGCTGGTTGCCGAGCAGGGCGAAGATCTCGGGCTGCAGGATATAGCGGCCGTTGATGTAGAAGTTCGACGGCGCATTGGCCGGCGCCGGCTTTTCGACCATCGCCGTCACCTCGAAACCGCCGCCAATGTCGGCGCCGCGGCCGACAATGCCGTATTTGTTGGTCTCGGTCGGGTCACAGCGCTCGACCGCAATGACGTTGCCGCCGGTCTCGGCATAGAGGTCGGCGACCTCGGCCAGGCAGCCGCGGCCGCCGAACGAGACCATGTCAGGCAAAAGCAGGGCGAAGGGCTCGTTGCCGATGACCTCGCGCGCGCACCAGACGGCGTGGCCAAGGCCTTGCGGGGATTGCTGGCGGATGAAGCTGGTGGCGCCGGCCACCGGCAGCAGGCTTTCCAGCGACTGCAATTGCGCCTTCTTGCCGCTCTGCTCCAGTGTTCCGATCAATTCCGGATGCAGGTCGAAATAATCCTCGATAACCGCCTTGTTGCGGCCGGTCACGAACACGATGTGCTCGATGCCGGCCTCGAAGGCCTCATCGACGGCGTATTGCACGACGGGCCGGTCGACGACGGGAAGCATTTCCTTCGGCATCGACTTGGTCGCCGGCAGGAACCGCGTTCCAAGCCCCGCCACCGGTATCACGGCCTTCCTGATTTTCTTCATCGCAAATTCCTTCTGAGGAGATCGACTTCAGTCCATTCGCAGGCCAGGAAAAATCCCTCCATGTGCCTGCATCTTCACCTCCCCGCCCCCACGGCAAATTGTGCCGCTACTCGTCGCAACCGCACGGCGATCGGCATGCCCATATGCCTGACCGCCGCCGGGTCGCTGAGCGCCGTCCGGATCGCCTTGAGCGGGGACCGCGCCTTGATGTGCTGGACCATCGACAGGAACGAAGCCGCCTTGCGCAGGCTGCGGCTGCGCCGGGCGAAGGCCGCTTGCGTGGCCGCGTCCATCTGATGGCTTTGAGCGAAAATCGCATCGGCCTTGCGCATCGCCTCGACGTGATGAGGCTCGAGCACGCGCGAAATGGAGCCGCTGCGGATGTGATAGACATAGCCGATGTCAGGCTCGACCACGCACCTGCCGCCCTTGGCCAGGGCGTTGGCCAGGAAAATGTAATCCTCGCCGATGATCAGGTCCTCGTCGTAGCGAAGTCCGTTTTCTTCCAGGAAGCGGCGCTCGAAGATCGGCTTGAGATAGCCGAGATTGAACTTCGATTCGAAGACGACGTTGCCGGCGATATAGCTGGCCAGCGAGATCTCGCCCAATTCCTCCAGATAGCGCGTCGGGAACATCGCATCCTCGATCACGCCGTCCTCGCGGACGACCTGGAGGTTGTCGACGGCGATTTGCGCGCCCGCCCTTTCAGCCCGCGCGATCATGGCGGCGATGCGGCCGGGATAGACCGCGTCGTCGGAATCGAGGACCGCGACCCAGCGACCTCGGGCAGCCTCGAGGCCGGCATTCCTGGCGCCGCCGGGGCCCCTGTTCTGCGCGAGCGCCACGACGCGCACGATGTCCTGCGGATAGGCCCTTGCCACGTCGAGCGTGGCGTCGCGCGACTTGTCGTCGACGACGATGACCTCGACGCTGACACCCTTTTGCGCGATGGCGCTGGCGATCGCCCGGTCGAGGGTCGCTTCGGCGTTGTAGGCTGCAATGACGAAGGAAACGTCCGGGACGAAGCTGACGTCAGGCTGCACGCTTGCCTCCTTCCTGTGGCGAGGGCTGGCCGTAGAGACGAATCTCGCGGATGCCGACAAGGCCGCTGACGACGCCGACATGCATAATGCCGCGCAGCACGCTGCGGTTCCGCCGCACGGGGCTGCCAAGGAAGGGAAACGCCGCGGCGAAGCAATAGGCTGCCTTTGCCGAGGCAATGCCGACCTGTTTGACCAGGCCAATGCCGCTCGCATTGCGCCCCAGGAGATGGCCATGCGTCTGCCCGACGCGGAAGCGGCGGCGGCCAAGCCAGTCGAACGCGGCCCTGGTCCGCGGCACGGCCTCGTCCACCCAAGCCTCCGGAGAAAAGGCGATCGTGCCTCCGGTCTTGTGCATCTGGTCGAAGAATTCGGTGTCCTCGCCGCCGGTCTGGCCACGCGCCAAGCTGAAGCGGCGCCCGCGCAGGCTGTCCGACCCCATGTCGAGCAGCACGTTGCAGGTGTAGCCGGTGCGGATCTCGCCGCGCACCCAGACCGGCAAGGTCGAATGGAAGTCGCCACGCCGCATCCAGTCCGGCGCATCGGCCCCATAGCGCGCCTTGACCGGGCCCAGCACAGCGGCGGCGCGACTTGCCTGGGCTGTTGCGACGAGCTCGGCAAGCCAGCGCGGCGAAGCCGTCTCGTCGTCATCGATGAAGGCGACGAAATCCGACGTGCTGGCGTCAAGACAGGCATTGCGGGCGATCGAGATGTTGCGCGCCGGGCAGTGGTGATAGCTGATCGGCAGCGTCAGTTCCCGCGCCAGGGCCGTCACCAGATCCCTGGCGCTCGGCGTGTCGTCATTGTCGGCGACGATGACCCGGACATCGAAACCGGCCGGCCTGTCCATGGCATCGAGCGAGCGCAGCGTGTGGGCCAATTCCGGCCGGCGGAACGTGCACACGCCGATGTCGATGCGGCGGTTCTTGCCTGTAACCGCCATCACGCGACCCCGCGCTGTTTGCCAAGGCCGAGAAGCTGCAGCCAGAAACCGACGGACCAGCCGAAATGCATGACCATCGCCGAGACGCCGGCAAGCGCGATGTCGGCATTGCGCTGGCTTACCGCCGTCCACAGGCCATAGCCGAGGCATACGGATGCCCAGATCAAAAGCGGCACCGCCGCCAGCCAGTGCACGAAGGAAAAGGCCGCGAGCACCACCACCGGGAACACCAGCAGCGGCACCATCTGCCGGACCTTCGGGATGACGCGGTGCTTCAGGACATTCTTGGCGCGTCCGCGGCCGTAGCCGAGATACTGGAAATAGAGGCCGCTGAGCGACGCGCGCGGATAGTAGACCATCTGCGTCCTGCCGCTCATCCAGATCCTGTAGCCGGCCTGTCTCAGCCGGTAGTCGAGCTCGGCGTCCTCATTATGGCTGAACGTCTCGTCATAGCCGCCGACGGCCCGGAAGGCAGAAATCCGCATCAGCGCGTGATGGCCGTGATCGACCCATTCTCCGGCGGACAGATGCCTGTGCTTGGAACCGCCGGTGCCGAGCTTTGAATTCTGTGCCGCCGCGGCCGCCTTCTGCACGGTGCCGCTGCCGCTGGTCAGCATCGAGACCACGACAGAATCGGCGCCCGTGGCCAGCGCTTCCTCGACCAGCCGGTCGCAATAGTCGGCGGGATAGCCGCCATGGGCATCGATGCGGATCAGATATTCGGCACCATCGCCGAATCTGGCGACGGCAAGATTGATCGCCGCGCTCTGGATGCGCTTTTCATTGTGGAGCAGGATGATGCGGGGATCTTCCTTCGCACGCTCGCCGACAATGGCCGGGGTACCATCGGTGCTGCCGCCATCGGCAACGACGATCCTGGCGCCGAGCCTCGCGGCCGCGGGGCTGAGCTGGTCGAGCAGCACACCGATATGGGCTGCCTCGTTGAGGCAGGGAATCACGATCAGGCTGGAGGGGAGCGCTTGCATCATCGGGCGATCTCCATCCTAGGCCAAAGCCTCGGCCGCGAAGGGTTGGCGCATGGCGGCCAGGCTGCGAAGCTTGTCGACCAGCGCCTGGCAATCGCTGCGATCATAGCTCCATATCCTGGGGTTGCGCGACAGAACGCGCTCCTTCAACGTGCTGAAGCGGCGCTCCTCCATCTTGCCGATGGCGGCTTCGAGCGCGTCGGGTGAGGCTTCGGGCAACAGAATGCCGATGCCTTGCCGGCCGAGGAACCGCCCAGTTTCCGTGTTGGCCATCGAGATCGGCACCGCGCCGAAACGACAGCCTTCATAGAGTCGGTTGGGCAGCAGCCATTCGGAATTCTGGCCCGCCTCGAAGAAATCGATCGCCCAGGAGAAATGCACGTCCCGGTAGATCGCCGCCATGTCCTCCGGGTTGCGGTAGGGTCCGCGAAACGAAAGCCAGGGCTCGGCCTCGACGAAGGCGTGGAAATCCGGGAATTCGGTCAACGCCGGGCGGCCGCGCAGCACGATCTCGAACCGGCCATCGGCGCGGCGCGAGAAATCGGCCAGGAGTTCGAGCGAGCGGCGGCAGCGCAATGCCCCGAACCAGCCGATGCGCCAGGGTGGCGCGACAGGCGCCTCGGCCATCTCATGCTCGGCCGGCAGGATCGCCGCTGCCTCGAAATATTTGTTTTCGACCAGTTCGACCGGCGCCGTCACCTGGCCGAACGGTTCGAAATAATTGGCGGTGAACGCGGGCGAACTGGTCACCAGCAGCCTTACGTCCCTGGCAAGGTAACGTTCCGTGGCCCGCAGCGCCTTGCCGACCGCATCGCTGCGAAGCATCAGGCGATGGATGTCGAGGCATTCATAGACGATCGGCACCGCGGCGCCGAATGCCGTGTTGGCGCGGCGGGCGAGCGCCAGCATTTCCAGGTTGCGCGCGATGATGAGATCGGGCCTCGGCATGCCGCGGAGCCTGGTGCCGATCGAAACCGCCACCTTGGCGACTGCCGTCAGGCGCTGGGCGAATCGCCCGTCACGCGTCGCGCCGAGATCCAGCGGCCGCAAACCCTCGACGTCGGCAATGCGATTTGCCGTGCGGCGGAAGCCTGCGAGCGTGACCTGGGCGCCACCTGCCCTGAGCATTGTAATCCGCCGGCGCACTGCCGGGTCGGAAACGTCATGCACAAGGTACAAGACATTCAGCATGAAAACTCGACCGCTGTTGGCCCACCCACGGCGAACCTAGTACAGGTCTTGCTGCATCGCAACATTTTTGGTGCAGCGTAGCAAAATCCACGTTTTTTGTTGCACTGCAAAATAAATGCCGTAATTTGGCCGCGGCGGCGGTTGCAGGGTTCCTGTCGGAACCTGCACAAGAATCAGGAATCCTGAATTTGGAAGCCAATCCATTCGATCCGCCAGAAGGCTCGCTGCGCAAATCGGTCGGGCGTGGCGCGGTCGTGACGGCCTTGTCGCAGTCCGTGCGGGTCGCCACGCAGATCATTTCCGTCATCGTGCTGTCGCGTCTCCTGTTGCCGCAGGATTTCGGCGTCGTGGCGATGTGCGCGCCGGTGCTGGCCTTCATCGCGCTGTTCCAGGATTTCGGCCTCACCCAGGCGACCATCCAGAAATCGGGCATACGGCACGACGAGGTGAACTACCTGTTCTGGATCAATGTCGCCGTCAGCGCCATCCTGGCCTGCGTGCTTGCCGGCGCGGCACCGCTGGTCGCCGCCTTCTACGGCGAACCGCGTGTGGCTGGCCTGGTGGCGGCGCTGGGCCTGCAGATCATGGCCTACGGCCTCGGTGCGCAGCATCTGGCGCTCCTGACCCGCCGCATGCAGTTCGGCCGCCTGGCCATCATCGATGTCGCAGGCGCCGTGGCTGGTCTTGCCGTGTCGATCGCCTGGACCTTCATCGACCGCTCCTACTGGGCACTTTTCGCCGGCACCTTGACCGGAGCCGTGCTGCCGACGCTGTGCTACTGGGCCAGTTCGCGCTGGCGGCCCAGCCTGCCGCGCAAGGTCGCCGGGATCAGCGAGCTGATCAATTTCGGCGCCGGCATAACCGGCTTCAACTTCGCCAATTTCTTCGCCCGCAATCTCGACAACGTGCTGATCGGAAAATACTGGGGCGAGGCGCAGCTCGGCCTCTATGACCGTGCCTACAAGCTGCTCCTGTTCCCGCTGAGCCAGATCACGAACCCGCTGTCGAAGGTGATGGTGCCGGCTCTTTCCAGGCTGAAGGACGAGCCCGACCGCTACCGCAGCGCCTATCTTCGCGTCATGCCGCTGATCCTGCTGGTGGCGCTTCCCGGCGTCGCTTTCGCCACCGCCATGTCCGACATACTCATCCCCTTCGTGCTCGGTGAGCAATGGCGCGCAAGCGCCTCGATTTTCCTGGCGCTGGGCTTCGCCGGGCTGCTGCAGCCGCTCAACAATCCGGCCGGATGGCTGTTCGTCAGCCAGGGCCGCTCCGGCGACTTCATGCGCTGGGGCATCATCACGGCGGTGACGTCGGTGCTCGCTTTCCTGCTGGGCCTGCCTTATGGCGCGCTCGGCGTGGCGATCGCCTATGCCGTCAGCGAATATCTGCGCACGCCTTTCCTGTGGCTCTATGTCGGCAGGAGCGGGCCGCTGCGGGCAAGCCACGTGCTTCGCGCGGCGACGCCGTTCGTGCTCGGCGCGCATGTGGCGCTGGCGGTGGTCTGGTTGGTCAAGCCGCTGCTGCCGCAGCAGCATGTCATTGCCTTGGCCAGCGGCGCGATCCTTGCCTATCTCATCACCATCGTCATCGCGCTGGCCTTCGCAGCCGGCCGTGAAGCCTTGCGCGAGGCCTTGAAAATGCTGCCGGCAAGGCCGCCGGCGGCAGCACCGCGCGAGGCGCAATAATTTTGGCGCTTTCGACCCTTACCGTTCACCCGAGCATCAGGCCTGATCCATGCATTACCGATCGATCTCAGACATGAACGACGCGATCGTGAGCAACCTTCACCGGTTGCCGCGCGACATCGACCTGGTGGTCGGCGTCCCCAGAAGCGGGGTGCTGGCAGCGACGCTGGTCAGTCTCGCGGCGAACATACCGATGACCGACCTGGACTCCTTCCTCGAGGGTCGCGTCTACACATCGGGCATCACCAAGCGCCGTGCGGTGCTCGACCGCAAGGTCGCGGAAATGCGCAAGGTGCTGGTGATCGACGACAGCGTCTCCGGCGGCAACGCCATGCGCGACGCCCGCGCCCGCATAGAGGGTGCCGGCATCGAGGCAGACTACACCTTTGCCGCCGTGTTCGGGCTTGAGCCGCAGCATGCCGAGACCGATGTCGTCTTCGAGGTCGTGCCGCATCCGCGCATGTTCCAGTGGAACTTCATGCATCACAAATTCCTGGCGCAATGCTGCGTCGACATAGACGGGGTGCTGTGCCTCGATCCGACCGAGGCGGAAAACGACGACGGTCCGGCCTACGAGAAATTCCTCAGCGAAGCGCGGCCGCTCCATACCGCGACCCGCAAGATCGGCTGGCTGGTGACCAGCCGGCTGGAGAAATACCGCGCGCTGACCGAGGCCTGGCTGGCCAAGCACGAGATCAAGTACGATCATCTGATCATGCTCGACCTGCCGAGCAAGGCGGAGCGTCAGCGGCTTGGCGCGCATGGCAGTTTCAAGGCCGAATTCTACCGAAAATCCGATGCCATCCTGTTCATCGAGAGCGAGCACGAGCAGGCGCTGAGGATCACCGAGCTGTCGGGCAAACCGGTGCTGTGCGTCGAAACGCACATGGTCAGCTTTCCCAACGCGCTGTCGCTCCCGGCGCTCGGCCAGGCGGCGCGCAACCTGCCGGCCAGGTTGCGACAGGCCAAGTCACAGGAAGGGCGCAAGGGCGCCGCCAAGGCCCTTGCCCGCGCCCTGCTCGGCGCCCGCGGCTACGAGACGCTGAAAAGCCGGGTCAAGCGCCTGGCCTGATCCGCCAAGGCTGCGAATCCAGATTAACGGGTTCCTTCGGAGTGTTCGCCGGCGCGCCGGTCGAGAAGCATCAAACGAAAAACCCGCCTGTGCGGCGGGCCTCCGGCGCAACTCAGCACCATGACCGAAAATCTACCATAGCTGCCTTCACCCTGTCAAGAAAAAATTCCTATTCCAGGGCTGCCGGGTCCGGTGCCAGCCTGAGCCTTGGCTACGCCGCCTGTCGCGAACGCTGCTGCGTGGCCTTGTCCAGTATGGAAAAGAAGGTGAGGAACTGGCGGTCAGGATCGAGCTCCGGACGCTCGGAGAAGCTGCGCGCCGTGGCCGAGAGCCGGTCATATTCCTGGCGGTCGTTCCACAGCAGCCTGACAGCCGCGACCCAGTCGGCGAGCGGAGCTTCGTAATCGAGCACCACGCCGCCTGGTCCGATCGCTTCGGGCAGGCCGCCGCGCCGCGAGCCAATGACGGGAATGCCGCTGCAATGGGCTTCCGAGGCCACACGGCCCCAGGCCTCTTCCCATTTGCTGGGCGCCAGCAGGATCCTGGTGCGGCCATAGACGGTCTTCATGTCGCCGGTGCGGTTCTCCAGCCTGATGTTGGAGAACGGGGCGATGGTCTGCTCGATGCGGGCGCGATGATCCTCGGCGAGCTTCCAGCTCTCCACGAACAGAAACGGAATCTCGGGGCAGGCGCCGGCGATGCGCACGGCGAGCTCGAAGCCTTTCTCCTCGTACGGGTTGATCAAGGTGACGAACTGGCCCGTGGTCGGCGTGCTGTAGAGGGCGGCATTGATGGTCGGCGGCAGCACCGCCGCATCGATGCCGAACTTCTGTTTGTAGGCGCGCGCGGTGAATTGCGAATTGGCGATGTAGAGCGCCGAATGCAGCTCGCGCAGATCGCCGCCCAGCTCATGGAACTCGACGTTCCTGAGATAGACGACCAGCGGCACGCCTTCGGCCTGCAGCGCCTTGCCCACCGGAACCGACTTGTGGCACTGGACGACGGCCACGTCCGGCTTCAATCTGCGGACGGCAAAGTCGGCCGCCTTCCAGGGAAACCAAGCCCGCACCACCGGATA
Source organism: Mesorhizobium sp. B2-6-4 (assembly GCF_006441495.1). Classification (NCBI taxonomy): domain Bacteria; kingdom Pseudomonadati; phylum Pseudomonadota; class Alphaproteobacteria; order Hyphomicrobiales; family Phyllobacteriaceae; genus Mesorhizobium; species Mesorhizobium sp. B2-6-4. The sequence continues at coordinate 458,708 of NZ_VFUE01000001.1, forward strand.
GCCGGGAAAACTGTCGATGACCGCCGGCTGACGCAGCAGCTTCATCTTGGCGCGCGCCTTGAAGCCGAAGACACCGTCGCCGAACAGGGCGGCCAGTACGGCCGCCTCATGGCCGTGCTCGATCAACTGTTCCGCCAGATGATGGGTGCTCGACTGGACGCCGCCGCTGAATTCGGGCGTGTATCCGTTGCCGCCTGCAAAAAGAACTTTCATGGTCCTGGCTCCTGGTTCTTTCGCGTTTCGTTCAATGTGGCCCGAGAGCTTGCTCCGGCACCGCCTCAGGCACTCTGTTGCTCGAGATTGGCGAACGGATTGGTGCATGGCTGCCATCCGGTGAACCGTATCGGATCGCCCGGCGAACTGCGCCAGGCGTAGTCGGTCAGCATGTGGAATTCGGCGATCAGCCAGCGGTCGAAATGCAGGAGGTCCTGCTTCTTCTGCTCCGGCAGCAGAGCGCGGGCTTTGCCCAGCCTTGTCTCCTCGAGCAAGGTGACGGCGTCGCTGAGTTTCTTGCTCGGGAATATCCATGGGTTCCTGTCGCGGAACGCCAGGACGAACTGCTGCAAATGCTCGATGCGCATGTTGAGCTTGCCGAAATATTTCTCGAGCGTGACGCGCACCAGATCCTCATCCGAAAACGAGGACACTGCCGCGTAGGCAATGCCGGTCGATACCACCCCGCCCGCCATGACGGCCAGTGCGGAGCGTCGCGAGATCTCTATCATCTGGTTTGCTCCTCTCACGCCATCCGGCTCGCCGCCCGCAGGGACAGCGCTGCCGCGGTCAGGCTCGGATTGGCGCATGAACAGCTCGGATATGTGCTGGTGCCGACCACGACCAGGTTCCTGAGCTGGTGATGAATCATGCCGCTGTCGACCACCGAATCGGCCGGGCCCGTTCCCATCCGGAGCGTACCCTGGACATGCGATTCGGTTGGCCGGATGCCGCGATCGAAAAGCTGTTCGACCGGTAGCGGGGCGAGCAGCCCGGGCAGTTTCTCCAGCGCCCGCGCCATGCCCTTGACCGCGTAGTCCGACGGCGCCTTGAAGCTGACGAAGGCGTTGTCGTTCTCGTCGAGCGTGACGAAATTTTCATGGTCGAGCAGGTTCTCGGTCACCACGACAAGGGGCAGCGCCTGGCGCAGCCGCCCTTTCTCGGCGCGCATGCCGTGTTGCCAGCGGTTCTCGAAATAGACCAGCGCCGCGGCGTGCTCGGACCGGTGCGGACCGTCATAGAGACCGAAATTCAAGCCGGTGGTGATGGTGCTGCCGTCGAAATTGTCGACACCGTCGAGATAGACCTCGAAATTCCAGCCATAGGATTCATGCAGGCCGCGGCCGACGAATTCGCCTCCCAGGCCGGAGCGCAGCATGATCGCGGCGCTCTGGATGGCATTGGCGCCGAGAATGAAGAGGTCGCCGCTGACCTGATATTCCTTGCCGGCGTGGACGAAGGTGACCGAGCGGACCGTCCCGCCGACATGATCGAGCCTGCGCACTTCCGAACCGAGGCAGACCGACACGTCGGGATGCTCGAAGACATGCATCAGGCCATTGTTGGCGGTGAACTTGGCGTCGACCGGGCATAGCCAGCATCTGAGGTTGGCGCAGCACGAGGTGCGCTGCGCGGTCGGCACGCGGGCGCGCGCGGTGGGCATAACGAAATGCTGGCCTGGCTGCGCCGCCTTCATCATCCGGTCGGGCGTCGACATGCGGTGCGGCGGCTGCGGAAAGGGCTTCGAGCGCGGCAGCATCGCCGCCATGTCGGGATCGCCCGAGATCGACATGATGTCTTCGGCGTCGCAATAGAACGGCTCGACGTCGTCATAGCTGATCGGCCAGTCATTGCCGATGCCGTAAGTGCTTTTCAGCCTGAAATCGTTGGGATGGAACCTCGGCGTCTGCGCGAACCAGCAATTGGTGCCGCCGCCCAGCCCGATCGTGTAGTTCCAGGGCTTGTCGGAATTGGTCTTGTAGGTCGACTCGTCCTCGATGTCGGTGTTGACGTTCTGCTTGAGCTGCCATTCATGCGTGTTGTGGCGGCCCCATTCCAGGAGCAGGATGCGCGCCTTACGCCGCTTCGTGAATTCGTGCAGGAAGAAGGCCGAACCGAAACCGGAACCGATGGCGACAACGTCGAAGTGGTCCTTGGTGATCTGCTCCGGCTTTACGTCCAGCACCATCAGCCGCAACTCCTTTCCGGGTCTTGTGCGTTCGTCATGGCAAGCACACCGGCCGGCCGCGGCGATCCCACATTGGATTGCCCAAACCCGGTCTCATGCCGCCATCCTGCCGATCGAGTGATATTCGATGCCGTGGCGGGCGATGACCTTGGGATCATAGAGGTTGCGGCCGTCGAAGATGATCGGCGTGGTCAGCGCGTCCTTCAGCGCGTCGAAGGACGGCGCGCGAAAACTCTTCCACTCGGTGGCGATCAGCAGCGCATCGGCGCCGCGCAGCGCCGCTTCCTTGGTGCCGCACAGAAGCAGGTCGTCGCGCAGCCCATAGATGGCTTGGCATTCCTGCATCGCCTCGGGATCATAGGCCTGCACGGTGGCGCCGACGTTCCAGAGTGCCTCCATCAGCGTGCGGGCGGGCGCCTCGCGCATGTCGTCGGTGTTGGGCTTGAAAGCCAGGCCCCAGAGCGCGAAGGTCTTGCCCTTGAGGTTGCCCTTGAAATAGCGGTTCACCTTGTCGAACAGCACGGACTTCTGCTCGTTGTTGCGCTCCTCGACGGCGCGCAGCAGCTTGGCGTCGAACTTGACGCCTTCGGCGGTCTTGATCAGGGCGCGCACGTCCTTGGGAAAGCAGGAGCCGCCATAGCCGAGGCCCGGATAAATGAAGTGGTAGCCGATGCGCGGATCGCTGCCGATGCCCTTGCGCACCTCCTCGATGTCGGCGCCGAGCTGTTCGGCCAGATTCGCCATTTCGTTCATGAAGCTGATCTTGGTGGCGAGCATGCAATTGGCCGCGTATTTGGTGAATTCGGCGCTGCGCACATCCATCACGATCATCTTCTCGTGGTTGCGGTTGAAGGGGGCGTAGAGCTCACGCATCACCGCCTCGGTGTCCTCGCTCGATGTGCCGACGATGATGCGGTCCGGCCTCATGCAATCGGCGACGGCGGACCCTTCCTTGAGGAATTCCGGATTGGAAGCGACGTCGAAGGTCAGGTCCTCGCGGCCTCTTTTCTTCAGCGTTTCGGCGATCCTGGCCTTGATCTTCTCGCAGGTGCCGACCGGCACGGTCGACTTGCCGACGACGATCTTGGGCGCATCCATTTCCCGGCCGATCGCCTCGGCGACCGCCAGCACATATTTGAGATCGGCCGAGCCATCCTCGCCGGGAGGCGTGCCGACCGCGATCATCTGGATTTCACCATGCCTGACGGCGGCGGCCGCGTCGGTGGTGAACTTGATGCGGCCGGCGGCATGGTTCTCCCTCACGATGCTTTCCAGGCCCGGCTCGAAAATCGGGACGAGACCTTGATTGAGCCGCTCGACCTTGTTCGCGTCGATGTCGACGCAGACGACCTGGTGGCCCACTTCGGCAAGCACAGCAGCCTGCACGAGACCGACATAGCCGATACCAAACACCGTCAAATTCATTCTGTTTTGTTCCTGTCCAGGGCAGCGGACCGTGTTCGGCCCGGCCGGTTCAAATCGACTTTTCCAATAGGTTCTATTTTACGCTGCATGCCAGCGATTCCGGAAACTGGCAGGGTTCGCCCTGCGCGGTGAAGGCGACGCGCTCGATCTGCAGCGAAAGCTTGCGTCCGGGATCGGCGAATGCGCCCAACCATCCGGTCATCGTATCGCTGCCCCAGAGGCTGAAGAAGATCTTCTGAGCATGGCTGGGCAGCTTTGCCGGATCGGTGATGGTGTTCACCAGTTGGCCGTTGACGTACCAGCGCAAACTGTCCTTCTGCCAGACGAAGGCGTAGTCGTTGAAGGCCTTTTCCGTGCCGCCCGGCACGTCGACCAGCTTCTCGTTCTTGCCCTTGCCGGCGATGTAGGCATTGACCTGCACCTTGGACGTGTCCTTGGTCAGGATCTCGAAGTCGATCTCGTCCCAGGGCTGCTTGTCCGACGGGCCGATATAGGAGAAGAAAGCCGCGTTGAGGCCGGGACCGGTGTCGGTTTTCATGCGCGCCTCGTAGGTGCCGTAGCCGAATCGCTGCTTGGTCTGGATTTCGCCGCAAGCGTAGTCGCGATCCTTCGTCTTCTGCTTCTCGAAACCCAATGACAGCACGCCGTCCGCCAGGCTGACCTGCCCCTTCGCCCAGGTGCAATTCTGATGGCCGCCATTCGTCCAGCCATCGGAGACATACCAGCGCTGGCGGTTGAAGCTGGTGAAATCATCGACGAATGAGGGCGCCGACTTCAGATCCTGCGACCAGGATGGCGCCGGCCCGGCGAACAGGCCAGCGAGAGCGGCCAGCGCGACCAGGGCAGCCCTGCGTCCGGTGGAACCGCCCGGGCGGGCTTGCCTGGCCTGGCGCGTTGACGATATGCCGCGAACTGCGACGGTGAACGTGGTTCTCGGATCCGCATTCATACGAAACTCAACCTTTGCGCTGTGCATCCCCAACCCAAAGTAGCCATTCGAGCCGTTGCCAAACGGCGCTTTCTTTCTCTCGTCAGCCCCTCCCCAAGCTGCCTTCTCGCCTCGCGCCAAATCCACCCTTCAGCCTTCACCCTCTGCCGGCGCCTGCCGGTTTGGCGAGCCCCTCGCTGGCCGTCATATCGGACGACCCGTCCTCATCGAAAACCATATCCAGCGAATGACGAAGCTCCCGGACCATGCCGTTCTGGCGCGACAGCGCCGCGATGCGGCGCTCGCAATTCAGGATCGACGTCGTCAATTCATCGACCTCGGCGGAACGGCGCGCAGACGCCGAGCCGTTCTCCATGGCCTCGACCAGAAAGGCGGCGTTGGTGGCCGTCGCCTTGTAGCGATTCTCCAGCCCGTTTCGCTCGGCCTCGATCTCGGCCGCGATCTGCTCGAACAGCTTCGCCAGGCGGTCGAGGCGCGAGATGTCGGTCTGGCGGTCGCGGGCCGGATTCCTTGATCTGAAGCCGAATATCGAGGCCATGCGTTCAAAGTCCTGTGGTGGTCCGACCGTCGGCCGGGCCCCTTACCGGTTCAATATCGGGCAGTCCGATCGGAGGCCGGTTCATTGGCCATCCTAATTGCTGCACCGCAACATAGACTGCCATCCTCCGGCCGGCTAGGCAACCACCCAATTCGTAAACTCATAAATCCGCCGGAAATGCTTTGCGCGACGGGCTGGCAAGAGCGCGGCCGGAGGCCCGCATTCAAGGCTGCTTGCCCGTGCTGGTGCCGGCCATGAGAAAACGCATTGGCGGCACATGTTGACGACGGGAGGCAAATCCGACGCGGCGAAACAGCGCCTCGAGCTTGTCGGACGCCACGCCCTGGACGATGGGAACCAGGTTGGATTGGCTTGCGAAGGCATAGGCCGCGGCCGACGCCAGGCCCCGCTCGGCCTTGACGTCGAGGAAATTGCGCAGCCGGTATTTGTCGCGCACGTGGCGCTCGTGGCGGCGCAGCACCGCTTTGGAACCCTCAGGCAGGCTGTCGATCGCCAGCAGCGCCAGGTCGGCGTCGGCAAGACGCTTCAGGTCCTGGGTCTTGTGGCGGCCGCTCAGCGAATCGGCCCGCACGATGGCGCCGTAACCGCAGGAGCGGATGACCTTGAAGCGCGCGCCGCTGGCGACCGCGCGCGCGTAGAGTTCGTAATCCTCGCCCAGACGCAAGCTCTCGTCATAGCGCAAGCCGTGCCTGTCGAGAAAAGCGCGGCTGATCACCGGCTTGAGGAAACCGAGTTCGCCTCTGCGCACGTTGCGCCTGGAGATGTTGCCTTCGACGAAGCGCTCCAGGTCGAGGAATTCCGGCTCGGCCGCGAACTGCGGTGCGACGATCTGGGTGACATCGCTCAAGGCGTCGTCCCTGATGAGCATGATGTTGTCGGCCGCGAAATCCCAGTCCGCGCCGGCAAACAGATTGTGAAATCTGCCCGCGAGAAAGAAGTCGTCGGCGTCCAGAATGGCGATGAATGGCGATTGCGAGGCGGCGATGGCGGCGTTGCGGGCGAAGGAGGGGCCGCGATTGACGTCGAGACGGATCACCGCGAGCCGGTCGCTGCCGTCATCGGCGGCGCGGGCGACTTGGGCCGTGTCATCGGTGGAGGCGTCATCGACGACGACGACTTCGGCCACTTCCGGTTCGCGCAGCGCGGACGCGATGGCGACCGCGATTGTTCGCGCCGCGTTTCGGGCCGCGATGATCACGCAGACCTTTGATTTTGTCATCGACATGAATTTGCCTCTTGCACAGGTTCCATTCTGCCCTCGCCCTGTACGTGTTCGATGCCCGACAGGCTTCCCGTCACGGGCTGCCCTGCCGTTCGAAGATGCGGCGGCTGATGTCGGCCGATGCCGCCCAGCCGGCTTCCGCCAGATAGCGGACCGGCGCACGACCGCACAACTCCCACAGCACGGTGCGCCGCTGCGGCCATCGCAGGGATGACAGCCATGGCGCGATGACCATGTTGAGCAGATCCTCATTGCCGATGCGCGACAGCATCCGCGCGGCGCGCTGCGACAAGAGCGTGTCGGCGCCGCCGAGGAGCACGTCGGCGGCGCGCAGGCCAAGCAGCAGCGTGTCGTCCAGCCCCTGCGCCGCGGCGGCGTCGAGCAGGCGCTGCTGCTCGGCTTCGTCCAAGCGGTCGGCGCTGGCGCGCACGTCGCAGACGTAACCGGCGCAGGGTTCCCGGTTAAAAAGCGCCTTGGCGACGCTGATGCAGGACAACAGCAGAGTGTCGGCCACCGATGTGAACGGCACCTCGACGCCGGTGATCTCGACCTGCCGTTTGCGCCGCAGGAAGCCATCCGCGTCGCGCGGGCTGGGCGAGCCGGGTTGCTGGAGCCGATAATGCAGGTCGACGGTGGACTGCGTCGGCCCGTCGCCGCGGATCATGTGCTGTTCGCCGAGGAAACGGACCCACCAGACGGAGCGCGACTTGCCGGCGATCTCGTAGCCGATCGAGCGGAGCGCCTCGCGCGCCCTGAAAAACCCGCCCGGCGCCACCAATATGTCGACATCGCCCGAAGGCTTCATGAAATGGTCGTCGTAAAGCAGATGCTGCTGGAAGGGACCTTTCAGGAAAACGAAATCGATCTGCCTGTCGCGCAGCGCCGCCTGGATCGCCATCGAATCCATGATGCAGGACGCGTTCATCGAAACGGTCTTCCGGCGGTAGGCGTCGAGCCATTGGGAGAGCTGGGCCGGCGGCCCGTTCGCGGGTGCGCTCGACAGCACCTTGAGGATAAAGGTCGCGACCTTGTTCAACCTGGCTATGTCGGTGACATTGGTTACGGAGAGGCCGGAGGCATCGCCGGGCGCGGCGCCGGATCGCGCCGCGAAGAACAGCCGCAGACAGGCCTGCACATAGGCGATCTCGCTGGCGCAATCGGCGGCGCGCAGTCGCTCATATGAACGTTCGGTCAGGGCCATCGGGCGCACGGTTCTCCAGAAGCGATCGGCGCGACGCCTATGCTGCAGGTGCGAAGCAAGCATCGCCAAAAACTTTTGCGCCGTCCAGTTTTTCCTTTTGCAGCGCAAAAATCCGGCCCCGACGTTTATCGAAACCGGCTCGGGCGAACGATGAGGAGAACTGCTGGACCCCAGGGGACGAGTGGCCTTTTCGGCGTTCCGTAGCAAACCTACCGGGAGACCCGGCGCTAGGGCATTATTGTCGCCATGCCTTGAAGTGACAGGGCTTATAAAGTTTATATATGCAAATCAATTTCTTATGCTGACCTAGTGCATTAGGCCCATATGCAGGGATCTCGAGGCGATGAAGGCCAAAGCTTGAGATCGTTACTCACGACTGTGTCTGCGCGCGCAGTCCATAATTGATTAATGCGCGGTAAATCAGGCTTGACTCATAAATGCTGCCATGCAGCTATTGCATCGCAGCATGAAAGTGCCGCCGGCAATCGACAGGCCGTTTCCAGTCCTTGATGGAGTGTAAAATGGAACAGAATGTTGAAAAGCAGGAGTACGAAACGCCCAGCCTGACGGTTCATGGTTCGATTGAAACCATCACTCAGGGCGGTGGCGGCAACACGGCGCTCGACGCAGCATTTCCTGCGCACACGCCGATTGGCGACCTGACGTTCTCCTGAACCTGTCCTGATTCTGGAGGGACACGTTGGGCCTCTGGAATCCAAGAACCATAAAGGGAGTCGGGGTGAAAATCCCGGCCTCTCTTCATTGCCTGACCCGGCTTTTCTTCATCGCCAGAATTGTCGACACGCATTGCGGACAGTGTGTAGCAAACGAGGTTTTCGGATGAACTGGAACCCATCTGACCACGATCGCGTAAGTGCGACCAAGGAAGCGGTTGCCTGCGAATTCGGCAATGGCCTGGCGCTTCTCAACCTGAAATCCAACATCTACTACAGCCTCAACGGGGTAGGCACGTTCATCTGGGAGCTGATTCAGGAGCCGAAACCAATTGCCGAAATCCGCCGGGCCGTGCTCGCGCGCTATGATGTCGACGCCGAGCGCTGCAGGGCCGATGTCGACGCGCTGTTGAAAGGTCTGGCCGATAGCGGACTTGCGAGGCTGCATCATGAGGAACCTGTCTAGGCAGGTTCCGCAAAAGCGGGTCACGGTTTTGCGGCAAGAACCTGCGACGGAGAAAAGTCCCGACCAGACGAAGCACCGGCGGCGTCGGCTTCGAGCTCTCTCCCTGAGTGGCCCGGAAATGCTGTTCCTCTGCCGCTGCCTGCTGGTGGTCGCGGCCGTTCGCCTGGGGCTGACCCTGTTCTCCTACAACCGCCTTCGCGGCATCGTCACCCGGCTGGAGGCGCGTGAATGCGCCAGCACGGGAGAGCTGCGCCGTGTCGCCTGGGGCGTTGCCGCCGCGGCCCGCCTGGTGCCGCGCGCAAGCTGCCTCACCCAGGCGCTCGCCGGCCAGTACATTCTCGCCCGCCAGGGCAACGCCTCGAAGATCCGCATCGGCATCGAGCGCGACACCGGCCGGCAGCTGAAGGCGCATGCCTGGCTGATCAGCGGCAACCATGTCGTCCTTGGCGGCTCGATAGACAGGTTTGTCCCTCTCGTCGACTATGGTCAATGACTGATGAGCGGCGTGGCCGGTATCCTGCACGGGCACGAGGCGCCGGAGTCCGCAGCCGATATCCAGCGCATGCTGGCCCGCATGCGTCATCGCGCCGGCGACGGCAGTTCGTGGTGGACCGACAAGGCTGTCGCGCTCGGCCACGCCTGGCTCAACACGACCGATGAAGCCGGCCCCGGCCCGCTGACGATGGCGGGCGGCAAACTGGCCGTCACCGCGGATTGCCGCCTGGACAATCGCGACGAGCTGACGGCACGGCTCGGCGTCCGCGACGCATCGGTTGCCGACGCCGTGCTCCTGATGTGGGCCTATCTGCGCTGGGGCGAAGCCTGTCCCGTGCACCTGCAAGGCGACTTCGCCTTCGCCATCTGGGATGCCGAGCGGCAGGTGCTGTTTTGCGCGCGCGATCATTTCGGCGTCAAACCGTTCTACTATCACGCGGACGGGCAGCGCTTTGTCTTTGCCTCCGAGATCGGCCCGATCCTTGGCGTCACCGGGGCCGGCGCCCGCCTCAGCGAACATCAGATCTCGGGTTTCCTGGCAGGGCTGCCAGACGATCCGCAAGCGACGCCTTATACCGATATTTTCCGCCTGCCGGCGCGCCACAGCCTCACTGTGACGGGGCAGCGCGTGACGCTGCAGCGATACTGGCAGATCGAGCCGTCGTCGCGGCCTATGCGCCCGGACGCCGCCGAGGAATTCGCCCACCTCTTCTCGCAGTCCGTGCGCAACCGCATGCGCGGAAGCGCGGCGGTCGGGGCCATGCTGAGCGGCGGCCTGGACTCCTCTTCGATCGCCTGCGTGGCGGGCCGGCAAAACCTGTCCGAGGGAAAGCCGAGGCTGCCCACCTTTTCGCTGGTTTTCGAACGCGGTTCGGCGATGGACGAAACCCCCTTCATAGACGCGGTGCTGGAACAAGGGCGCGTCGACGGCACGCTGATCCCGGTCGGCAACTACGCGCCGTTCGCGGAATTCGAACGGGTGCTGGAAGAGCAGGAAGGAACGTTCCTGGCGCCGGGCCTTACGCTCACCCGGGAGGTATACAGGACGGCGGGCGCCAAAGGCGTCAAGGTGCTTCTCGACGGCCATGGCGGGGACGAAGTCGTATCGCAGGGGCACGGCCATCTGCACGAGCTTGCCAACGCAGGCAAGTGGCTGGAGCTGTGGCGCGAGATCCGCAGCGCTTCCAACACCTATGGCGACGGCATGCTCGGCATGTATTTCCAGTTCCTGACCATCTACGGGCCTGCCTGGCGCGTGGCCAGGCTCAGGCACGCCGCGAACCGGCTCCTGCACAGGCTGCGAAAGCCGGCCCAGGGCGGAAGCTGGCGCGACCTGATCAATGCCGATCTTGCCGGCCGCACCGAGCTCATCGAGCGGGTTCACCGAGCCGGCTACAAGCCGCCCGACGTCAGCGCCAGCGAGGCGCTGACCCACCGCTGGATTCTTTCCAACGGCTATGTGCCGCATGCTTTCGAAGTCCTCGACAAGGCGGCCGCCAATTTCGGCGTCGAACCTCGTTATCCCTTCTGGGACAAGCCGCTGGTCGAGTTCTGCCTGGCATTGCCGGGCGAGGAGAAGCTCAGCCGCGGTTTTGGCCGCTACGTGCTGCGCCGCGCCATGCAAGACGTGCTGCCGGCGGCGGTCCAGTGGCGGCGCGACAAGATCGATTTCACCGGCAATCTCGTCAACGGCATGCTGCGCAACCACCGCGACCTCCTGGAACAGGTGCTCGGCCCGGACGCCGGCCGCATCGAACCCTACATAAACCTGCCGGCCGTGAAGGCTGCCTATGCCCGGCTGCTCAGTCGGCCCGACCGGCCGGCGCCGCTCGATGTCCAGTATGTCTGGCGCTCGGCGTCGCTGTCGCTGTGGCTGCGGCAGGTGCAGCGCGCCGGGAGTGCCGCATGACGCCGTTGAACGAGCCGCTGGCCCTCCGCCCGCGCGCGCAAGGCTGGCCGCGCGGACAGCGCCGTTTTTATCGGGCCTACGGCCTGACCATCGCTTCCGAGGTGACATTGCCAGAACTGGAGCCGGCCGAACCCGCAGCGGCGGATATCGTGATCAGTGTCGGCGCGATCGATATGCCGAAGCCTTCGCCCGAGGCCGCGACCATTTTCCGCTTCGAACCGGATCGGCAATATCTGGCATGGCACGCCGTCGCCGCGTTCCTGATCAGCGACGCCTGCCGCATCGAGGTCGAGCCGGCGCCCGGCATCGACGACGCACTGATCGCGTTCCCGCTGCTGGGACCGGTGATGGCGCTCATCCTGCACCAGCGGGGCCTGCTCGTGCTGCATGCCAGCGCCGTCGCGATTGCCGGCAAAAGCGCCATCTTCATGGGCGACAAGGGCGCCGGAAAATCGACGACGGCAAGCGCCATGATCCGTGCCGGACACGAACTGCTTACCGATGACGTCGTGGCGCTCGATCTCAGCCATCCGGACGAGCCGATGATCGTGCCGGGTTTTCCCCAGATCAAGCTGGCGGCCGACGCCGCTGCCGCGATTTCGCTTGAAGGGGCACAAGTGCGGCCGCAGGTGCATCCGGCCATCAACAAGGCCCAGCACCGCTTGCAGAGTGCCTTTTCGCGCGACAGGGTTCCGGCGACCCGCATCTACATTCTCGAGCGCGGCCGAAAGGCTGAGATCTCGCCCATGCCTGGCATCGCCGCTTTGCCGGCCGTGATCAGATTTTCATATGTCACGCGTTTCGGCCGCGCCGCCCTGGTCGGCGATTTCGCGGCGGCGCATCTCGGGCATTGCGCACGGCTCGCCGATCGCGTCGGCGTGTGCAGGCTCGAAGTGCCGACGGGGCTCGACAGGATCGGCGAGGTCGTGAGCCTCGTCGAGCATGACCTGATGGCCGGACAGGGATAGCAGGAACAGGGATAGCAGGAGATGTCGAAATCATCGCTCCTTCGCCCGTCATTGTTTCGGGAAATCGCCGGGTTCGGCGCCGTTATCGCCCAGATAGGCGGGCGGCGGGCCTGGACGGCGCTGCTCTTCCTGATCCTGGGCAGCCTGACCGAAGGCATCTCCATCCTGTTGCTGGTTCCGCTGTTGCAGCTGGTCGGACGCTCCGGCCAGGACTTCGCGATCAAGCTGCCCGACAATGATTTCATGCGTTGGCTGGTGCCGGACGGCACGCTGAAGCTGACCACGATGCTGTGCATGCTGGTGGCGCTGGTCGCGCTGCAGGCCGCCTTCAACCGCTTCAAGTCGGTCTACATGGCCAGGCTTCTCTTCGATTTCATCAACCGCCTGCGCATGAACCTGTTCGAAAGCATCGGCAAGGCACGGTGGGGCGTCTTCACGCGCATGCGCGGCTCCGACCTCGACCATGCGCTGACCGGGGACATAGACCGCGTCCAGGGCGCGGCCTTCTCGCTGCTGATGCTGGTGCAGATCGCCGTGCTTCTGGCCGGCTATCTCGTGATCTCCATGTTCATTTCGCCGGTCATGACGCTGTTCGCCGTGGTCATTGGCATCCTGATGTTCCTCGCGCTGCGGCCATTCCGGTCGCGGGCGACCGCCTTTGGCCAGGTCCTGACCACCAACCGGCAGGATCAATACCGGACGGTCTCGGAATTCCTCGGCGGCATCAAGGTGGCCAAGAGCCTGAACATCGAGGCGACCTATTTCGCGCAGTTGCAGGCGACACTCGAAAGGATGAAGGCCGACAACATCGCCTATGTGCGCAACAGCTCGACCGGCACCGCCCTGTTCCAGGTGGCGAGCGTGATCGGCTTGAGCCTGTTCATCTATGTGGCGCTGGTTCGCTTCGACCTCTCACTGGCCGAGATCGTGGTGCTGCTGCTGGTCTTCATGCGCATCGCGCCGCGCTTCATGGACATGCAGACGCAAGCGCAGCAGGTCCTGATCAACCTGCCCGCCTATGCCGCGATGCGCAGCCTGCAGATGCGTTTCGACGCCGAGCGGGAACCTGGCCATGCCGGGATCGAGGACGCTCGAAAGCTGTCGCTCGATTTCGGACTGAATGTTCGCGGCGTCTCCTTCGCCTACGAGGACGGCGCCGCCAAGACGGTGGTGAGCGACATCACCTTCGGCCTTCCGGCCGGCAAGGTCACCGCCCTTATCGGCCCTTCGGGATCAGGCAAGAGCACGATCGCCGACATGCTGCTCGGCCTGCTCGAGCCGACAGCCGGCACGATCCTCGTCGATGGCGTCGAGATCGACGCCGCCAATCGCCGGGGCTGGCGCGACCAGGTCGCCTACGTGCCGCAGGACGTGTTTCTCCTGCACGACACGATCGCGGCGAACCTGCGCCTGGCCGCACAGCAAGCAAGCGACGATGAACTGTGGGCCGCATTGCGATCGGCCCATGCGGCCGAATTCGTCGAACGGCTCGACCTCAAGCTCGAAACGGTGGTCGGCGACCGCGGCGTGCGGTTGTCGGGCGGCGAACGCCAGCGGATCGCGCTGGCGCGCGCCTTGCTGCGCAAGCCGTCGCTGCTCATCCTCGATGAGGCGACCAGCGCGCTCGACTGGCAAAACCAGGCGCTGATCGCGCAATCGATCGACGGGCTGCGCGGCTCGATGACGATCCTGACCATCGCGCACCGGCCATCGATGATCGCCTTCGCCGACTGGGTGGTGGCGATGGAAAACGGCCGTGTCGTCGAGGCCGGGCAATATCGGCGGCTGAAGGCGAAAGCAGGAAGCCGGTTGTCCCGGATGCTTTCGGGCGAACAATCTCAGTCCGAACCCGCCGACGTGGCCTGAGGCCAGCCCGGTCTGGGTCAGTGAAGGCTTCGCCCGGCGCCGCCGAGCTTTTCACCCTCGGCCACCTCGGCCGAACTCAGCTTTCTTTCGGCCTCGCGTGTCCTGTCGGCCGGCGTCGGCGCGCTTTTGACGATCATGGCATAGACGAGCACGAAGTAGCCCGCCTGGATGACCACGGCACAGATGATGACGCGCAGCAGCGTCGTGCCTATTGAAGCGCCGCCCAGCCATGACCAGCCAACGACGATCGCAAGAGCGAAAATCATCCCAACGATGAATTTTGGAAGCGACATACCCAACAGCCCACAAACCGGCCCGGGTATATTCCAATCATTGCCCCACCCGAGCGTCGTCCCTTGTCATGCGGGCTTGTTAAGTCGCCCGCTCCCGGCCGGTTGCTTCCGGCCTTTCAACCTGTCGCCACTTTGACAGGTATAATTTGCAATTCTATTAAGGCGAGCAAAAGGCCGCAAGGGCAACTGCATTTATTTTTAGGTGAGCTTTTGCGCTCGACTCGCTCATGCTGCAACGCACACGACGGGATTACGCGCAACTTCGGCTCTTTGGTGTTTTTCAGTAGAATCTACAATATTGAATAGTATTTTATATGAATACCACCGAATATCGTGCCGCGCTAAAGCACCAACGAGCTCCATTCAAGGGCATAAAGAACGCCCCGCCTAGAAGTTGCCCCAAAAGCGCCTCTATTTTTCCGGCTATGCCCATTTATTGTCATAAATGTGCTAAATATTCCGAAATTTGTGCAGGGCACGCTTATTATTTAGTCAATTCATGACGTGACTATTTCAAAGGTGCGGGAAATTGTGTGTTGCGCTGCAACATTTTTTTGATATCGTGCCGTAAACCATCCGGTCAACGCATGGAGTTTTGGCATGAGGGATGTTGCCAAGTCGGCCACAGCGGAGTTTTCGCAGGCTGGCGTCGATTTTCCACCGCCGATCGGCGGCCTTATCAAGCGCAGTTTCGATATTGCCGGTTCACTGGCCGCCCTGATCGCTCTCAGCCCGCTGTTCGTCATGATAGCGCTGCTCGTCAAATTCTCCGATGGCGGATCGATTTTTTACGGTCACCGGCGAATCGGGCGTGGCGGACGGGTTTTCCCTTGTCTCAAGTTCCGCACCATGGTGCCGGACGGCGAAAGGGTGCTGGCTGCCTATCTGGCGGCCAATCCGGAAGCCAAGGCGGAATGGATAGCCACCCGCAAGCTGAAGAACGATCCGCGAGTCACCCGGGTCGGCGCGGTCCTGAGGAAACTCAGTCTCGATGAGTTGCCGCAGGTCATCAACATCCTTCAGGGCGACATGAGCCTTGTCGGACCTCGCCCGGTCGTGCGCGACGAACTGGAGATCTATGGCAGCGCCGCCGTGTATTACCTGAAGTCCCGCCCCGGCCTGACCGGCCTGTGGCAGGTCAGCGGCCGCAACGACGTCTCCTATGACAGCCGCGTCGCGTTCGATCGCCACTATGTCGAGAATTGGTCACTTTTTGAGGATATTCGCATCATCATCAAGACAGTTCCGGCTGTCTGGATGTCGCGCGGCTGCTACTGAGCGGTCGCGAACCGGATCGCACGCGGGAGATTTCTCCCGGCAGGCATCGGGCGCAGGCTCATCGGGCTGGTGGGGCCAAAGCGGATCGGAACATTCAGTTGAAGATAGACATGTTCGAAGTTTTTTGCAGCGGCCCGCATTCGGGCCGCTCGCGGCGTTTGCGGCTCGTGGCCAGCTGCCTGGCCCTGTCGCTCGCCCTGCCTCGGATCGCCCTTGCCGACGAGTACCATCTCGGATCGCAAGACAAGCTCACCATCCGTATCGCGGAGTGGCAGACCGTCGAAGGCACGTTCCGCGACTGGTCGGCGGTGAATGGCGTATACACGGTCGGGCCGGCCGGAATGCTGTCGGTGCCTTTCGTCGGCGAGCTGCCGGCATCCGGCAAGACAACGGCCGAAGTCGCGGCGGCGATCGGCGAGGCGCTGCAGCACAAGCTCGCCTTGTCGGACCGGCCCGAGGCATCGGTCGAAATGGCGCAGTTCCGGCCGTTCTATATTTCGGGCGAGGTGCAGAACCCCGGCCAATTCCCCTATGTGCCCGATCTTACGGTGCTGAAGGCGGTCAGCATCGCGGGCGGCATCCGGCGAAGCGCCGACTACGGCCCGCAGCTCGGCAAGGACCTGGTCACCGCCAAAGGCAATTTCGACATATATGACGATCAGCGCGTTCGACTGATCGTCAAGCGCGCGCGCATCGATGCCGACCTTGCGGGCAAGTCCAGCTTCGACGTGCCGAAGGAGGTCGAGGGCGATCCGAGACTGCAAGCCATCGTCGCGGACGAGATGACGATCCTCACGGCTGACCAGAAGGCGCTGAAGCTGAAGCTCGAGGCGCTCAGCGACCTGAAAGGGGTCCTGCAGGCCGAGATCGAATCGCTGCAGAAGAAGATCGTCAACCAGCAGAAGCAGGTCGACCTGGCGCAGCAGCAACTCACCAGCATCGGTCCGCTGGCCCAGAAAGGCCTGGTCGCCAACGCAAGACTGTTGGATTCGCAGCAGTCCGTCACCGACCTTCAGGGCAAGATCCTGGACTACGAAACGGCCATCCTCACCGCCAAGCAAGCGATCAGCAAGGCAACGCAGGATGCCATCGATGCCCAGAACACGCTGAGCTCGAGCCTCGCCGCCGACCGGCAGCAGACCGAAGCCGACCTGAACGAGGCCGCGCTGAGGGTCAACATGCAGAAAGGATTGATGGCCCAGGCCACCGATCCCGCCACCGTGGCCGCCAGCGCAACCAACGAAGAGCCCACCCTGATCTATTCACTGCTGCGCGCTGCCGACGGCAAGACGAGCGAGATTGCGGTCAAGGAAGACACCCCCGTGTTGCCGGGCGATGTGATCAAGGTCAAGCTGGCGCCAATGCCCAGCCAGTAAGTGGTCGAACGGCCGGAGATAAGAGCAGCTCACCGTTCACGAAAACGGTGAGCTGCTCTATCCCTTTGTTTTTGCGCAATTCCGGACGGAAAGCGCTGCGCGCTCTTCCCGGTACACACTTTTCCTGAAATCACCCTGGAGCGGGCGGCGTTTGAGCGAATCGCCAGCGCTCTATCGCCTTGTCTTGACGCAAGCCCAACAGGAAACCGATCCGCACTCATCGAGCCGCGTCGATGCCAGGCTCCGGCCCGCTCCAGCCTTTGGCGGCATTCGCCTCCTCGATCCTTGCCGCAGACAGGCGAGGACGGGCAACGGGCAGTCGCGCCAGCTTGAAGAAGCTGAAATACATCAGGAAGGACCCTATGATGTAGGGGTTGAGGATCTCGACCTCGACGAAGGAGCGGATCAGGAGCAGCACCATGACGCCGGCCAGAACGACCGAATCCGCCCGCCATGTTCCGAACGCGACCGCCGAGACATGGCCGTAAAGCGTGCGCAGGATGACCAGCGAAACCAGCGTCGCCCCGACGAAGCCGAGTTCGACAAGGGCTTCGATGTAGGTATTGTGGAAGTGGAAGCCGGTGCGGGTGGTGATGTAGAACTCGTTCCAGAGGCGCTCGGCCTCGGCAAAACCCTGGACCCAGTACGCGGCATAGCCGACGCCGAGCATGGGCGCCCTCTGCGCGGCGTTCCAGCCCTGCTCCCACAGATAGGTGCGCCCGGTGAGCGTCGAATCCTTGCCGAACAGGCCGAGGACGAAGTCCATGAGGCCGAGATTCAGCGCCACAAGGATAGCGACGACCAGCATGCCTGTGCCGACCAGGAAGATCACCCGGCGGTAGCGTCGCGACAGCACCTTGCTCATGGCA
Source organism: Mesorhizobium sp. B2-6-4 (assembly GCF_006441495.1). Lineage (NCBI taxonomy): Bacteria > Pseudomonadati > Pseudomonadota > Alphaproteobacteria > Hyphomicrobiales > Phyllobacteriaceae > Mesorhizobium > Mesorhizobium sp. B2-6-4. The sequence continues at coordinate 476,440 of NZ_VFUE01000001.1, forward strand.
AGCAGCATCACCAGCGCCAGCACCGCCGGTGTCGAGGCCATCGAGGTGGCCGAATGCGAGATGACCAGCAGATAGGCCGACAAAAGCACCACCGGCACGGTCAGGAACAGGCTCAGCCGGCCGTGCCTGAGGAAGGCGATGAAGACGACGCTGAAATAGATGCCGAGCGAGGCGACGAAGCCGATCTGGTTCTTTGAGGCGAAGGCGCCGACGAAATTATAGGTGCCGTCGAGGACGTCCTCGGAATAGGCCCCGACCTTGAGAGAGTAGAGCAGGACGACGAATATGCCGACCAGGGCGCCTATTGTCAGGGTCCGCACACTGACGGCTCGCGCCGCGACATAGGCGCAGGCGATGTGGGAGAAGTACTGGACGGCCGTTCTCGCGGTGATGCCGGGAGCGTCCGACCAGAAGACGGAGAAGCATACATAGGCCGCGAACGACAATGGCAGCCAGGCGCTGGACAGATGCCGCAGGAACCGCCTGTAGTCGACCATGATGAGGGGCAGCCACACCGCATAGTAGGCCAGGATCAGCACCTGGCCGAATATGACGGAGTAGGAGAATGCCCAGACCGAGACGGCAACGGCAAAACTGCCGTAGACCGAGTTCCTCTCGGGATCGACCAGCAAGGACTTTGGAATCTTCATCTCAGGTTCTCGCCGAGCCTACCCCGGACCGCCGCGTAATCGGCAGGCATCTCCGTAAGAAGGGTGCAATCGACGGCATCTCCATTGTGCAGTGCAATATAACCTATCGCGCCGCGCGCTCAATGGCAAATGCGGTCACCTTGTCTTACAGCCAGGCGAGCGCCGAGAGATCAGGTCCCGGACACGCCCGGACGGGATCGGACTTCTCTTTCCATTGCCGGCCTCTCCATCGAGGCCGCAACCAGCCGTGCGCGCTACCAAAGTGCTCCGCCGGTGACCTGTATGTTTTCCATGGTGATGCCCTTGGCCATATCAGAGCAGAGGAACACGGCCAGCGCCGCGATCTCCTGCGGCTGGAGGATGCGCTGCTGCGGGTTGCCCCTGGCGATCTCGGCCATCGCGTCCTCGGCCGTGCGGCCCTTGCCCTCGCGCTCGACGACCTGCGCCACGTTGCGGCGCATCAGTTCGGTCTCGACCCAGGTCGGGCTGATCATGACGCAGGTGACGCCATGCGCCGCCCCTTCGAGCGCCACGCAACGGGTGAGGCCGAGGAGACCGGCCTTGGAGGCGCAGTAAGCGGGATTGTCCTTCCAGCCGACCGAGGCGGCGGTCGAGCCGATGTTGACGATGCGGCCCCAGCCGCGCTCGATCATGCCGGGCAGCACAGCGCGGGTGGCGCGGAAGGCGCCGGTGAGATTGGTGTCGACGATCTTGTCCCACAGCGCGTCGGAATGGCCGCAGACCGGCTGCTCGGCCGTGGTGCCGGCGGCGTTGACCAGGATGTCGACAGGACCCACCGCCGCCTCGGCGTCGGCCGCGAAACGGTTCGTCACGCCGCTGTCGCGCACATCGAGATGGGCGGCGTAAATCCTCGTTCCATGCGCGCCGAGAGCCGAACGCACGCGCTCTATCTCGTCGGCGCCGGGATAGTAGGCGGCGTCGGATCTCTCCACGCCGCCAGGTGCGACATAGGAGCCGACGGCGACATTGGCGCCGGCCTGCGCCAATGTCGTGGCAATCGCCAGGCCCATTCCGGAGAAGCCACCGGTGACGATTGCGCCGCGGCCGGAAAGGTTTGTCATCGGGCATGGCCTCCGCGCGGCACGGGACGGTCCATCAGTCCCGAGAGTATCTGAACTTCATAGGCCAACATAACCTTCGGAGCCGGTGACGAAACTTGTGTCCTTGCCATCAGCTTTCCTTGTCCATCGGCTCCAGCGGCTCCAGCGGCTTGCCCAGCCAATCGCGGTAGAAACCTTCCAGGTCGGGTTCGAAATCATGGACGATGGGATAACCCGGCGCCGCGGCCTCGACCTCGTGCAGCGTGCCGCATTGCGGACAGATGAACTCGCGGATTTCCATCCATTCGGGATCCGGCAGGTCGCTGTTGGGATAGATCTCGCGCAGCGCCTCCTCGCTGTCGCGCACGATGATCGAAGCCTTCAGCTTCCAGTTCTTGCGGTAGTCGCCGAAGGAATGGCCGCATTCGCAACGGGTTACCCGCTCATCGCCGCTCTGGCAGATGAAGAGGTGGTCGCCAACAGGGAGCAGTATCGGATCGCTCCAGCCGACACGGTCCTGCAAAACCGCGACATATTTGAAGAACCGGTCGTCGTCCTTGTAGGCGCTCATGACGCGGCGCGTCTGCGGCCAAGGCAGGGTGCCCGCGACCAGATCGGCGATGACTTCCTTGCTGTATGAGGTCATGGTCCCTACTCCACGCCGAAGGTCGATTTGGCATCGACATCCCAGAAGCTTGAAAAATCCCTGGTGAAGCGCGGCGAAAGCTTGATGGCGCTGGCATACATCTTCTTCACCTCGGGCGCGAAATCGGCCGCCTTCACCCGCTCGCGCTCCTTGGCCATCCACTCCGAGACCGGCCTGGCCCGAGCGAGCCGGCGCGACCGCATCTCGGCGCGGTGGCGCTTGGTGGCTTCGAGATTGCCGACGGGATAGCCGTCCTCGTCCTCGTCAAGCACGATCCCGAAGACATTCTCGGCAGCTTCCCTGGTGAGATAGCCGTTCTCGACGTCCGATGCCGTCTTGAGCGGGTCGCGCTCCAGCACGTCGCCATAGCCGCCACCGCCATTGTAGGAATGGGTGAACACGTCGCCGGTTTTGTGGGGCGCGGTGATATAGGGCCCTTCCATCGTCACGTGCTGGCCTTCGAGCCGGACCTCGAGTTCGGAACGATAAGGATTGGTGCCGGTATGGTGCGCCAGCGGCGCGCCCTTTTGTGCGAGCTCGAAGATGTTGCTGTCGCGCACCGCACGGTGTTTTTGGCAGGTCGGCGCCGGATACCCGCCGCAGAGCCCGCCATTGTCGAAGACGCGCGAGGAGTGTTCCGAGGTGACCAGCCGGAGATGGTCGGTCTTGCTGACCAGCCAGGTCGACAGGAAGGCGCAGCCGCCGCGATATTTGCCGGCGCCGCCGGAATTGGCAACGATCGAGCGGCCGATATAGACCATCGGCATGTTCTGTTCCCAGATCTCGATGTTGCCCATGTCGGATTCAGGGTTCCAGCCGACATAGGCGGTGTCCAGCCCATCCTTGATGGCAAGCGCGCCGGAACCGGCGGCCGCGCATTCGAAATGCGCCATGCCGAACAGCGTGCCGTACTGGCTGGTTCCCCCCATCTCGATCATCGGGCTGTTGACCTGGCCGACGAAGGCCTCCTCGACGAAGCCGCGGGCGATGAATGATCTCGACAGGAGCCGCTGGAAGACGCCATAGGCCGGCAGGAGCAGCGCCCAGGACGTGGCCGTCGCCACCATCTCATTGTCGGGATTGGTCCAGGTGCCATGCGGCAGCTTCAGCTCCGTCGCCATCCAGGCGCCGTCATTGACCAGGCCTTCGAAATTCATGTGCTGGGTCAGCGTCACGAACATGCCGCCATCCATGCCGGCCGGCGTGCAGTTCATGGAATGGTAGCCCCAGGGCTGCGTGCCCTCGAAATCCATGATGATCTTGCCGCCCGTGGTGATCTCCATTTCGATCGGAATGTTGTAGAGCCAGTCGGGGTCGCCGAGCGGCTGGTAGCCCGGCTTGCCCTTGGTGACGTGACCGTAAAAAGTATGCCCCCGATAGATGCCGGGAACGGTCAGTTGTCGCGTGCGGGCGAGTTGCGCGCGGCGGCCCTCCTCGATGAATTCCTTGGACACCTTCATCCAGGAGTCGAGGCCGATCTCGTCGATCAGCGCCTTGACGCTTTCGCGCATGTCGATGCAGGAGGCGACCTTGGCCTTCTCGTCCAGCACCCAGTAGATGGGCATGCGCAGATTGCGCTCGCAGCGGATGACGTAGTCGCGCCGCAACTCGTCGTTCTGGCCGACTTTTTCGGCACAGACGAACAGGCCTTCGGTGAAGCGCTCCTGGGCCAGCGCCACGTCGCCGCCCGGCGTGATGCCGCCGGCCTCCAGCTCATGGCAGACGGCGCCGGCCCAGCCGACGAGCTTGCCCGAGTGGAAGATCGGCACCACGTCCATCACGTCGGGCACCTGCACCGTGCCGATGAAGGCGTCGTTGTTGGCGAAGATGTCGCCGTCGACGATGCGGGGATTTTCCTCGTAGCCTTGTCTGATCATCCATTTGATAAAACGGCTCATCGTGTGCACATGCACCATGATGCCGTTGGAGAGCGCGATCGCGTCGCCCTCGGGCGTGTAGATGGCGACGACCATCTCGCCGACCTCGCGCACGCCGGGCGAAGCCGAGATGCGACGCGCCATCTCGCGCGCCGAGACGCAGTAGGCGCGCAGCTTGGTGTGCAGCGTCTCGAATTTCAGCGGATCCTGGTTGCGCAGTTCGAGATCGGTAATGCCGTCATAGCAGCCGGTCTCGTCCATGAGCCGTTCGGATTCGATCAGCCGCTCGCGGAGGCGCAGGGCGGAGGCGGGTTTGTCCAGCATGGCGTTCGCCCTCTCAAGCGTGGGAGTAGTGGAGCAGCGTCCATTCGTCGACGAAGACACGGTCCCGCGGATGGACGACGAGGGTGGTGGCGGGGTGTTCGATGATGGCCGGGCCGGTCACCTCATGCCCCGGCAGCAGAAGATCCATCTCGTAGAGATCGGCCTTGTGCCAGCGGCCGCCAATATAGGCCTCGCGCACGCCCTTGTGCGCGGATGCGGGGCTTGAGGGGCCGAGCGGCCGCTTGAGCAGCACGGGCTTGACCTTGTCGGCGGTGGCGATGAGACCGAGTTCGGTGATCGAGAAGCCGGCTTCACCATAACGCGAGACGCGATGGTTGACCTTGGCGTAGACCGCTTCGAACTCGTCGATGACCTTGCGCATGTCGTCGGCCGAATTGATGGCCGATAGGGGCGCCATCACCTCGACGTCCTCGAGCTGGCCGGTATAGCGCATCATCAGGAACGGCACCGTCCTGATCTTGTCCAGCGCATGACCGTCGGCCACCATCTCGTCGACCGCGGCCCTGGTGAGATCGTCCCAGACCGCGGTCACTCTGGCACCGAAGGCCAGCAGTTCGGCCTCGCTTGCGCGCGCGCCGATGTCGATCTGCGTGGATACCGAATGCCGGCGCATGAAATCCGCCGTGGTGCAGCCGAAGGCGGAGAAGGCGGCCGCGAACTGGAAGGTGATGATATCCTTGAAGCCGATGCCCCTGGAGCAGCCGGCCAGATGCAACGGCCCCGAGCCGCCATAGGAAAGCAATGTGAACTCCGAAGGATGGATGCCCTGGCCGGAGATGACGCGGCGCAGCGCGTTGTTGGCGTCCGCTTCCAGCATGTCGATCATGCCTTCGGCGGCTTCATCCACGCCGACGCCGAGCAGACGGGAGCACTTTTCCTCGAAGGCCTTGCGCGCCTTCTCGACCTGCAGCACGACCTTGCCGCCGAGGAAATAATGCGGGTTCAGCCGGCCGAGGATGGCGTCGCAATCGGCGATGGTCGGCTCGGTGCCGCCCCTGGCGAAGCAGATCGGGCCGGGATTGGCACCGGCGCTTTCGGGCCCGAGCGAGACTTTCTTCGTCAGCGGATCGACCTTGAGGATCATGCCGGCGCCGGCGCCGATCGTGTCGAGATGCAGCGTCGGCACATTGAGCTTGAACCGGTCCATCAGGGGCTCGTTCTCGATCCGGGTCTGGCCGCGCGTGATGACGCCCATGTCGAAGGAGGTGCCGCCCATGTCCGAGCAGATCAGCGAGTCATTGCCGATCAGCTTGCCGACATAGGCCGCGCCCAGAATGCCGCCGATCGGGCCGGAGATCATGGTTTCGTGCAGGCGCGGGTGGTTGATCGAGGTGAGACCGCCGAAGGAGAGCAGCGTCTGGACGCCATATCTGAAGCCGTATTTCTTCGAGACGTCCTCGATCCCCTTGAGCTGCTTGCGGCCGCGCGAGGTGGCGTAGGCCTCGATCAGCACCGAGTTCAGCCGCGACTGCTCGCGGATGACCGGGCGCACCTCATGGCTGCTGTAGACGAGGATGTCGGCTCCGGCGGCGGCGATCTCCTCGCGGCAGATCTCAGCGATGCGCTTCTCATGCACCGGATTGACATGCGAGAAGATCGTCATGATGCAGACCGCCTCGACCTTGTCGGCGATCAGCTTTTTCGCCGCGGCACGGACCTCATGCTCATAGAGCGGCAGGATGATGTCGCCGAACTGATCGATGCGCTCGGTGACGCCGTGAGTGCGGCGGCGCGGCACCAGCGGATCGGGATGATGATGTGTCACAGCGTGCAGCCGGTCGGCATAGGAATAGTCAGCCCAGGCCTGCAGGCCGCGACCCATCAGGATCATGTCCTCAAGGCCCTTGGTGGTGATCAGGCCGAGTTTCCTGCCGGTGCGCGACAGCAGCGTGTTGAGCATGCCGGTGCCGGAATAGAGCACCACATTGACGCCCGAAAACAGGGCCTCGAGCGAGATGCCCCAGGCGTCCGCCGCGTCCTCGGCCGAGGCGAGGAACCCCTCGGCCTCGTTCTTCGGCGTCGTTGCCGACTTGCCGATCTTGAAGCGGCCGTCCTGATCGACAAGGATGGTGTCGGTCATGGTGCCGCCGGCGTCGATGCCTATGACGATGGGATTGGTAGAGATATGGTCCACGGGTCGCCTTCCCTTGCCGAGCATGACCACAGGCTAGATTCGCGGGGCCGGATCGCGCCATATGCCTAAAGGCACAATGACGGGCGGGAGCTCGTCGCCGGAAAAGAGGCATGCGCATGGGCAACATCTGGGCGCCGCTCGCCATGGCGATCGCCGCCACCGGCACCGACAGGCATGTCGACTGCCTGATCGACCTGATCGGCGCCGACATCGCGCATGACCTGGTGACGGTGACGCGCTATTCGGCGACGCAGACGCCGCAATTCGTCAAGCACCGGCGCTTCTCCGACGAGATGGTGCGGCGCTACCTTGATAATTACTACGTGTTCGACCCCTTCTACGCTTCCTGGCGGCGCGAGCGCCGGCTGGGCATCATGCCGCTCAAGCGGCTGGCCGACGACGAGGCCAAACGCGGCCAGTACATAGCCGGCTTCCTCGCGCAATCGGAGATCTGCGATGAAGTCGGCATCATGCTGGCCGATGGCGGCGACTGGTGCCTCGGCATTTTCCTCGATCGTTCGACCACGGCGTTCAAGGACAACGAGATCGCCCTGCTGGCTGAGCGGCTGCCGGTGTTCGAGGCGCTGCACGCGCTCGACATCAAGACGCGCGGAAGCGATTTCTCGCGCAGCTCGGCGCCGTCCAGCCCCGGCGCCTCGCCGCGCCAGCAGCCCACAATCCCGGCGAGCCTGTGGCCGGAACTGTCGCTCAGGGAAAGGGAGCTCGTGCAATTGATCCTGGCCGGCCATCCGACCGCCAACATTGCCGAGCGGCTCGGCATCACCGTCGGCACCGTCAAGAACCATCGCCGGCGCATCTATGAGAAACTCGACATCACCACCGAGCGGGAATTGTTCCTGCAGTTCTTCCTGTACCGCTCGGACAAATAGGCCTGGCGCTGGTGCAAGCGCTGGACAGGCAGATCGAGGGGAGCCCGGCATAACGCGCCTCAGGGATTGGCCCAGACGATCGAGGTGCATGCCGGCTTGAACTTGGCCGGCGGCGACCTCACAGTCACCCCCGAACATGGTTTCGCCGAGCGGAGCCGATTTGCGCCAGGACAGGGGAAAATGAGATGCCGACGATTCTCGCGGAACGGTTTGCCGGACGCTCGGCGGTGATTACGGGCGGCGCATCCGGCATCGGCCTCGCCGTCGCACAGAGGCTGATCCAAGAGGGCGGGCGCGTTTCGGTTTGGGACCGCGATCGCGCCCAGATCGAAGCGGCCAGGGCTTCGATCCCGACGCTGCATGGCCAGACCGTCGATGTCGCCGACCCGGCGGCGGTGGATCGGGCGGCGTGGTCGACGATCGAGGCGCTTGGTGGGGTCGACATCCTGATCACCAGCGCCGCCATCACCGGTCCCAACATGACCGCCTGGGACTATCCGGTGGAGGACTGGCGTCTGGTCATCGACATCAACATCAACGGTGTCTTCTACTGCAACAAGGCGCTCGTCCCGCACATGCTGGAGCGCAATTACGGCCGCATCGTCAACATCGCCTCGATCGCCGGCAAGGAAGGCAATCCCAACGCTTCCGCCTACAGCACATCCAAGGCCGCGGTGATCGGCCTGACCAAATCGCTCGGCAAGGAACTGGCCAAGACCGGCATAACCGTGAACTGCGTCACGCCGGCGGCGGTGCGCACGGCGATCTTCAAGCAGATGAGCCAGGAGCACATCGATTTCATGCTCTCCAAGATACCGATGGCGCGCTTTGGCGAGGTCGACGAGGTGGCGGCGCTGATTTGCTGGATCGCCTCGGAGGAATGTTCGTTCACGACGGCTGCCGTCTTCGACGTCTCCGGCGGCCGCGCCACCTACTGATGTGGTGCGGCGCTTTCCGGCTGGCGGCAAGCAACTACAATTGCGCGTGAGGAAGCAACCAACGGAGCTGGACAAGCGTACAATGGCCGAAGCCGGAACCCGGCAACGGCAACAATGAGGGCGAAGACATGACCAAGCGTGACAGATCGGCCCGCGCGCGATTCCTGCACCTTTCTCCGGCAATCGCGACGACCAGACCGGAGCTTGCCGCATTTGCTTAAAGTCGAGCCTGCCATCCTGTCGGACGACGACCTTCTGGATCGTTTCCAGCGCGCGGCCTTCGGCTATTTTCTGGAAAACGTGAACCCCGAAAACGGGCTGGTCGCCGACACGTCGCGGCCGAATTCACCGGCCAGCATCGCGGTCGTAGGCTTTGCGCTCTCCTGCTATCCGATCGGGGTCGAGCGCGGCTGGATGGCGCGGGAAGCGGCGGTGAAGCTGACGCTCGCCGCGCTGCGTTTCTTCTGGACCAGCACGCAAGGCAGTGGCGCTGATGTCACCGGCCACAAGGGTTTTTACTATCATTTCCTCGACATTCGCACCGGACTTCGGGTGTGGCGCTGCGAACTGTCGATGGTGGATACGGCATTGCTGATGGCCGGCATTCTCGTGGCGGGCGCCTATTTCCGGGGCGACAATGACGAGGAAGCCGAAATCCGCCGGCTGGCCGAGGCGCTCTACCGGCGCGTCGACTGGCGATGGGCGCAAGGCAGCAGTCCGACGTTGCGACAGGGCTGGAAACCGAAGAGCGGCTTTCTCCACTATGGCTGGGAAGGCTACAATGAGGCGACGATCCTCTATGTCCTGTCGATGGCCTCACCCGACAGCCCGACGTCCGACGACAGCTACGCGGGCTGGACGGCGACCTATCAGTGGGAAAACATCTACGGCTACGACGTGCTTTATGGCGGTCCGTTGTTCATGCACCAGTTCTCTCATGCCTGGATCGATTTCGCCGGCATCCGCGATGCTTTCATGCGCGAGAAGAATTCGGACTATTTCGAAAACAGCCGCCGCTCGACCTACCTCCACCGCGACTATGCTCGGCACAATCCCCATGGCTATGACGGCTACGGAGAGAACCTCTGGGGGCTTTCGGCCGGGGACGGACCGGGCGGCTTTCGCAGCAGCATACAACGGCGGCGGCGCCGGTTTTCCGGCTACGTCGCGCGCGGTGCGCCCTTCGGGCCGGACGACGGCACGATCGCGCCGTGGTCCTATCCGGCGTCGCTGCCTTTTGCGCCTGATATCTGCATGGCGGCGCTGCGCCATCTCGCGGATCGCTACCCCCAGGTGATCGACAATTTCCGGCTGCCGAGCGGCTTCAACCCGACGCTGGCCAACCGGCGAAAATTTGGCCGCGACGGCTGGGTGTCGGAAGGCCATTTCGGCCTCGACCAAGGCATCGTGGTGATGATGATCGAGAACCACCGCTCGCGCCTGGTGTGGGAGCTGATGCGTTCCAACCAGTACATCCGCCGCGGCCTGAACAAGGCGGGGTTCACAGGCGGATGGCTGTCGCAGCCGGCAAGCCCGGATGGCCGCGATGTCGCTTGAAGGGACGAAAGCTGCCGGTTTTCCGGCCGACCACAATGATGTCGAGCTGGTCAGGGGCGCCCATCCGCCGCATTGGCGAAACCCGCCGCCCACCGGACCATACAATCTCGTCGTCGTCGGCGCCGGGCCTGCCGGCTTGACTGCCGCGACCGAAGCGGCAAGCCTCGGCGCGAAAGTGGCGCTGATCGAACGCGGGTTGATCGGCGGCACGTGCATCAACACCGGCTGCATCCCGTCCAAGTCGATCATCCGTACATCCAGGCTCTATGCCGACATGCGCGATGCCGAGAATTTCGGAGCCGATGCGCCGGACCATCTTCGCGTCGATTTCCAGCGCGCGATGACCAGGATGCGGCGCATCCGGCAACGGATCAGCCATGCCGACAGCGCTGAGGCGCTTGCTGCGCTGGGCATCGACGTTCATTTCGGCGAAGCCCGGTTCGAGGGAAGCGATTGCGTGACCGTCGCGGGAACCACGCTGCGCTTCCGCAAGGCGCTGATTGCGACAGGCGCGAGGCCGGAGTTTCCATCCATTCCCGGCCTGGTCGAGGCCGGCTATCTCAGCAACGAGACGATGTTCGACCTTGTCGACTGCCCGAAGCGGCTGCTGGTCATCGGCGGCGGGCCGCTTGGCTGCGAGACAGCGCAGGCCTTCTGCCTGCTCGGCGCGAAGGTCATCCTGGCGCAGAGCGATCCGATGTTCCTGCCTGGCGAGGAACGCGACGCCGCGCAGATCCTTTCGGAAGCGCTGGCGCGCGAGGGGGTCGAGGTCCGACTGAACACCGAAGTGGTGGCGGTGCGCAGGGACGGCGACAAGAAGCTCGCCGACCTGGTGCGGGACAGCGACATGATGACGATTTCCGTCGACGAGATCATCACCGGCATAGGCCGCTCGCCCAATGTCGACGGTCTTGGCCTCGACGAGGCGGGGGTTGCCCACGATGCCAAAGGCATCAAGGTGGACGATTATCTCAGGACCTCAAACCCGCGCATCTATGCGGCGGGCGATGTCTGCCTCGACTACAAATTCACGCATACCGCTGAAGCAACAGCCCGCATGGTCGTGCAGAACGCCCTGTTTCTCGGGCGCAAGAGGCTGAGCGAATTGGTGGTTCCGTGGTGCACCTACACCGATCCGGAAATCGCCCATGTCGGCCTCTATCCGGTGGAGGCGCGCCGCGACGGCATTCCGGTCAAGACCTATACGGTGCTGATGCACGATGTCGCCCGCGCGGTGATGGACGGCGAGGAAGAGGGTTTCGTCAAAATCCATGTCAGGGAAGGATCAGACCGCATCCTCGGTGCGACCGTGGTCGCCGCCCATGCCGGCGAGATGATCAACGGGGTGTCGCTCGCCATCAGGTCGGGCATGGGATTGCACGCGCTGGCCGACGTCATCCATCCCTTCCCGACACAGGCGCAAGGCATCAAAATGGCCGGCGACGCTTACCGGCGAACGCGGTTCACCCCTTTGTGGAGGCATCTGGCGGCACGCTGGCTGGCGTGGTCCAGGCGATGACACTTGTGTCCCGTCGGCGTTGGCGCGGGCTTCAGCCGTGCAGGTCCCGCGAAATCGGCGGACCGACCGAAAAGCCGGTGAAGGTGACCTCGAAGCCTTCGCGCTGCGGCGAACAGCACATCATGCCGACATCGACCGCCTTCGAGACCGGGAAGTAGGCGAGCCGCACCGGCTTCCAATGACCGTCGGAGACATCCAGGTACTGGACGCGGATGGTCTCGGCATGGCGGGTCAACCGGATCGCGACGCCATCCGGACCGGCCGGAATGGTGGCCAACGACCAGTCCGAGGCATCGTTGGTGACGACAACCGAGAAGTACACCACGCCGTCGGTATATTCGATGCCGGCCTTGATCCAATGCGTTTCGCTGAGGCGGAGCATCAGCCCCGCCTGGTCGTAGAGCACCTCATAGCGTCCGTTGACGGTGACTTCCGCGGTGAAATCGCCCTCTACGCGCTTGTAGAGGAAATGGCCGTTGTCGCGCCAGAAACCGTAAAAGGTCTCGCGCCAGAAGTCCGTCTCCTTGCCGGTGCGCACATGAACCGCATCGCCGTCGATGGAATGATGCGGCGGCGGATTGAGCCAGGCCAGATCCTTGTCTTGAACTGTCATCGCCTTGTCTCTTGGTGCACGCGAAGGCTTCGCCGGCCCGGTCAGCCGGCGCCCCGATCAGCCTGCAAACGTGTAGGCGGTCTTCACGGTGGTGTAGAATTCCATGGCGTATCGGCCCTGTTCGCGCGGACCGTAGCTCGAGCCCTTGCGGCCACCGAAGGGAACATGGAAATCGACACCCGCCGTCGGCAGGTTGACCATCACCATGCCGGCCTCCGAATTGCGCTTGAAATGCGTGGCGTGCTTGAGGCTGGACGTGCAGATGCCGGACGTCAGCCCGAATGGCGTATCGTTGGCGACGGCGAGCGCCTCGTCGTAGTCCTTGACGCGGATGACGCTGGCAACAGGCCCGAAAATCTCCTCGCGCGAGCTGCGCATGGCGTTGGTGGCATCGGTCAGCAGCGCCGGCCGCAGGAAGAAGCCCGGCGTCTTGCGGTCGAGCCGCTCGCCGCCGAAGGCGAGCGTGGCGCCTTCCCTGACGCCGATGGCGATATAGTCTTCGTCCTGCTTGAGCTGCGTCGCATCGACAACGGGACCGATCTGGGTCTGCGCGTCGAGCGCATCTCCGACGACCAGTTTGTCCATCCGTTCCTTGAGCGCTTCGACGAAACGGTCATGAATGCCGTTCGTCACGATCAGCCGGGACGAAGCCGTGCAGCGCTGGCCGGTCGAGAAGAAAGCGCCGTTGATCGCGCAATCGACAGCCGTAGCGAGGTCGGCATCATCGAGCACCACCAGCGGGTTCTTGCCGCCCATTTCGAGCTGGAACTTGCGCATGTGCTCGACACTCGCCGCGGCGACGCGCTTGCCGGTGCCAACCGAGCCGGTGAAGGTGATGGCGTTGATGTCCGGGCTGTCAAGCATCGCCTGGCCGACCACCGAGCCCTTGCCCATGACGAGGTTGAGCACGCCCTTGGGCAGGCCGGCACGGTGCAGTATGTCGACGATGGTCCAGGCGCTCTCGGGAACGAGATCCGCCGGCTTGAAGACGATGGTGTTGCCGTGGGCAAGCGCCGGAGCGATCTTCCAGGCGGGAATGGCGATCGGGAAGTTCCACGGGGTGATGATGCCAACCACACCGACCGCTTCGCGCGTGATCTCGACACCGACGCCCGGCCGCACGCTAGGCACGACTTCGCCCGAGAGGCGCAGTGTCTCACCGGCGAAGAAATCGAAGATCTGGGCGGCTCGAATGGTCTCGCCAATGCCTTCGGCCAGCGTCTTGCCTTCCTCGCGCGCAAGGTTGCGGCCGATCTCGTCCTTGCGCGCCAGGATCTCGTCCGACGTCTTCTTCAGCACCGCGTGACGGACCAGCAGACCCGAGCGCGACCAGGCGGGAAAGGCCGCCTTGGCCGCGGCGATCGCCTGTGCCGCCTGTTCGACACCTGCGGAAGCGTATTCGCCGACGATGTCGCCGGTATCGGACGGGTTGATGTTGCGGGAGCCGGCATCGCCGACCCACTCGCCGTCGATGAGGTTCTGTCGAAGCGGTGCCATGTCGTGTCTTTCCTGCTGGTTCGCCGCGCGGCGGCATCTGTGTGATTTGTATTTGCCAGACAATTGCGCTGCGGGAAAGCATGCTTTGCGCGGACGGCCGCGACAAAGTCTCTCGGTTCGCGGCCCCGCGCGACCTGCTGCCCGCGTCGCATCGTCCTTGGCCCAACAGGTTCGGCGACACATCGTTCCAATCACCGCGAAACGGGTCTGTACATATATGTCCATAGTCTTGATTTGCCCGGGGCGGCGTGTCATGCGTCGTGCCGATGGAAGCCACCGACACGACAACCCAGCGCGCCGGCGCCACCGGCAACATCAAGGTCACCCGGGAAGACTGGCTCAAGCTCGCGCTTGAAACGTTGATTTCGGACGGCGTCGAAAGCGTCCGTGTGCAGACGCTCGGCCAGAAGCTCGATGTGTCGCGTTCCAGTTTCTATTGGTACTTCAAGAGCCGCCAGGACCTGCTCGACCAATTGCTGGATTATTGGCGGCAGACCAATACAAGGTTCATCGTCGAACGCGCCGCGCGGCCTTCCGCGACCGTCATCCGCGGGGTGATGAGCATCTTCGAGTGCTGGGTGGACGAGAAGCTGTTCGATCCGCAGCTGGATTTCGCGATCAGGGCGTGGGCCCGGCGATCGCCCGCCATCAGGCGGGCTCTCGACGAGGCCGACGAGGAGCGCGTCGACGCCATTCGCGACATGTTCAGGCGCCACGGCTATGACGAGGAAGACGCCTTCGTGCGCGCCCGCGTGCTCTATTTCATGCAGATCGGCTACTACTCGCTCGAGCTCGACGAACCGATGAGCAGCCGCCTGCCGCACGTCGCGTCTTATCTGCGCAGCTTCACCGGCCAGGAGCCCACGGCGCAGGATGTCGAGGATTTTTCGCGCTATGTCGAGGAAACGCTTTCGCGCAGCCGTTAGCAACAGCCGCCGCTTTCACACCGCGGCAAGAATTAGACATACATGTACAATGGCGTTACGCCTCAGTCATTGAACCAACCTCTTCAAGCACGCCATGACCAGACGCTATTCCGCTTTGTCGCTCTTGAGGGAAGGCCTCGCCGGCCAGACCGGCTGGGAGCCGGCCTGGCGCTCGCCCGAGCCGAAGCCGTCCTACGACGCGATCGTCATCGGCGGCGGCGGTCACGGGCTGGCGACGGCCTATTACCTGGCAAAGAATCACGGCATCGCCAGAGTAGCGGTTTTGGAAAAGGGCTGGATCGGCGGCGGCAATACCGGCCGCAACACGACCGTGGTGCGCTCCAACTATTACTATCCGCAGAGCGTCGAGCTCTATGGGCTGGCGCACCGGCTCTATGAGGGACTGTCGAAGGACCTCAACTACAACGTCATGCTGTCGCAGCGCGGCATGGTCAGCCTGTGCCACTCGACCGCCGAAATGGAGATCGGGGCACGCACAGTCAATGCCATGCAGATCAACGGCATCGATGCGGAGCTGTTTTCGCCCCAGGATGTGCGCCGGGTGGCGCCGATCTACAATTTCACGGCCAATGCGCGCTTTCCCGTGTTCGGCGGCATCTGGCAAAGCCGGGCCGGCACCGCGCGCCACGACGCGGTCGCCTGGGGTTATGCACGGGCCGCGAGCCGACTCGGCGTCGACATCATCCAGAACTGCGAAATCACCGACTTCATCGTCGAGGGCGGCCGCTGCCGCGGCGTCCAGACGACGCGCGGCGCCATCCGCGCGGACCGCATCGGCATGGCCGTGGCAGGACATTCCTCGGTGCTGGCGGCCAAGGCCGGCTTCCGCCTGCCGATCAATTCCTATGCGCTGCAGGCCTGCGTAACCGAACCGGTCAAGCCGATCCTCGACACGGTGGTACTGTCGCCCGGCACGGGCGTCTATGTCAGCCAGTCCGACAAGGGCGAGATCGTCATCGGCGGCGGGCTCGACCGCACTCCCTCCTATGCCCAGCGCGGTAACCTGCCGACGCTGGAGGGGGTGATCGCGGGGCTGTTGGAAATGTTCCCGATCTTCGGCCAGCTGAAGCTGATGCGGCAATGGGCCGGGATCGTCGACGTCGTGCCGGACTCCTCGCCGATCATCGGTCAATCGCCACTGCCCAATCTGTTCCTCAATTGCGGCTGGGGCACGGGCGGCTTCAAGGCGATCCCCGCCGGCGGCACGCTTCTGGCGAACCTTTTGGCAACGGGCAGGCACAACGACATCAGCCGCCCCTTCGATCTCGACCGCTTTGTCAGCGGGCGGCTGATCGACGAAGCGGCCGGTTCCGGCATCGCGCATTGATGCATGTCGCGCAAAAGCGCCGAGCGGCCTTAGGGCGACGACATGCATAAAGACGAAGACTGAGGTTTGCCATGCAGCTTTTCCCTTGCCCGTTCTGCGGCCCGCGCGACGAGACCGAATTCCACTATGGCGGCGATGCCGGCAATGTCAGGCCTGATGGCGCCGAGGTGCCGATCGAGCATTGGGCCAACTATCTCTATCTGCGCTCCAACCCAAAAGGCGCGGCGCGCGAGATATGGGTGCATATGAACTGCGGCGAATTCTTCGTCATGGAGCGGGACACGGTTACGCACAAGGTGCTGTCTTCGGTTGCCCTGGGCGGGGAGCACGCGGCGTGACCGCCTCGCGCCTTAGCACGGGTGGCAGCGCCATCGACCGCTCGCGCCCGATCCGCTTCAGCTTCGACGGCGCCACCGTGCAGGGATTCGCCGGCGACACCATCGCCTCCGCGCTGCTGGCCGCCGATGTCGCGGTCGTCGGCCGCAGCTTCAAATACCACCGGCCGCGCGGCATCTGGGGCGCGGGCGTCGAAGAGCCGAACGCGCTGGTGGATATCAGCGGCCCGCAGACGACGCCGAACACACGTGCGACGACCGAGCCGGCGCGCGACGGGCTGGTCGCCAAAAGCGTCAACGCGACACCCAATGCGCTGGCCGACCGCAACGCCTTCCTCGACCGCTTTTCCCGCTTCATTCCGGCCGCCTTCTACTACAAGACCTTCATGTGGCCGGACTGGCACAGGTTCGAGCCGCGCATTCGCGCCATGGCGGGACTGGGTCAGGTCGACAAGGACTGGACGTCGCCCGGCCCGGCCGACCAGATCAACCACCATTGCGACGTGCTGGTGATCGGCGCCGGACCGGCCGGGCTGGCAGCGGCAAGGCTGGCGGCCGGCGCGGGCCGCTCCGTCATGCTGGTCGACGACCAGCAAAAGCCCGGCGGGTCGCTCGGGCACCGCGCCGGCGAGGTCGACGGCAAGCCGGCGGCCGTGTGGGTCGAGGAGACGGTTGCGGGGCTTTGCGCCGGCGGTCACCTGGTCCTGCCTTCGACCACCGCATTCGGTATCTACGACCATAATCTGGTCGGGCTTAACCAGCGTCATTTCGACGGCCGGCCGGACACGCTGTGGCGGGTCAGGCCGCGCCGGATCGTGCTGGCGACGGGCGCCATCGAGCGGCCCCTGCCATTCGCCAACAATGACCTGCCGGGCATTCTCTCGGCGGACGCGGCGCTCAGCTATCTCAGGCGCCATGCGGTGCTGGCCGGCCGCCATATCATCGTCGCCGCAAACAATGACAGCGCCTATGAAGTGGCGGAGGCGGCCGCCGAGGCCGGCGCCGACGTCACGCTTGTCGACATCAGGCGCGACGGTATGCCCGCCGCGCCCGCCAAGGTGCGGATGCTCAAGGGCCGCGCGCTCACCGCCGCGGCCGGCAAGCTGCGCGTCGAGGGTGTGATGCTGGACGACGGCACCAAGCTCGATGCCGATTGCGTGCTGGTGTCGGGCGGCTGGACACCGACCATCCATCTCTTCGGCCAGGCCAAGGGCAAGCTCGCCTGGAGCGAGGCGCGCGCGGCCTTCCTGCCGGGCGACCCGGTCGAGGCCATAGCGGTGGCCGGAGCTGCCGCCGGCGCGGTTTCGTTGTCGGAGGTATTCGCCGGTTCGCAGAAAGCCGTCGCGTCGCTCGGCCCGACGAAGGCAGCAGTGTCGCGCAGCAGCGGAACGGAGGCGACCAGCGGGATAGTAGCGGCATGGCCAACGCCGGGTTCGAAGGGACGCATCTGGATCGATTACCAGAACGACGTGACGGTGAAGGACATAGAGCTGGCGGCGCGCGAAAATTTCGTCTCGGTCGAACATCTGAAGCGCTACACGACGCTCGGCATGGCGACCGACCAGGGCAAGACCTCCAACCTGCCGGGCCTGGCGCTGATGGCCGGGATCACCGGCCGCACGGTGCCGGAAGTCGGCACCACGACCTATCGTCCGCCGTTCACGCCGGTTCCGCTGGCGAGCTTCGCCGGCGCGCGCGGCGGCGAACTGATGGCGCCGGTGCGGCGGCTGCCGCTGGAGAGCGTGCATCGTGCCAGCGGCGCCGTGTTCCAGGAGTATGGCGGCTGGCTGCGCCCGGCCCACTACGGCGGCGGCGGCGATACGGATCGCTCGATCCAGGACGAGGCGCGCCGCGCCCGCCAGTCCGTCGCATTGTTCGATGGCTCGACGCTGGGCAAGATCGAGGTGATCGGACCCAAGGCGGCCGCGTTCATCGATTTCGTCTATTACAACACGATGTCGACGCTGAAGCCGGGCCGCTGCCGCTACGGCTTCATGTTGTCCGAGAATGGCGTGGTCTTCGATGACGGCGTGCTGGTGCGGCTAGACGAGCATCGCTTCGTCGTGTCGTGCTCGTCCTCGCACGTGGCCGCCGTGCATGCGCGGCTGGAGGAGTGGCGCCAGGACCGGTTCGGGCGCGGCGCGGTCTACATCCACAACGCCACCGCGGAAATGGCGACCCTGACCGTTTCGGGACCGAACGCCCGGAAACTGCTCGAGACGGTTGATCTCGGCCTTTCGCTCGAGGATGGCGAGCTGCCGCACATGGCGGTCGGCCAGGGCAGCTATGACGGCGACGAGGTGCGCATCACCCGCGTCAGCTTCACCGGCGACAGAAGCTACGAGATCTCCATCCGGGCCGATCGCGCCGAGCCTTTGTGGGCGCGCCTGCGCGACGCCGGGCAAGCGTTCGATGCGGTTGTCATCGGCCTCGAGGCGCTGATGATCCTGCGCGCCGAGAAAGGCTTCATCGTGATCGGCAAGGACACCGACGGCACCACGCTGCCGCACGACCTCGGCGTCGAGGGCCCGCGGGCAAAGCGCCAGACCGGATTCGTCGGCCGCCGCTCGCTGTTCACCGAAGAGGCTTCGCGCGGCGACCGCATGCAGCTGGTCGGGCTGGCGGTCCCGTCCGGCGAAGCGCCGCTGCCAACTGGCGCGCATGGCATCAAGCGTAGCGGCGGCAAGCTGCGCAGCCAGGGCTTTGTCACATCGAGCTACCGGAGCCCTACGCTTGGCCGGCCGGTTGCGCTCGGCCTGATCGAGCGCGGTGCGGCCCGCCACGGCGAAACGATCGAAATCCAACATCTCGGCAAGGCGATGACGGCGACGATCGCCGCTCCTTGCGCCTTCGACCCGGCAGGAGACCGGCTCAATGCGTGATCTCGCCCAAAAATGGCCGGTAGCGCCGGACTGGCAGTCGGCAACCATCGGTGCACCGGGTCTCGAGGCGCGCACGATCCCGGGCCTTCACCAATTGCTGGTCAGCGGCGATCTCGACGCCTGGGCGCGGATATCCGGCATGGATGGCAACGGCGTGGGCGCCTTTGGCAGCGCGCAAGGTGAGCGCTATGCGGCGCGTCTGGCGCGCGACCGCCTGCTCGTCGTGTCGAGCACACCGCTCGCCATCGCCGCGGGTTGGCACGCGGAAGGTTTCGCGGTGACGGCGATCAGCGCTGGACTTCATGTGTTCGAGGTCAAAGGCTCGGCGATCGACGCTTTCATCGCGCGCGGATCAACGCTTGACCCAAACAAGGAAAGCGCCAGTGCCGCACTTTCCTTCGCCGGCGTCAGCGCCATCGTCTACCGCCACCGGGACAGACTGCGCATCCATATCGATCGCGGCCTGGCATCCTATCTCTGGACGTGGATCGAAACGGCTCTCAGAGCGTGAACGACCAGAACAGGCAGGCCAGCGTGGCCGCCGCGAAGACAACGAAAAACAGACTGCGCAAGAGCACGTTGCGGCGAAGCTCGTTCATGACGAAGTGGCAACCGACGATAGCCGCCGCAAACAGGAACCGCCAGTTCAGCAGCGCCCATAGGGCGTCGCGCTGGCCGAATGCCCATCTGGCGACGAGACAGCCTACGATGGAGGCAAGGAGCACGATCACGGTCCAGAAGATGGCATCGGCTGCATGGGTGAGCACGATGCTGGCGGCTCTGATCGGCAGGATCATCATCAGCAGCGCGCTGAAGAAATAGACGGCGGCGAGTGGTATGAACATCCCGGCATCGGCAATGCCGTCGAGGCGCCTGACGCCGATCGCACCGTAGGGGTAGCCGTGCCTGGCCACCACCAGGTTCAAGGCCATGAGCAGCGCTGTCAGCACCGCGACCAGGGCGAAGGACGTGAGGGCTTTGCTCATGACGGTCCCGTTCAAAGCGAATCAAACAGGAACCGTTTTAGTCAATGGCCGCATATTGCGTAAGCACCGGCGCGCCCGACGGCAGCGAAATCGGCAGGCAGCCCAGCATCAGTGGAGCGGGCGGCCAGAACGAAACCGCCGCGTCGACCGCCTGACCGGCGCGCTTCAGGCTGCGGCGGGCAGCGATGTCCAACAATTCCGAAGCTGAATCCGGTTTCTACAACCCCGAAATTTGGAAAAGTGACTGTTTGGTGGAGCCAATCGGAATCGAACCGACGACCTCTTGAATGCCATTCAAGCGCTCTCCCAACTGAGCTATGGCCCCACTTCCGGCAGTCAACCGGCGCCGTTTCCGGCGAAGAGATCCGGCGCGGGTTGGAGACCGCGCCGTTAGTGCAGGCGGCTTCTAACCCCGCCCTTCGTCAATATCAAGCCTTCATCAGCGGCTTTTTCTTCACAAGCTGCGAAAGCCGGCAAACGCTTGCGTTCCCGGCCTTGTCAGACCTCGTCGTCGTCGTCGCCGACGCCGATCATGTCGGCGACATCGTCGTCCTCTTCCTCTTCGTCGGCGAGGAACGTATCGTCCTCGTCGTCGCCCAGGTCGACATCATCCTCGTCGTCGCCGAGATCGGGCAGATCGTCGCCCTTGACGTCTTCGTCAGCCTCTTCGAGCGAGACGACTTCAACGCCCTCCTCGTCCTCGGCGTCCACTTCCTTCTCGGCCACTTCCTCTTCCTCCTCGAGGGCGGCGATCTTGCCTTCCTCGAAATAGGAACGCGGATAGGTCTTGCCGGTATAGGGCGAGACGATCGGGTCCTTGTTCAGGTCGTAGAATTTTCGACCCGTTTCAGGGTCGATACGCTTTGTGCCAAGTTCGGTTTTTGCCACGGCAAGCCTCGTCGATAAAAGAGTGGTCCCCTTAACCACTGTTTGCAGCGCTGTCAAAGCCAAAAGCCGGCGTCACAAAACCATGCGTTGAAAGGCCTAGCATCAAGTGACGACCATGGGGGATGACCATTTCGGCCCACCGTGATACGAGACCGCCGCAACAAATGAAAAGCGCCGGCCCGCCGGCATTCCGTCCAGGGAAATTCCATGTCTCACGCCGCCGCTTCCAAGCCGGCCACCGCCCGCAAATGTCAAGCGCTTTCCGGTACGGCGCGCGTGCCGGGCGACAAGTCGATCTCGCACCGCTCCTTCATGTTCGGCGGGCTCGCCTCCGGCGAGACCCGCATCACCGGCCTGCTCGAAGGCGAGGACGTGATGCGCACCGGCGCCGCCATGAAGGCGATGGGCGCACATATCGAGAAGCGCGGCGACGAATGGGTGATCCGCGGCACCGGCAACGGCGCGCTGCTGCAGCCGGAAGGGCCGCTCGACTTCGGCAACGCCGGTACCGGCTCGCGGCTGACCATGGGGCTGGTCGGCACATATGACATGGAAACGACCTTCATCGGCGATGCTTCCTTGTCAGGCCGGCCGATGGGCCGCGTGCTGGAGCCGCTGCGCCAGATGGGCGTGCAGGTGCTGAAGGCAACGCCCGGCGACCGCATGCCGATCACGCTGCATGGACCAAAGCATGCCGCCCCGATCACCTATCGCGTGCCGATGGCCTCCGCGCAGGTGAAATCGGCGGTGCTTCTCGCCGGCCTCAACACGCCGGGCATCACCACCGTCATCGAGCCTGTCATGACGCGCGACCACACCGAAAAGATGCTGAAAGGCTTTGGCGCCAATTTGTCGGTCGAGACCGACGAGCGCGGCGTGCGCCATATCTTCATCGAGGGCCAGGGCAAGCTCACCGGCCAGACGATCGCCGTGCCGGGCGACCCATCCTCGGCCGGCTTCCCGCTGGTGGCCGCGCTGATCGTGCCGGGTTCCGACATCGTGATCGAAAACGTGCTGATGAACCCGACCCGCACCGGGCTGCTTTTGACTTTGCAGGAGATGGGCGGCCAGATCGAGATCTTGAACCCGCGCAATGCCGGCGGTGAGGATGTCGCGGACCTGCGCGTGCGTTATTCCGAGCTGAAGGGGGTCACCGTGCCGGCCGAGCGGGCGCCGTCGATGATCGACGAATATCCGGTGCTGGCCGTTGCCGCCAGCTTCGCCGAGGGCGAGACGCTGATGCAGGGGCTGGAGGAACTCAGGGTAAAGGAATCCGACCGGCTGTCGGCGGTCGCCAATGGACTGAAGCTCAACGGCGTCGACTGCACAGAGGGTGAGGCATCGCTCGCGGTGCGCGGAAAGCCCGGCGGCAAGGGGCTCGGCGGCCATCCCAGTGGCCCGGACACGACCGTGCAGACGCATCTCGACCACCGCATCGCCATGAGCTTCCTGGTGATGGGGCTGGCGACCGAGAAGCCGGTGACCATCGACGACGCCAACATGATCGCGACAAGTTTCCCGGAGTTCATGAGCCTGATGACGGGGCTTGGGGCGGAGATCGGGTGAGAGTTGATGGGTTGGGGCCAAACTGAAATGCCGGCAGGACAGCGCCCCCCTCTGTCCTGCCGGACATCTCCCCCACGAGGGGGGAGATCAGCCGTCACAGCGGCCTTCGCAAATCGCCCGCGTTGCAGAAGTGAGCGAGGCGTCGGAACTGCCAATCTCCCCCCTTGTGGGGGAGATGTCCGGCAGGACAGAGGGGGGCGCGACGGATCGCAAGCTCTCTCCGGACCGCTACGCTGTTCGGTTTCAGGTATGCTGGCCTGCCAATGACACACGTCTTCACCATCGCCATCGACGGTCCGGCCGGAGCCGGCAAGGGCACCCTCGCCCGGCGTCTGGCCGATCACTACCGACTGAACCTGCTCGACACCGGCCTCACCTACCGTGCCGTCGCCCATGCCTTGCTGCGGCTTGGCTTGCCGCTCGACAATGTCTCGGCGGCAGAGACGGCCGCGCGCCAAGTCGACCTGGCGAAGCTCGACCGGGCCGTCTTGTCGGCGCATGCGGTTGGCGAAGCGGCTTCGAAGGTCGCGGTGTTTCCGACCGTGCGGCGCATCCTGGTGGAGAAACAGCGCGAGTTTGCCAAATCCCCTCCGGGTGCCGTGCTCGACGGTCGCGACATCGGCACCGTGGTGTGCCCCGATGCCGACATCAAACTCTATGTGACCGCGAGCGCCGAGGTGCGGGCAAGGCGCCGGCTGGCGGAGATCGAGAGCATCGGCGGCACGGCTGATTTCACCGAAATCCTCGCCGATATCCGGCGCCGCGACGAGCGTGACATGGGCCGCGCCGACTCG
Source organism: Mesorhizobium sp. B2-6-4 (assembly GCF_006441495.1). Classification (NCBI taxonomy): domain Bacteria; kingdom Pseudomonadati; phylum Pseudomonadota; class Alphaproteobacteria; order Hyphomicrobiales; family Phyllobacteriaceae; genus Mesorhizobium; species Mesorhizobium sp. B2-6-4. The sequence goes on from NZ_VFUE01000001.1 coordinate 499,892, forward strand.
CCCTTGAAGCCTGCCCCCGACGCGCACTTGCTTGATACCAGCGAAATGGCTATAGAAGCCGCGTTTCTCGCGGCCAGAACTGTCATCGACGACGTGCTGTCCAAGGGAAACAAGGCCTGATCCGGGTTTCCCTTGTGCTTCCGTTGCTGGAGGCGAAGGAAATACCCATATCGGGCACGAACCAGCCTGCCAGCATTCTTCATGCGCCGGACTTGCCGCCTTAAGCGGCCAAGGGCTCTTTGCCCGGAACGCCGGCAGGCCAACGCAACGCTAACCCACGGCGCACGCTCCGCTAAAAAGATGCGGGGCATTCCAGGAGAAACAATGTCTGTAGCAAATCCCTCTCGCGATGATTTCGCGAGCATGCTCGAAGAATCATTCACCGCCGGCCATTCCGGCGAGGGCCAGGTTGTCCGGGGCACGATCACCGCGATCGAAAAGGACATGGCCATCATCGACGTCGGCCTCAAGGTCGAAGGCCGCGTGCCGCTGAAGGAATTCGGCGCCAAGGGCAAGGAATCCACCCTCAAGGTCGGCGACACGGTCGAAGTCTATGTCGAGCGCATCGAGAACGCGCTTGGCGAAGCCATGCTGTCGCGCGAGAAGGCTCGCCGCGAAGAGAGCTGGGTGCGTCTCGAAGAGAAGTTCACCAAGGGTGAGCGCGTCGAAGGCGTCATCTTCAACCAGGTCAAGGGCGGCTTCACCGTCGACCTCGACGGCGCCGTGGCGTTCCTGCCGCGCAGCCAGGTCGACATCCGCCCGATCCGCGACGTCTCGCCGCTGATGCACAACCCGCAGCCTTTCGAGATCCTCAAGATGGATCGCCGCCGCGGCAATATCGTGGTGTCGCGCCGCACCGTGCTCGAGGAGAGCCGCGCCGAACAGCGTTCGGAAATCGTGCAGAACCTCGAAGAGGGACAGGTTGTCGAAGGCGTGGTCAAGAACATCACCGACTACGGTGCGTTCGTCGACCTCGGCGGCATCGACGGCCTGCTGCATGTCACCGACATGGCATGGCGCCGCGTCAACCATCCGACCGAGATCCTCAACATCGGCCAGACGGTCAAGGTGCAGATCATCCGCATCAACCAGGAAACGCACCGTATCTCGCTCGGCATGAAGCAGCTCGAGAGCGATCCTTGGTCGGAGATCGGCACCAAGTTCCCGATCGGCAAGAAGATCAAGGGCACCGTCACCAACATCACCGACTACGGCGCGTTCGTCGAGCTGGAGCCGGGCATCGAAGGCCTCATCCACGTTTCGGAAATGTCGTGGACCAAGAAGAACGTGCATCCCGGCAAGATCCTGTCGACGACGCAGGAAGTCGATGTCGTGGTGCTCGAAGTCGATCCGGCCAAGCGCCGCATCTCGCTCGGTCTCAAGCAGACGCTGGAGAACCCGTGGGAGGCTTTCGCTCGCAGCCATCCGGTCGGCAGCCAGGTCGAGGGCGAGGTCAAGAACAAGACCGAGTTCGGCCTGTTCATCGGCCTGGAAGGCGACGTGGACGGCATGGTGCACCTTTCCGACCTCGACTGGACCCGTCCGGGCGAGCAGGTGATCGAGGAGTACAATCGCGGCGACATGGTCAAGGCGCAGGTGCTCGACGTCGACATCGAGAAGGAGCGCATCTCGCTCGGCATCAAGCAGCTGGCCCGCGACACGGTTGGCGAAGCGGCGACTTCAGGCGAGCTGCGCAAGAACGCCGTCGTCACCTGTGAGGTCATCGGCGTCAAGGATGGCGGTCTGGAAGTGCGGCTGGTGGAAAGCGGCATCGAGACCTTCATCAAGCGCTCCGACCTTTCCCGTGACCGCGACGAGCAGCGCCCCGAGCGCTTCACCGTCGGCCAGAAGGTCGACGCCCGCGTCATCGCCTTCGACAAGAAGACCCGCAAGCTGCAGGTCTCGATCAAGGCGCTGGAAATCGCCGAGGAGAAGGAAGCGGTCGCCCAGTACGGCTCGACCGACTCCGGCGCCTCGCTGGGCGACATCCTGGGCGCCGCGCTGAAGAAGCAGGGCAGCTAATCGCCCTTTCGCACAGGCCCGAAACAAAACCCCGCCGGAGCGATCCGGCGGGGTTTTTCTTTGTCGGAAACTCGGACGCAGCCCGAGGATCGTCGAAGTCAACTATGCGCGTTACGCGCGACCGTAGAGCGGCACCAGCGTGCCGCTCATCGCCTGGTTGGCGGGCGAGGCAAGGTAGGCGATGGCCTCGGCCGCCGCTTCAAGGCTGACCCATTTGCTGAAATCGGCATCCGGCATGTCGGCACGGTTGGCCGGCGTGTCGAGCGTCGAGGGGGCCACCGCATTGACCAGGATGCCCTGGTGCTTCAGCTCTTCCGCCATCGCCACCGTCATCGCCGCGACCGCTGCTTTGGAGGCGGCATAGGCGACCATGCCCGAGCCGCGGCGCGGATCGAGCCCGGCGCGTGCCGTGACATTGACGACGCGGCCGGCGGTGCCCGCCGCCAGCATCGAGCGCACCGCCGCACGGCTGCACAGGAACGCGGTGCGGGCATTGGTATCCATCATCTCGGCAAAGGAGGCGGATTCGATCTTCTCCACAGGCGCCTTGGCAAAGCCGCCGGCCAGATGGATCGATCCCCACAGGGCGGGAACCTGGGCATAGAAGGCTTCGACCTTGGCGGAGTCCGACAGGTCGACATTGTGTGCCAGCCTGACGTTCTCGTCGGTGGTGAAAGGGAAATGCGAAGGTGCCGCGGCATGGGCGTTCGGCACATGGCAGACCGCGCCCTCGCCCAGCAGCTTGCCGACGACCGCGCCGCCGAGCGCACCGGTCCCACCGGTCACAACGATGTGCCTGCCCTGAAGTGTTTCCGTCATCCTGGACCGCTCCTGTCTTTTTTTGATTATGTCGCTTGTTTCGCCGCGCCGACGCGAAGCGTCGCGCCTTTCGTGCGATCACTCAATTGATATCTCGACATGGCAGCCGTCGCGTCTTTGCATGTGTCGGGCAGCGGCGATTGTTGCCGCGCAAAAGCCAAGCCGGCGAATGACCACGATGCAAGTAGGAAAATCGACGCCGGCGTGAAGCTTCACTCGACCGTGATTTCGATGACGCGCGGCAACCCCGTTGCCCGGGCGCGCTTCAGCGCGAGTGGTAAGGCGCCGGTATCGGCGATCCGTTCGGCGCCGATGCCATAGGCCTCGGCCAGTTTGCAGAAATCCGGCGGTGCCGGGGACACGCCGACGGGTTCCACGCCGACGTCGAGCATCGAAGTCTCGATCTCGCGATAGCCCCTGTTATTCCAGACGACGAAGATAACGGGTGCCGCGGCATCAAGCGCCGCGCCAAGCTCGGGTAAGGTGAACTGGAAGCCACCGTCGCCGGTGAGGCAGACGATCGGCGCGTCTGGCATGGCGAGCGCCGCGCCCACCGCCGCCGGCGGGCCGTAGCCCAGCGCGCCGAAGCCGGTGGCGGCGTTGAACCAGCCGCCCGGCCGGTCGTGATCGTAATAGAGGTTGGCGGCGTAGACGGGCTGGGTGGAGTCGCCGACGATGATCGCGCCCGGCAGGGCGTCGCGGATGGCTTCCACCGCATGGACCTGCGCCGCATGGACGGGAGTCAGTTCGGCGCGAGCCGCCTTTCGCGCCGCCGCGGCGCGGTTCTTCCCGTCCTGCCTGCCCGCGTCGACCGAGCCGAGCGCGGCAAGCAAGGCTTCGATCGCCTCGGCGCAGTCGGCATGGATGGCCACCGTCGCCGGACGGCGCGCCAGCTGATCGGCGCCGATGTCGATGCGGATCAGATTGGCCGGCAGGACAAATCCGCCATCGCCATAGCCGTCATAATCGGTCGGGCCGAACTCGGTGCCGGCGGCAATGACCAGATCGGCCTCGTCCATCAGCGCGCGGACGGCTTTCAGGCTGGGACTGGCCGGTACGCAGAGCGGATGGCGGTGGAGCAGGCCGCGCGCATTGGTCGTCTCGACGACCGGCGCGCCCAGCCTTTCGGCCAGGCGCCGCAGCGCATCCTCGGCGCGCTTGGCGCCGCCGCCGGCCAGGATGAGCGGGAGCCGAGCCGCCGCACAAAGGCTGGCCGCCGCGGCGATGGCCGTCGCCCCGGCAGCCGGTGGCGCGGCATTGCTCAGCACCGCCGCGATCCCATCGGCAGGCTTGACCATGACGTCGGTCGGAATCTCGATATGCACCGGGCCCGGCCGCGACGAGGAAAACAGCGCGAAGGCACGGGCGAGCGCGCCGGGCAGTTCGCCGGCCTCGGTGATACGTTGCGAAAACAGCGCCACCTTTTCCATCATGCCGCGCTGGTCCGGCAGCTCGTGCAGGAAGCCCAGGCCCTTGCCAAGCGTCGGCGTGGCGTTGACGCCCGAGATTACCAGCATCGGCACCGAATCGGCGCGCGCCTGTGCCATGGCGGTGATGGTGTTGGTCAGCCCCGGGCCGGTGATGACGAAGGCGACGCCCGGCCGGCCGCCGGCGCGCGCATAGCCGTCGGCCATGAAGCCCGCGCCCTGCTCGTGGCGCGGCGTGACATGGCGGATCCTCGAACGCGCCAACCCGCGATAAAGCTCGACCGTGTGGACGCCGGGAATACCGAACACGGTGTCGACGCCATGCGCCTCGAGCAGTGAAATCAACGCTTCGCCAATGGTGGTCATTAGTGTTCTCCCCTTTCCGGCTCGAGGCCGAGCTCGGCTTCGACAGCCTTGATCCCAATCGCCGCCAATTCGCCGGGCGAGAACATCTCGCCGGCCAGGCAGCCTTCGATCCAGAGTCCGTCGATGATCGCGTTGATCGCGATGGCATGGTGGCGCAACTGGCTTGCGTCCGGCTTGCACTGTTCGGCGGCGAGCACTTCGGCCACAACCGCCTCCACCTCGTTGCGAAAGCCGAGATAGCCTTCGCGGTGGGCACGGGCCAGGGTCGGATCCGCACCGGCGCGGCCGATGAAGGTTGCCCAGAGCGAAAAAACCCGCGCGTCGATGATCGGCGCGTTGAGGTTGGCGGTGACGAAAGCCGCAAGGCGTTGCCGCGGCGAGGCATCTTCCATGACCAATGCTGCTTTCGCCTGCTCGGTCATGCGGCCGACCAGTGCCGTATAGGCCTCCTGCAGCAGTTCTTCCTTGCCGGGGAAATAGTGCCGGATCAGCCCCGCGGTGACGCCGGCACGCAATGCGATGGTGCGCAAGGTGGCGCCCTGCAGCCCATGTTCGGCCACGCTGTCCAGAGTCGCCTCGATCAGATCCTGCCGCCGCCGCTCCTCGCCCTCGCGACGAAACTTGCGGCGGGATGGCGCATTCATTGGCGCAGGATCGGCCGCGTCAGGCATGTCGGCCCACCTTCGCAGGCGATGCAGAGCGCATCCGCCTCGAAGACTTCAACCATGCAGCCCGCGGCCTCCATCGCGGCCTTGGTCTTGGGAAAGCCTGCGACGGCAATGACGTTGAGCGGGCTAGTCGGCAGTACGTTAAGGCTGAGGCCGTTGGAAGCAGCGAACTCCTCGGCATCGCCTTCGACCAGCCGGATGCCGCGTGCCTTCAGCATTTGATAGAACGGGGCCGGCAAAAGCGGCGAATAAACCAGCGCGAGGTCGTCGGCCAACGGGCTGATCACCGACATCAGGTGCAGGCACGCCTCTTCGCCCTGCCACAGCGGCAGATCAAAGCCGTAGACGGAAACGCCCAGCGGCGTCAGCAGGTTGGAAACCTGCTGGATGCCTTCCTGGTTGGAGCGGACACCGCGCCCGATCGCCAGCGTGCGGGCGTCCACCCAGACACAATCACCGCCTTCGACCTGACCAGGAGCCTCGACGCGGCCGAGGATCGGAATGCCCAGCCTTGTGTAGGTTTCCTCATGCAGCGAGGGCTCCCTGGCGCGTAGTGGCTTACCCATGGACAGGATCAGCGCGCCGCGACCGGTCATCAGCGATGGGTCGTGCGTGAACACCGAATCCGAAAGTCCGTCGGCCTTGTCTTCGATCCATTCGATTTCAGCGCCGGAAGCCGCTACCAACTCAGCAAGGGCCGCGTGCTGCGAGGCAGCTTTCGCCGGATTGAACCCCGGGCCATAGTGCCAGGCAGATCTGTCGGCGTCGCGCATGGCGTTGGCCGCCGACCGCATCAGCACGCGCCGCAGCGTCGCCGCCATGGACTGTGATCCGAAAGCGCTCATCGGTGCCCTTTTTAGCTGAAAAAAATCGAGAAAATTTCATGAAAGGCTATTTATACACTTGCACAACAAGGCCGCAAGTGCCGTAATGAGCGGGATTGACGGGCTCGCGCTGTTGGGTCCATGCTGAAGTCTGGAGCGGGGCAGTACAGCGTATGTTGATTAGCCGGGTAGACGTTCGACGAGCTGCCATCGACTACACGGAGGTCACCCGTTGAGCACGGCGGGAGTTGCCGCAGCCCCATCCGGTGAGGCGCAAAATGGCGCCGCCGAAGCCATCCACGTCGAGAACCTGCACAAGAAATTCGGTGAGCTGCACGTGCTGAAGGGCGTCTCGCTGTCGGCGCGCGACGGCGAGGTCATCGCCATCATCGGCGGTTCGGGCTCAGGCAAATCGACGCTGTTGCGCTGCATCAACTGCCTGGAGAATCCGACCAGCGGCATCATTCGCGTGAATGGCGAGGAGATCAAGCTGAAGGCCGACAGCCACGGCCATACCGTGCCGGCCGACCGCAAGCAGATCGAACGCATCCGTTCCAAGCTCGGCATGGTGTTCCAGAACTTCAATCTGTGGAGCCACATGACGCTGATCGAGAACGTCATCGAGGTTCCCGTGCATGTGCTGGGCGTCAAGCGCGACGCGGCGATCGCCCAGGCCGAAAAGCTTCTCGTCCGCGTCGGCCTCGCCGAAAAGCGGGATGTCTATCCGGCCTACCTGTCGGGCGGCCAGCAGCAGCGCGCCGCGATCGCTCGCGCATTGGCAATCAATCCGCGCGTCATGCTGTTCGACGAACCGACGTCGGCGCTCGACCCCGAACTGGTCGGCGAGGTGCTGAGAGTGATCGGCGACCTGGCGCGCGAAGGCCGCACCATGGTGCTGGTCACCCACGAGATGAAGTTCGCGCGCGAGGTCGCGACGCATGTCGTCTATCTCTACAATGGACTGGTCGAGGAGGAAGGCCCGCCGGAACAGATCTTCGGCGCGCCCAGATCCGAAAGGCTCAAGCAATTCATTCGCAACATCGGCTAGCAAACCGAGGGCGGAAGAAAACCGGGAACCAACAACAAACTGGGAGTCGTAAAATGAAGACTGTTCTGAAGACGTTCGCCGCAGCGCTGCTGCTCGGCGTCGCCGCCATCGGCGTGGCCAAGGCCGATCCGGTCAAGATCGGCATCGCCGCCGAGCCGTATCCGCCGTTCACCTCGCCGGATGCTTCGGGCAAATGGGTCGGCTGGGAGATCGAGTTCATCGACGCCGTCTGCGCCGAGGAGAAGCTCGACTGCGTCATCACGCCCGTCGCCTGGGACGGCATCATCCCGGCGCTGACCACCAAGAAGATCGACCTTATCGTCTCTTCGATGTCGATCACCGACGAACGCAAGAAGACGATCGACTTCTCGGATAAGTACTACAACACGCCGACGGCGATCATCGGACCGAAGGACCAGAAATTCGGCTCCGCGCCGGACGATCTCAAGGGCAAGATCCTGGGCGTCCAGGTATCGACCGTGCATGCCGTCTACGCCAAGAAGCATTTCGGCGCCACGGCATCCGAGATCAAGGAGTACCAGACGCAGGACGAGGCCAACAACGACCTTGCCGCCGGGCGCCTCGATGCGGTCCAGGCCGATTCCATCGCGCTTGGCGAGTTCCTCAAGACCGACCAGGGCAAAGCCTGCTGCGACCTGAAGGGCATGGTGGCTCCGGACGACGAAGTGCTCGGACCGGGCGTTGGCGCCGGCGTGCGCAAGGAAGACACCGAGCTGAAGGAAAAGATCAACGCCGGCATCAAGGCGATCCGCGCCAATGGCAAGTATGACGAGATCTCGAAGAAATACTTCGATTTCGACATATATGGTGGCAGCGGCGCGCAGTCGAACTGACGTGGCGATGCCATGCAGCCGGACTGACGCGTTGGTGCCACGCAGTCGGACTGACGACCATCGCATGGGCTGGAAGACAAGGCACTGACGCCAAGTCCTCCAACCCGACCTTTCCCACGCACCCTTGCCGCCGGCGGCTTGCGCCGGCGGATTGAGCCAGCAATCCGGGGGCGAAGCTGATCGATTCATTTCTTCCGGCCTCTGCGGCCGGCATCATCGAACTCCTGTCGCCCGCGCCCGTCGGCTGGGGCGGGACGCTCATGCTTGGGCTGCTGCATTCGCTTGAGATCGCCGTCGGCGCCACGATCGTCGGACTGTTGATCGGAACCGGCGGTGCCTATGGCAAGCTTTATGGCGGCCCCGTGGTGCGCGACCTGCTGGCGGTCTACACGACCATCGTGCGCGCGGTACCGGAACTGGTGCTGATCCTGCTCCTCTACTACGCCGGTACCGACCTGATAAACCAGATGCTGACCGCCATGGGCTATCAGCGCGTCGACATCAGCGGGCTGGTGGCCGGCATCGCGGTGCTCGGTTTCGTCCAGGGCGCCTACTCGACCGAGGTCATACGCGGCGCCATCCTTGCCGTCCCGCAAGGCCAGATCGAAGCCGCCCGCGCTTACGGCATGTCTCCCGGCCTTCTCTTGCGGCGCATCACGTTGCCGGCAATGCTGCCCTTCTCCATTCCGGGTCTCGCCAATCTCTGGCTGATCGCCACCAAGGATACGGCGCTGCTGGCCGTGGTCGGTTTCTTCGAACTGACGTTGGCGACGCGGCAGGCGGCGGGCGTCACCAAGGCCTACCTGATATTCTATCTCGCGGCCGGCATGCTCTATCTGGCCGTGACGCTGTTTTCGAACCTCGTCCTTGGTCGCGTCGAGAAATGGGCGCGGCGCGGCATGCCGTCGATCAAGGAGGCGCGCTGATGGCGAGCGAAGCGGCCATCATCAACAGCGCGGCCCGCGCCTCGCTCTGGCTGCAGCCGCATCGTATCGTGCTGATCCTGATTGCGCTGGGGCTGGTGCTGTCCGCTGCGTTCTTCATGCGCTGGGACTGGCTGCCGCAATATTACGGCCTGGCCCTGCTCGGCATCTGGCGCGCGCTGTGGATCCTGGCCGTCACCTGTCTGTTGGGCTTCCTGATCGCCGTGCCGGTCGGATTGGCACAGGCTGGCGGCCCGATCTGGTTCGCGGCGCCGGCGAAGGTCTTCTGCACCGTCATCAGGGGAACGCCGCTGCTGTTACAGCTGTGGCTGCTCTACTACGGGCTGGGTTCGTTGTTTCCGCAATATCCGTGGATCCGCGAATCCTGGATGTGGCCCTATCTCAGGCAGGCATGGCCTTACGCCGTCCTGGCGCTGACGCTCTCCTTCGCGGGTTACGAAGGCGAAGTGATGCGCGGCGCCTTTGCCGGCGTGCCGAAGGGGCAGCTCGAAGCCGCACGTGCGTTCGGCATGAGCCGCTGGAAGATCTTCCGGCGTATCTGGCTGCCGCAGGCCTTCTACCGGGCGCTGCCGACGCTGACGGGGGAAACCGTGCTGCAGTTGAAATCGACGCCGCTGGTGGCTACCATCAGCGTCATCGACATCTTCGCCGTTTCGTCGAAGGTCAGACAGGACACTTACCTCACCTATGAGCCCTTGCTGCTGCTTGCCTTGATCTATATGGCGATCACCGGCATTCTGGTCTTCGCCTTCGGCAGGATCGAGGCGCGGATTCCGAACAAGATCGGCTAGGGACCTAGTGAGTAGGGGTTAGTGAGTAGGAAGTGGCTAGTCGCCACCACCCATTGCTGACTACTCACTACTCACCACTCACTAAAGGCAGTCGCCATGCAACTCAGTCTCGAACAGGCAACCGGGCTGTGCCGCATGGCGGCGCTGGGTGCGGGCGCCAACGAGGAAGCGGCGCAATCGCTCACCGCCTCGATCATATCGGCCGAGGCGGAAGGACTCTCGACCGTCGGGCTGTCGCATTTCATCGACTATCTCGAAGCGCTGGAGGCCGGCCGCATCGACGGCAATGCCGAGCCGGTGATCACCCGGCCGGCGCTAGCAGTCTATCTTTCCGATGCGCAAGGCGGGCTGGCGCATACCGGCTTCGACCGCACGCTCGACGAGCTCGCCAAGGCGGCAAGACTGTTCGGCGTCGCCATCTTTTCGCAGAAGAATGCCTATACATGCGGCGCCCTCGGCTACTTTACCGGAAGGCTGGCAGCGCAGGGGCTAGTCTCCTTCGCCGCCACCAACGGTCCCGCCGTGCTTGCCGGTTCGGGCTCGGTCAAGCCGGTCTATTGCACCAACCCGATGTCCTTCGCCGCACCCGCCGCCGACGGTCCGCCGCTGGTCATCGACCAGTCGTCGAGCGCCACCGCCTTCGTCAATATCCGCAAGGCGGCCGAGGACGGCAAGAAGATCCCCGAAGGCTGGGCGCTCGATGCCAGCGGCAATCCCACTACAGATCCGGCCGCAGCCATGAAGGGGGCCATGCTCGCCTTCGGTGGCCAGCGCGGCGCCAACATCGCGCTGATGGTCGAGGTGCTGGCGGCGGGTCTGTCGGGGGCAAACTGGTCGCTCGATGCGCCCTGGTTCACCGGCGGCCCGGACAATCCCGGCACCGGCCTGTTCGTGCTGGCCGTCGAGCCCAAGCTGCTCGATCCGGATTTCGAGCAGCGGATGAAGGATCAGCTCGACCGGCTGCGCCGGCGCTACGGCGTGCACATACCGGGCCGCTCCCGGGCCGAGGCGGCGGAGAAGGCCGCGGCACGGGGCATCAAGGTCTCCAAGGCCGTGGTGCAGCGCATTTCCGAATTCGCCGAGCGCTATTCGGCCTGAAATAAATTCTTCTTTTCAGCTCATCAGCTGCCGGCGCCTGCCCGCGGCATGGCCATGCGTGTTTTTTTCGCGCGCGGTCTGAACCTTTTCGAGCGTCGGGGCGACCAATGCCTGTCCAGGGCAGGATGAGCTTGCCCGATTCAGACCGGGGGAACAGCAAGTCACATCGAAACCTGCTCCACGCCAAGGCATGCCCTTCGCGTCCCGGAAAGCCCAACCTCAATGAAAGGATACCACCATGACCAGCACCAAGACAACCATTCTGACCGCAGTCCTTCTCCTCGGCTCGTTCATGGGCGCGACCCAGGCGGCCAACCTGAAGGCCGCGCCGGTCAAGCCGTCCAGTCCAGGCGTCATTGCCGCGCCGGGCGGCGGCGCTACCGAGGACCACTATTGCAAGAACGGTCACGCGAAATTCGCCAGTTGCAGCACCGATTTCATCGCGGCCTGCAAGAAGGTCGGTGGCACCATGTCGGATGTCCAGGGCTGGGGTGGGCGTACTTGCTTCACGCCCTCCTGATACCGTCTCAGGTCAGGCCGCTCCGTCGGCCCCTGGCTTCGCATGGATGTCATCCGGAAAACCCCGCCTCGGCGGGGTTTTCTGCGTCAGGCAAGGCGTTCTGAAGCGCATTTGTCCTGATGCAATTCCCAAGCTGTTTTTCCTGGGAAAGCCGCTTCACAGCGACGACGCGTCACCCTTTGCGTTTGACGCGAAACGGATTATGAAACGGCTTCAGCCAAGCTTTCGAGCGCCGGAGCCAGCCATGACCGAAATCCTGCAGACCCCCAAGCTCGTCGTCATTTTCGGCGGGTCGGGCTTTGTCGGCCGCCACGTGGTGCGGGCCTTGGCCAAGCGCGGCTATCGCATCAGGGTCGCCTGCCGCCGGCCCGATCTCGCCGGCCATTTGCAGCCGCTCGGCAATGTCGGCCAGATCCAGCCCGTGCAGGCCAATGTGCGCGTGCGCTGGTCGGTCGATCGCGCCGTGCAGGGCGCCGATCATGTCGTCAACCTGGTTGCCGTGCTGCATGAGAGCGGGCGGCAGAAATTCACGGCCGTGCACGAATTCGGCGCTCGCGCCGTGGCCGAAGCGGCACGCGCAGCGGGCGCCGGCCTGACCCATATTTCGGCCCTGGGCGCCGACCTGGAAGCCGCATCCAACTATGCACGCACCAAGGCGCTTGGTGAAAAGGCCGTTCTGGAGACGATCAAGGACGCCGTGATCCTGCGGCCGTCGATCAATTTCGGACCGGAAGATAGTTTCTTCAACCGCTTCGCCAACATGGCGCGTTATTCGCCGGCACTGCCGCTGATCGGCGGCGGCCACACCAAGTTCCAGCTGGTCTATGTCGGCGACGTCGCCGAAGCGGTGGCGCGCTCGGTCGATGGCAAGGTCAAGGGCGGTCAGATCTACGAGCTTGGCGGCCCGCAGGTGCTTACTTTCAAGGAAAGCATGCAGGAAATGCTCGCGGTGATCGAGCGCAAGCGCCTACTGGTTCCGGTGCCGTGGTGGGTGGCGAACCTGCAGGCGTCGATCCTGGGCCTCTTGCCCAACCCGCTGCTGACCAAGGACCAGGTGCTGCAATTGCGCGAGCATAATGTCGTGTCGGAGGAGGCCGCCAGGGCCAACCGCACGCTTGCCGGCCTCGGCATCCAGCCGCAGGCGCTCGGCACGATCCTGCCAAGCTATCTCTGGCGTTTTCGCGCGGCCGGCCAGTTCCAGCGCAAACCGGCGGTCTGAACATAGGCCGACGGCGGGCGATTACAGGCGCGAAGTGATCCGCATGGGCAGCCCGCTTTGCGGCTGGGTGGTCAGCTTCTGGACCGGCCACGGCCTGGTTTGCGCGATGGAATCGAAGCGGAAACGCGACAGCAGGACGGCGAGCGCGATGATCGCTTCCTGCATGGCGAAGCTGGCGCCGATGCAGACGCGCGGCCCGGCGCCGAACGGCAGATACTGAAAGCGGTCGATCTTTTCGCGGTTGCCCGGATGGAACCGCTCCGGCATGAACGCGTCCGGCCTGTCCCACAGCTTCCTGTGACGGTGGACGACCCAAGGCATGACCAGCACGGCCGCGCGCCCCGGGATGTGGAGATCCCTCCAGTTCTCCGGCTCGATCGGCTCGCGGTTGATCGACGGCGCCGGCGGATAGAGCCTGAGCGCCTCGTCGAAGGCGGCGCGGGTGAGCGGCATGGCGTCCAGCCATCTGGTCGGATCGGGCTCGCGCGCCAGCACGGCATCGATCTCGCGCTCGATCTTTTCCCGCTCCCATGGCGCCTCGGCCAGGCAATAGAGCGTCCAGCCCAAGGCTCGCGCCGTGGTCTCATGGCCGGCACCGATGAAGGTGATGATGTTGTCCTCGACTTCCGAGCGTGTCAGCCCGTCCGGCCCCTCGGCCTTGAGCAGGAGGGTCAGGAAATCCTGCGGCACGGCATCGGCATCGCGCCTGAGTCTCTGTTCGCGTATCTTGACCGTATTGCTGACGATCTTGCGGAAATAGGCCATGGTCTTGCGGCCGCGGATGCGGGTAAGCCGCGGCAGCCATTCGGGCGCGCGCAGCAGGTCTAGCGGATCGACGCGGCCCATGGTCTCGAACAGCCGGTCGATCTCCTTGGCGAAACTGCCCGGCTCCCCCGCGATTTCCCCGGAGAACAGCGTCTCGGCCAGGATGTCGTAGGTCAGCAGCGTCATGTCGTGGGCAATGTCGGAGATGCCGCCATCCTCGTAGCGGGAGGCGAATTCAAGCGTGCGCTTGAGCATCGGTCCCGCGAAACCAAAGATGTGACGCGGCGTGAACACCGGCGCCATCGCCTTGCGCGAACGCTTCCAGACCTCGCCTTCGGCCGTCAGCAAGCCGTCGCGCAGGATCGGCCGCAGGATGAGCTGGCGCACCGTCGCCATCTTGTAGTTCCTGGCATTGTCGACCAGGACATGGCGAATGAGCCCCGGGTCATTGGCGATGACCAGCGGTCCACCGACGCCGTTCACCGAGATCCAGGGCTCGTTGTAGGTCGGCTCTCCCCACAGCTCGAGCGGGTTGCGGTAGACGATGCGCATCATCTCCAGCGTCGAGGGCGGCGATGTGCGCGGCCTCGGCGCCGGCGGAACGAAGGGGGCGGGCTGAGTGTCCATGGCTGCTCCGCTGGCAAGCGCGTCGCGCTAGTCCTTGCCTCCGTTCGATGTAGTGACTGACGCACGGCGCGTCCATGTGGCCTGACGATAAAAGCCCGTGCCCCGACGGGACGGAGCGATGCTCCCATCATCTGATTGTGACCGCTCGCCAAACGGCGCGGTCTTGTCCATGACGGCGCTCTGCCGTAGGTCACAGTCACCAACAGATACCGTCAATCGAAGGAGCCCGCCTTGAAGCACCAGTTGAACATCATCATCGGCAGCACCCGGCCGGGCCGGGCCGGGCCGGTTTTCGCTCACTGGCTGGAGCGGTTCGCGCGCGAGCACGGCAAGTTCGAACCGGTGCTGACCGACATCGCCGCCTTCGATCTGCCGGTGCTGGACGAGCCGCACCATCCCAGGCTCGGCAACTACCTGAACGATCATACCAAGGCCTGGTCGAAGGCCGTCGATGCCGCCGACGCTTTCGTCTTCGTGGCACCGGAATATAATTACTTCGTCGCACCGGCCATCGTGAACGCGATCGACTATCTCTCGCGCGAATGGAAATACAAGCCCGCCGCCATCTTCAGCTATGGCGGCGTTTCCGGTGGCCTGCGCGCGGCACAGGCGCTCAAGCCGCTGCTGACCTCCGTCGGCGTCATGCCGGTTCCGGAAGGCATCGCGCTGCCGCTGTACCAGAAGCTGCTGGGGACCGACGGCTCCTTCGAAGCGAGCGAGCAGGTGCAGGGCGGGGCAAGAACCATGCTGGAGGAGTTGCTGCGCTGGAGCGAGGCGCTGAAGCCGATGCGCGCCGGCTGATGCAAGCCGGCTCGCCCGCGCCGTAGACAGGCGGAATGTCGGCAAACGACCGAACCGTGGGCGGTTCGGCCTGCGTTTGCCATGCGCTTTGCTGCCGGTGCTTTTTGATCGCCGTCGTCGCGGCGGCGGAAGGCACTTGCGCAAGCTCTGGCGGCTGGCGACCCTGCCAATGCCGAGCGGGCAGAAGGGGCAGCCGGCGCCAAGATAGAAGTTCACGATCAAAATTCCTGCGCGACCGGCTGGCTAAGGTCAAAGCCTCTCGCCAATAGCTGGCCGACGGTGCGCTTTTCCGCCCGGAAATGCCTGCAAACCTTGGAAAAACCACCTTTAACGCCTATATCTAGGCAATATTGAAAGCGCGATTCGGGGGCGATTTTTCGCGCTCCACTAGCCGCCTCTAGACAACAGGTTTTCATGAGCGACCAGACTGAGAACGCCAACGGCGCCGAAGCCGAATACGGCGCAGATTCCATCAAGGTTTTGAAGGGCTTGGATGCCGTCCGCAAACGGCCCGGCATGTATATCGGCGACACCGATGACGGTTCGGGCCTGCATCACATGGTCTATGAGGTCGTCGACAACGCCATCGACGAGGCACTGGCCGGTCATGCCGATCTCGTCACGGTGACGCTCAATCCCGACGGTTCGGTCACCGTCATCGACAATGGGCGCGGCATTCCCACCGATATCCATCCCAGCGAAGGCATTTCGGCAGCCGAAGTGATCATGACGCAGCTGCATGCCGGCGGCAAGTTCGACCAGAACTCCTACAAAGTGTCCGGCGGCCTGCACGGCGTCGGCGTCTCTGTGGTCAACGCCCTGTCGGCCTGGCTGAAGCTCAAGATCCGCCGCAATGGCAAGATCTTCGAGATGAGCTTCACACACGGCAATGCCGACGCGCCGCTGAGCGTTACCGGCACCTACGAACAGGACAAGCAGCCCGGCACCTATGAAGGCCGCAGCGGCAGCGAGATCACCTTCTTTCCGTCGTCCGAGACCTTCACGATGGTCGAATTCGATTTCGGCACGCTGGAGCATCGGCTGCGCGAGCTTGCGTTCCTGAATTCGGGCGTGCGCATCGTGCTGACCGACGCCCGCCACGCCGACGTCGTGCGGCATGAGCTGCACTATGATGGCGGCCTGGAGGAATTCGTCAAATATCTCGACCGGGTCAAGAAACCGCTGATCGACAAACCGATCGCCATCAGGGCCGAGCGCGACGGCATCACCGTCGAAGTGGCCATGTGGTGGAACGACAGCTACCACGAGAATGTGCTGGCCTTCACCAACAACATCCCGCAGCGCGACGGCGGCACCCATCTCGCCGGTTTTCGCGGCGCCCTGACGCGTCAGATCACCGGATATGGCGATTCCTCGGGCCTGACCAAGAAGGAAAAGGTCTCGCTGATCGGCGACGATTGCCGCGAGGGACTGACGGCAGTACTGTCGGTCAAGGTTCCCGACCCGAAATTCTCCTCGCAGACCAAGGACAAGCTGGTCTCCTCGGAAGTCCGGCCCGTGGTCGAAGGGCTGGTCAACGAGGCGCTCGGCACCTGGCTCGAAGAACATCCGAGCGAAGGCAAGGTCGTGGTCGAGAAGGTGATCCAGGCCGCGGCGGCGCGCGAGGCCGCGCGCAAGGCGCGCGACATCACCCGCAAGACCTCGCTGGGCGTCACCTCGCTGCCCGGCAAGCTTGCCGACTGCCAGGAACGCGATCCGGCGAAGTCCGAGATCTTCATTGTCGAGGGCGATTCGGCCGGCGGCTCCGCCAAGGGCGGCCGCTCGCGCCAGAACCAGGCCATCCTGCCGCTGCGCGGCAAGATTCTCAATGTCGAGCGCGCCCGCTTCGACCGCATGCTCAGTTCCGACATGATCGGCACGCTGATCACCGCGCTCGGCACGTCGATCGGCAAGGACGAATTCAACGCCGACAAGCTGCGCTACCACAAGATCATCCTGATGACCGACGCCGATGTCGACGGCGCGCATATCAGGACGTTGCTGCTCACCTTCTTCTTCCGGCAGATGCCGGAATTGATCGAACGCGGCCATCTCTATATCGCCCAGCCGCCGCTTTATAAGGTGACGCGCGGCAAGAGCTCGCAATACATCAAGAACGAAAGCGCGTTCGAGGAATTCCTGATCGGCTCGGGACTGGAAGAAGCCTCGCTCACGCTCGGCTCCGGCGAGGTTCGCGCCGGACAGGACCTGCGGGCGGCGATCGACGATGCGCTCGCCGTGCGCCAGCTCATCAACGGCCTGCACACGCGCTACAACAGAGGCGTCGTGGAGCAGGCGGCGATCGCCGGCGGCCTCAATGCCGACGTCGTCGCCGATCTTGGCCGCGCCAATGCGATGGCGGAGCGGATCGCGCAACGTCTCGACATCATTGCCGAGGACACCGAGCGCGGCTGGACCGGCCGGATGTCGACTTCGAATGAGGGTATCGGCGGCTATGTGTTCGAACGCACGGTGCGCAGCGTCAAGGAATACGCCCATCTCGATATGGCGTTGATCAATTCAGCCGATGCGCGACAGCTCGACCGCTACGCGCAGCGGCTCAGCGACGTCTATGGAGCGCCGCCCGTGCTGCGCCGCAAGGATGTCTCGGAACCCATCTCGGGACCGTTGGCACTGCTCAACGCGGTGTTCGCGACCGGCCGCAAGGGCCTGACCATGCAGCGCTACAAGGGCCTGGGCGAGATGAACGCCGAGCAGCTTTGGGAAACCACGCTCGATCCGAACGTGCGTTCGCTGCTGCAGGTCAAGGTGAACGACGCCACCGACGCCGACAGCCTGTTCTCGCGGCTGATGGGCGACGAGGTCGAGCCGCGGCGCGAGTTCATCCAGGACAACGCGCTGTCGGTGGCCAATCTGGACATTTAATCCGGAGTCATCCCGGGACCATTGGCGCGCGTCGGTCGCGCCAGTGTTTCCCTTGCGAGATTCATTCGAACCGCCGGAACGGAAGCTTCTTTCCAGCATTGTGACAGTATCGATCACAATTCCTGGCGAAGGAGGCTCCCATGGGACGCGGCATCTTGCTCTGGTTACTCGGGGTTCCAATCCCGATCATCCTTCTCATCATGCTTTTCGCGCGATAGGGGGCTGTCATGCAGTCCACCCTGTCGATCACGGATGATCCCGGCGCGGTGGAATCGTCCGCCACCGCTATCAGCTGGGGTCCGATCATCGCCGGTGCCTTCGCCGCCTCGACATTGACCTTCATCCTGATGCTGCTCGGCTCCGGCCTGGGGTTGAGCATGGTCTCGCCATGGTCGGGCTCAAGCGCCTCTATCACCAGCTTCGCGGTTTCGACCGCGGTCTGGCTGATCGTCGTGCAATGGCTGTCATCCGGCCTCGGTGGCTATCTTGCCGGCCGGCTGCGCACCAAATGGGTGGGCGTGCATACCGACGAGGTTTATTTCCGGGATACGGCTCATGGCTTCCTGGCATGGGCGCTGGCGACGCTGCTGGTTGTCGGCGTACTCGGCTCGGCGCTGTCGGCGGCTGTGGGTTCCGGCGTCCAGGCTGTATCCAGCGTGGCCGCCGGCGCCGCCCAGGGCGCTTCGGCCGGTGCATCGGCCAATGCAGGCGGGGCATCGACGGACAATGCCACATCCTATCTGGTGGACTCGTTGTTCAGGCCGGCGGACGCGGCGAGACTGGCGGCAGCCAATCCGCAAAACGACGCGGCGGCGGCGGCGCAGGCATCGCGCATCCTGGTCGCCAGCGCTGCGGCTGGCGAGGTTTCGCCCGAGGACAAGACATACCTGTCGCAGCTGGTCGCGGCACGCACCGGCCTGTCGGAAGCAGACGCCAAGACGCGTGTCGATACGCTGCTGGCAAAGGCGCAGGACGCCAAGGCCAAGGCCCAGCAGGCGGCCGATACCGCCAGGAAGGCGAGCGCCACATTTGCGCTTCTCGGCGCCCTGTCGCTGGTCATCGGCGCCTTCATCGCCAGCGCCGCGGCCGCCCTCGGCGGCAGGCAGCGCGACGACGAGGAGGCCGTGTTCCTGACCAGCCGTTGAACATCGTCCCAAGTCCAAAACTGAAGAAGCCCGGCGAGCCGGGCTTCTTCATGCGGACGATCTGACCGGGTCAGTGATCCATGGCCTTGACGATTTCCTCGGTCATCTTCTTGGCGTCGCCGAGCAGCATCATGGTGCCGTCCTTGT